>VBEI01000044.1 GCA_005882715.1 Chloroflexota bacterium | reverse complement strand
CTCGCGGGCTTCATACCAGCCCGGCACCAGCCGAAAGCCGATCGCCATGCGGTTCCAGGCGTTGATCGCGGCGATCGCGAGCGTGAGATCGGAGATTTCCTTCTCATCGAAGTGGACGCTCACTTCCTGGTATACGTCGTCCGGTGCCCCGGTCTGCGCGACGAGCGTAAGTGACTCGGTCCACGCCAGAGCGGCCCGCTCGCGCTCGCTGTAGAGGTGCGATTCGCGCCAAGCGTTGAGCATGTAGAGACGCTCCTCGCTCTCGCCCGCCGCGCGCGCTTCCTTCCAGTGCATATCGAGGCAGAAGGCACAGCCGTTTAGCTGTGACGCCCGCAGCTTCACTAGCTCGAGCAGCGGCCGTTCGAGGCCCGATTGCTCGACGTAGTCCTGGAGCTGCTTGAGCGCCTGGTAGGCGCCCGGCGACGCGCGGTAGTACTTCAGACGCGGTTCCGCACGTGGCTCCTCGCTCCCGCCGGCCACCGCGGGCACGATGCTGATCTCGTCGCCGGGCTTAACAGCGGTCTGGACACCCTGCGCGAAGCGGACGTCTTCACCGTTGATGTAGATATTCACGAAGCGGCGCAGCTCGCCTGTCTCGTCCAGCAGGCGGTCCTTCAAGCCGGGATATTGAGCGTCGAGACCGTCGATACACTGAGTGAGGGTCTCGCCGCTGCCTGAGACTACATCCTGGTCGTTCGTCAGCTTGCGAAGTGGCGTCGGAATACGAACTATGACGCTCAAGCGCAGGTTCTCTTGCCCGGGGATTACGCCTGACTCCGGCTCACGTTGCATCGCCATCTGCTTCTCCTCCTCGCGCTCTTCTAGCCCTCGACGATATCTTCGTACACGGGGTCGACGCGCACGCCCTGCTGCCCGACCCACTCGAGGCCGCGGTCGATTTCGTCGCGTTGACCTTCGAGTTCGAGGATTACCCAACCGCGATCGGCCTGGACGTCGGCGCGGCGGATATTTGTGACGACTTCGAACTCGCGCCCGAGCTTCCAGATGATCGGCTCCTTAATGAGCGACTCGACGAAGGTGAACTTCACGCGTAGCTTGTCCACCGTCACGCTCCCCTGGCCGCCGGGAGCACGCCATCTCGCTCCTCCAGCGCCTCCTCAAAGGAGTCGAGGGTGGCACGGATCGTGAGCGGCGGTTGAATCGCCGGAAGCACGGCCTCTTGCGTCTTAAGCCCGGCGCCCGTTATGAACGCGACGACAACCTCATCGCCGCGCACATGGCCGTCTTCAACGAGTCTCCGGAGGCCGGAGATTACGACCCCGCCGGCGGTCTCGGCGAAGATGCCTTCGGTCTCGGCGAGTAGCTGAATCCCCTCGACGACTTCTTCGTCCGTCACGGTCGCCGCGGCGCCGTTGGTGTCGGCCATTGTCTTCAGGGCATAGTAGCCATCGGCGGGGTTACCGATAGCGAGCGATTTCGCGATGGTGTTCGGCTTCTGCGGCTTGATGAGGAAGCTGCGCCGGTTCCACGCTTCGGCGATGGGCGAGCAACCCTCCGCCTGAGCGCCGCTCATTCGCGTGGCCCGCCAGTCGACAAGGCCGAGCCAGGAAAGCTCCTTGATGCCCTTGTAGATCTTCGTGTAAAGCGAACCACTGGCAAGAGGCACGATGCAGTGGTCCGGCGCGCGCCAGCCGAGCTGCTCGCACACCTCGTATCCAAGCGTCTTGCTGCCTTCTGCGTAGTAGGGTCGCATATTGATGTTCACGAAGGCCCAGGGGTACTTGTCGCTTACTTCACTGCAGAGCCGGTTCACTTCATCGTAGCCGCCGTCGACAGCGACCAACGTCGGTGAATAGATTGCGGAGCCGATAATCTTGCCCTGCTCCAGGTCCGCAGGGATGAAGACACGTGCTTTCATGCCCGCTCGGGCGGCATGCGCGGCCACGCTGTTGGCCAAGTTGCCGGTGGAGGCACAAGCGAGCGTGTCGAACTCGAACTCCCGCGCCACGCTCGTGGCGACCGACACAACGCGATCCTTGAACGACCACGTAGGGTTCTGGCAGTCGTTCTTGATGTACAGACGGTCCAAACCGAGAAGACGGCCGAGATTCCGCGCACGGACCAGAGGCGTCAGGCCGGTTCCGATGTCGACAGCCGTCTCCGGGTTGCAAGGCAACAACTCAGCATAGCGCCACATGGTGGGCGGGCCCCGTTCGATGTGGTCTCGGGTGACGGCGCGTCCCATCGCCTCGTAGTCGTAGAAGACTTCGAGCGGGCCGAAGCAGAACTCGCACACGTGAATCGGGTCAAGCGGATAGACGCGGCCGCACTCTCTGCATTTGAGGTTTTTCGCGAACGACATGATGATCGGTCCTCCGGTTGATGGGCTAGAACAAGCTAGGCAAGGCCCGCCGCAAGCGGGCCTGCGCCATCGCCATTCGGACGCCGATTTGTCGTTCGCCTAACGCGCTGGACAAATAATTAGACCTCTTCCTTTCGAGAGAAGAGGTCTGCCGCTCGCCTTATCGATCCCCCCGATTCGTCGGGGGGCCGGCATTGGCACCGTGTCCTCGCTGGGACTGGTTGCCGGGCTTCACAGGGCCGTGCCCTCCACCTCTCTTGATAAGGATATTCTTCGATTTTGTTGAGGGGATGCTAGCACACGCGTCGAAACGGTGTCAACGAACGAACTGGCCTCCCGACGCGACTACGCCGACTTGCGGTTGGAGGCTCGCCGCTCAGTGGGTTTACGGCCCACGACCGCGCCCAATACGGAGCGTAGTGTCAGGTCTGTGAGAATCGGATGGCGGAAGGGAGCCTCGAGGTTCACAGTGTAGTGATGACGTCGGCCATCGCGGCGTACGTTGAGCATCCCCGCCCGCCGCAAATCGCCAATCAGTCCCCACACGGTCCTCTGCGTCAGAGCCATCTCGTCGGCGATCTGGCGGATGGTGCACTCTGGATAGACGGCAATGTAAAACAACACAGCGCCGTGGCTGGATACCAGGTACCAGTGATTCTGAATGGCCAAGGGCTCGCTGCTCCGATCGTGCCGCTTCATAGAAGTCTGATTCATGTTATGCAATCACTGCAAAAAATATGATGCTCTTTTATCGTAAGGGGTATCACAAAAGTTGAGTAGTAGTAAATAGTTACAGAACGGTGTAATGCGTAGGAAGCGCGCCCCTCAGGCGTATGACGAGAGGACAGCCAGCAAGCGCGCCTCCTCGACGGGCGCCGATGCCACCTCCTCGCCGCCTACCTCAATCACGGGGATACGGTCCTGGTATCGGCTGAAAAGCGCGGGGTCATCTTCGATGTAAATGAGTTCGGTCTCGAAACGGACTAGCTTCCGAGCGCGCCTCAATATCTCCTCGGCCTGCGCGCACAATCCGCAGCCTTCTTTCGTGTAGAGGGTTACTTTCAAGTCGCCGGTTCTCCCTCCGGCGTGGGTTGGCCCTGCTCACGCTGAATCCTACGGCGGCCAGCGCGCTTGCCTGTGCCCCGGGGCGGTATTCGTAGCAGGTAGGCCATGCCTGCGAGCCCGAAAACCATCGCACCAATACCGATGAGCTGCGCCGTCCGCAGGCCCATGAACACGATGTCGTCCAGACGCAGGAAACTGACAAGCGTCCGCAGCAGGCCATAGAGGAAGACCCAGGCGAAGAACGTAACGCCTGCCCGGTTTACGCGCAGATAAATGAGTATCAATATGCCGAAGATTACGATGTCGCCTATCATCTCGTAAGCCACCGCAGGATGTTGCGGCGGGGCGTTCGGGCCGAAATGGATGACGCTCGGGCTGCTCGAATGCGTGTAGACAACGCCCCACGGCAGGTCCGTGTGGCTCGCGAAGTGCTCGCCGTTGATGATGTCTCCGATCCTCCCCACAGCCATGCCGAGGATGCCGCCCATCGAGGCGATATCCGCAGCGCGGGGGATGTTCGGCACCTTGCGGATGATTACGTAAAGCCAGGCGCCGAGGGTGCCGCCGATAAGCGCTCCGTAGATCGAAATGCCGCCGGTGTTGACACGGACGACGTCTACGAGATCGCCTTTGAAGTCCCCCCAGTTCTCGATCACGTACAACGAGCGCGCTCCGACGATTCCCCCAATCACTAAGCAAAGCGCTACGTTGTAGATTGTGTCTTCCTGGTACCCCTCCCGCCGGGCGAAAGCGGTTGCTACCCCGACGCCGATGATCACGCCGAGCGCCGTGAAGAGACCATGCCAGGTAACCTCGATACCCCAGTTGCTGAAAATTACCGGGTCGATGCCGATGTCAATCGAGAGTAGCATCGTCTCAATCATCGTCCTTCATAATGTCCCGTGCAGAACCTGCTTGGTGGGCCAGGCGCCTCAACTCGCGGGCATAACGCGCGTGGGCCGGTGCTTGGCCGGCCATCAGCGTGCGAGTCGCGGTAATTTTAGCCCAAAACCTGCGTCTAGGCACCCAGAACGTCGCTGCCAGCCCGGCGACGATCAGCGCCGCGCCCGCCCAGATCAAATAGTCGCTGCGGTCTCTCTTGACCGTGATGCCGGCGAACTCGCGCTGACCGAGAAAGCTGTACTGGTAATCACCCACCCGGACGCTCTCGCCTTGGTGGAGCTTGACGGCCTGGGCTTTGAGGCCGGTGAGTGTCAGCAGGGGCGGTCCCGCAGGTGTTGAATCGCCGGTTGTCGTCCCTTCGGATGTCTTGTCGGTGCCGTAAACGACGTTGCTGAGCTGGAGAGCGGGCTTGCTCGCGCCATCCTCGCCGGTCGTGAGGGGCACGGGGAGTTCCGGAACGAGCGCATATGGTATTGCAACAGCCTTCTGATATGACACCTGAAGACCGCCCGACTCACCGCTCTCTCCCTCGGCGAGGGACAGCTGAAGTAGACCGTCCCCCGCGCCCGGCTCGAGGACGGCCAACCGCTCATCACCGTTATCGGCCGTTTGGAGACCAACGCTGATCAAGCGGCCGGATGGCAGGCGGACAAGTGTGCCGCGGTATGTGAAGTCACGCCCCACGAGCTCGTCCGTCAGCACCAAGGTCTCGTCCAGGAGTACAGCTCCCGCGCCGTCGCGGACTGTCACGTGCGGTGCCTTCGCTGTACCCGATAGCGCGAGCGTCTCGCGATAGATCGTGTTGCCTGTCTGGAGGTCACGGACCTGCACAGCTGCGCCAAACCCGAAGTAGGCGGACTGGTAGAACTTGTAGCCTGCGAAGCTGCAGGGGGAATTCACCGTGGAAGTGCAGCTCCTGACCTCCTCGCCCCTTCGGTAGATCGCGATTTCTGATCGATAGTCGAGGGCCTGTCCATCGGCCGCAAACTGCGCCTTTGCATCCCGCAGCTCGACCTGCATCTGATTGGGGTCACGCACGGGAAAGATGGGCAGCGTGGAGCCCTCGGCCAGGAAAAGCGGCGACGAGAAAGCGTCCGCCCGGCTAACGACCGCCGCGAGGACGAAGACGATGACGGCGGCATGAGTAAAGAGGGTCCCCAACTGGGCCCAGGCGAACCGGTCTGCAAAGATGTTCGACGCGTCTGCCTCGTCGAAGCGCTCAACGCGATAACGAGACCGGCGCAACGCTTCTTCCAGCCGGCCCGCATCCAAGCCCCCGGCAACCTCAAGCCGGTTGGGCGCCGTCTCGAAATATCGATCGGGCACACGCTTTCGGGGTTGAGTAATAGCCCGCCAGGCGCCGGGCAGCCGGCTGATGACGTAGGCCCCGGTGGACGCTGCCGTCAGTGTGAGAAGAATGCCGAACCAGCGGGCGTGAAATACATCGAACAGCTCGGTCTCGTCAAGCGGGTCTGTCAGGAAGCCGAACTTGCCTTCTTGGACGCGCACCCAATTCGCTTCTGCCACCACATCGCCGCGCACGGGGAGCGGCTTTTGCGGCAGGACGACGCCGAGTAGGCTGAGTCCGCAAAGAAGGACCAGGAGAACGACGGCGAAGCGAACATTGGTGAAGAGCCACCAAACGGCCCTTAGCGGGTTCAGAACGCCAAGTGTGCGTGACCAACCGCGAGGAGCGGAGGGGACCGGGACGCGCCCGGGTATCGCCTCGCCGCGTTCCATTACGGTGCACCACTACCGAGGATCTGAGCGATCCGCTGCTCCAGATCGCTTTGCTCGATTGCACCGCGTACGTCCGTATCGCTGCGCCGCTCTTGCAGCGGCCCGGTGAAGACGCTGCGGACCACCCCGCCGCGATCGATGAAATAGGTCATGGGCAGGCCGAGCAGACGGTACTCATCTCCCACTTCGCCGTCAACGTCGATAGGTATCGGGAATTTCATACCGAAATCTTCCGCGTACCCCCGCGCGATCGACTTTCCTTCCTGCATGTTTACTGCCAGCACCAGCAAGCCCTCGTTGCGAAAGCGTTCATATGCCGCGACGAATTGGGGGATCTCCTGGCGGCAGGGCGCGCACCAGGTCGCCCAGAAGTTCAGCACTACTGGCTGACCGCGCAGCGCGCTCAAGCGGACCTCGCTGCCGTCCAAGGTCCCCAACAGGAAGTCCGGCGCCAGATTGCCTTCTTGAACGCCGATCTCCAAACCCGTCGTCTGAAGCGCCGTTGGCAACTCGACGGGCCCATACCGCTCCCCCGTGGGGCTAACGTCATCGCCGCCACGCGATTCGAGCCACCAAATGGCCGCGACAATTGCACCGATAACGAGCAACGGTAGCACGATCCGGCGGAAAACGCTGCGCGGCCCGATGCTAAGTCTGGAGCCCGGCTCAAGAGGTTCTGATACCCGGAGGTTATCTGTCATTGAAGGCGGTGAACATCAAGGAGGCGAGAACGCCTGCTCGTATAGCTGGCGCACCTGGCCGGTCGGAAGACCTGCACCGAGGAAAGTATCGCCGACGCGGAGCTCGAAATGCAGATGTATCTCGGTGCCGGGCGCGGTGACGGCCTCCGGCGTCCCTGAATCGCCAACGTACCCGACCAGATCGCCGGCGGCCACCTGCGTTCCGTCCCTGATCGCCGTCGGGATCGCGCTCAGGTGGCAATAGCGCGTGACCACGCCGTTACCGTGATCGACCCAGACCTGCTGGCCACGAAATCGGTCCAATCCCTCGGCGTCGGTATATCCCTGGGCCAGCGACCGGTTCAATAGCTCCTGCAATTCATCGGCTGTCATTTCAGTAAAGCCGTGGTCGGCCCTTACGACCGTCCCCGCTTTTGCGGCCATCACCGGCGTGCCTTCGAGCACTGTTGCGCAGCTGTAGCCGGCGTAAAAGTCCACGCCTTCGTGAATGCCCGCCCGGTACTCGCGGGGCGCGTTGGGCATGAGCTTATCGACATTCGGAAGACACGCGCCTTCGATCGGGAAGATAAACCCGGCGCCCGCGGGATTGCGTGGGACCACGTTGGGCGAAGGCAGGTCCGGTGGCGGCACGCCCGGGATCAGGATAATCTGGCCAACCGAAAGCTCATCGGGACTGGAAAGCTTGTTGAGCGCTAGGATCTCGTCCGTGCTCGTCCCGAATCGCACGGCCAGTGCATACAAGCTATCGCCTTCTTGCACTTCGTACTGGAAGGCGAGTACCTCCGGGGTGGGCGTCGAAACGTGGGGTGAGGGGCGAACAGTGGGCGAAGGCTCCTTGCTCTCGCCTGAGCCGCCGCACGCCGTCGAGAAAATGCAGGCGAGGGCGGCGCCGGATACCATCGTAGGAAACAGGCGCCGGAGAGCGCTATTACGTGACGGGATAACCTTCCTCCTCCATCGCGGATTCGATGGTCCCAATGTCGACGATATCCGGGTCGTATTCGATCATCACCTGCTTGGCAGTGGGGTCGCCGCCGACAAAGCGGACGCCCGGCAGCTTAGTCATTGCCTTTTCGATGCTCGCGATACAGTGGTCACACGAGATGTCCGGCGCTTCGAGTGTAATCTCAGTCATCGGCCCGCCTCCTATCGGATGATACTTCTCCGCGTCGCCTGCCGCACCGCGGCCGCGTGGGCAGCGTCTTCGACCGCATCATCAATCTCGCTTAGGCGAAAATCCTTGTGGCGACGACGGAGCGCTGTCTCGATTACGTGGTCGGCGAACTTCGGGTTCTTAGGTAAAAGGGAGCCATGCAGGTACGTCCCGAAGACGTTCCGATAGACCGCGCCTTCGCCTCCGTCCTCGCCGTTGTTGCCGAACCCGGCGACAACGCGGCCGAGCGGCTGAATGCCGTCGCCCAGAAAGGTCCGCCCTCCGTGGTTCTCGAAGCCGACGACAGTCGTTCCGTTCCATTCGACGACGATGTTCCCGATGAAGCGCTGCGCCTGGGCGCCGGGGTGGATCGTGTGCAGATCCAGGACCTTGGAGCCGGGGAGCTCCTCACCTTCGGCGGTCCGGTAGAAACGGCCCATGAGCTGATAGCCCCCGCAGACGGCCAGCACGGCGACGTTCCGCTTGACGGCCTCCCTGAGCGGTTTGGCCTTGACCTTTACCAGGTCCTCTGCGACCAGGCGCTGCTCCCGGTCCTGTGCGCCGCCCACGAAGACGAGATCGTAATCCTTGGCCTTGAGAGGATCGCCGAGCTCGAGGCCATCGACCTCAAAGGCGATGCCTCTAGCCTGACAGCGGCGCTGGAGACAAAGGATGTTGCCGCGGTCGCCGTAGATGTTCATGAGCTTCGGAAACAGGTGAGCCACGCGGAGCGCGAGTCCCTTCACTCGGCCTCCCAGAAAGCACCGCGGCCGGCCCATCGAGCGAGCAGGTCGCGCACTTCCAGCATCGCGGTGTACGTGGGAATCACGTAGAGCGTGCTCCCCTCGGGCGTCGCGCTGAGTGCCCGCTTGAGCGCCTGCGCCGGCTCCGGTTCAACATGGGTCGTAGCTCCACCCCCATCGATACCCGCGTACTTCAGGCGCAGCGCCATGTCCCAGGCGCGCACGCCCGACACCGTCACCGAGTGCGTCTTACCCTCGAGTAGCTCGAAGTCCACGTCCCAGATCCAGGAAACGTCCCGGCCGTCGGCGATGTTGTCGTTCAAAAGTACGAGCAGGTCTGCCTCCGACCCGTTGGCCGTGATGGTCCTTAAGACCTGGTTCAGGCCTGCGGGGTTCTTGGCGAGCATGATCTGAACGTCCCGGCCGCCGACGAACATACGCTCTTGACGGCCAAAGCCGGCTGTCGCGGAATTGAGGCCGCGCTGGACCGCCGCCCGGCCGAGACCGAGCGCGGCTGCGGCGGCAGCCGCGGCGAGCGCATTGTACGCGTTGTACAGGCCGGTAAGCGGGAGGCTCGCTTCTACGAGCCCGCCCGGTAACTTCAGGGTGACGTGAGAGCCATTTGCCCCCGTCTGGAATAGCCCGCAGAAAACGTCCGGCTCCGGTCGCGCATTCCCGCATTTCGGGCAACGCCAGTGGCCGAGATGACCATACATCACAGCTGCGTAGCCGAGTTCACTCCCGCAGGCTGTGCACCAGCGCGCGTCAGCAGCGTGCTCGAGCTTTGCGGCGCCGGAGGACGTGTCCTCCATCCCGTATTTCACCACGCGTCCCTCGGCGGCCGATGCAAGCGCCGCCACCGACGGGTCGTCCACGTTAAGGACCACCGTCGCCTCGGCGAGCAATTCGGACACCGCCGCCCGCCAGACGGCTGCGACAGTCTCCACCTCGCCGTAGCGATCGAGCTGGTCGCGGAAGAGGTTCGTGAAGAGCACAGCCCGGGGGCGCACTGCGTTCGCCACCAGAGGAAGCGTCGCCTCGTCCACCTCGAAGATGCCGAGTCGCCGTTCGGCCGAGGCGATGTCGCCCGACCAGCTTGCGGCGTCGACGAGCGCAGCCGCGATGCCGCGCATCATGTTCGAGCCTGCCCGGTTGGCGACCGGTTTGAGTCCAGCTTCCTTCACGATGCTGCGCAGGAGCCGAGCCGTGGTCGTCTTGCCGTTCGTTCCGGTAATGATGACGCTTCCCAAGTTCAGTTGAGCGCTAAGCTCCTGGATAACATCAGGGTCGATGCGTTCGGCGACGAGGCCGGGAAGGGCCGTGCCGCCACCCAGGCGGAAGCGCCGGGAAACGGCGGCGGTCGCCTTGGCGGCGGCGACGGCAGCGGTGCGCTGGATCACGCTTATATTGTAGGAGCAGCCAGGAGCAACGAGCGAGGAGCTAGAGTTCAGCAACCTGTCATTCCGAGCTCGCTGGGCAGGCCGAGCGGTACGGGGGTGGAGGCGAGGAATCTCAGCGTGGGCCAAACAGTTCGGAGGTTCAGCCGCTTTCGGAGGGCAAGGGGCCCCACACCGTTCGTGCCGAGTAGCCCGAAGGGCGTATCGAGGCATCCCACGAGGGCTGGACGATGCAAGGCCGAAGAGGCAAGATGGCAGAGCCATGTCCGTTGACTACCGCCCCCTGACCGATGACGATCTTGAGCAGGCCGTCATCGTCGAATCCACCGCCTTCTACAACAAGCCTACGCCCGAGCGTCTTGAGCTACTGCGGAAGTTCTTCCCGCCGGACTGGACTGTCGGCGCGTTCATCGACGGGCGGCTGGTCGCCGATGTGCGCACGATCCCGATGGCGCGACGCATAAACGCCAGCGCCACGCACTTCGGGGCGATCGGACCCGTCGCCTGCCTCTCCGCCTACCGGCGGCAGGGCCACGTCGGCAGGCTCCTGCGGCTCGCGCTCGAGCGCATGCGCGAGCAAGGCATCCCGCTATCGGGCCTTTTCACCCCGCACGACGCGCTCTACGCACGCTTCGGCTGGGAGCGCTCCGAGGCGCGGAAGCAGTACTACCTGCGGCCGTCCGACCTCCGCATGCGGATCAAGGGAGCCCTCGGGAGTATCGAAGCGGTCACAGCGGACGACTGGTCGCGCCTCGATGCGATCTATCGCCGGTACGTGGGCCCGCGCAACGGCCCCCTCCACCGAGTCGAGCCCTGGTGGCGGCAGAACGTCCTTCGCCACTGGGAAGAAGCAACCGGTGGGCTCGGCGACAACGAGGCGTTCGTCTGGAAGAATGCGAACGGCCAGGACGAGGGCTACCTGAGCTATTACTCGCGCACGATGCCGCGCACCGGCCAATTCGTGCCATGGGAGGTGGTAGTTCGCGACTTCGTGTCGCTCTCCGGCGACGCCTACCTCGGCCTCTGGCGGCACCTGCTCGCGCACGACATCGCGACGCGCCTCGCCGTCCACATGCCTTTGGACGACCCCTTCGCCGACCTCGTCGAGGACCCGCGCAAGGTCGAACTGCCACGAGCGGAGGGGCCGATGATCCGCGTCGTGGACCTCGAACGCGCGCTATCCCGCCGACCGTTCGTGGGCAGCCGCCCGGTCTCGTTCACTATGCGCGTCACCGACCCGTCCGCGTCCTGGAACGAGGGCGTCTGGCGGATCGACGCGGGCGAAGGACAGGTACAGATCGAGAGGAATAACGGCGACGCGGACGTCGAGCTAAGCGCAGGGACGCTTGCGCTCCTCTACACCGGCTTCATGCGCCCGGACGTTGCAGCGGGCGTGGGCCTCCTGAAGGTCAACCGCGCCGAAGCGCTCGAAGACATGCGCGAGGTGTTCGCGGTGACCCACCCGCCCTACAGCAACGACTGGTACTAGCGGATCGTCTGGAGATGTGAGCGACCGACGATGCGTTAACCTTTCACAACGTCTCTTAAGCTGCTCCGCTTTTGGTGCTCGATGCTGTTGGTTGCAATCCTCGCCGCGATCGGTGCGGGATCATACTTCGCCGCTACTGTCATATTGACAATCAATATCGTCGCCCT
>VBEI01000162.1:2928-6365 GCA_005882715.1 Chloroflexota bacterium | reverse complement strand
AACGTCGACCCCGCCTCGTTCGAGGAAAAGTCAAAGCTGGCCAACCGGCTGCTCACGTTCCCGCTCGGGCCGGAAGTGATGGTTGTCTCCGGAGGCGTTGTGTCCACCGTCCAGCTCCAGGTGGCGGGCGTCGGGTCGGCGTTGCCGGCCGGATCGGTTGCCTGGACCTGGAAGGTGTGCGGACCGTCGCCGAGGCCGCTCAGGCCGGCGGGCGAGGTGCACGCAGCAAGGGCACCGCCGTCCAGTCCGCACCGGAATGTCGTCCCGGCCTCGTTCGACGAGAAGGAGAAGGTGGCGGCCGCGTCATTGACGAGCGGGTTCGGACCGGCGCTAATCGTTGTCTGCGGCGGGTTGTTGTCGACGGCCACCGTGTGGCCGGCGGAAGTCGCGGAATTAGAAGAGGTATCGACGGCGCGAGCGGCGATCGATACCGGGCCGTCCGCCACCGACGTTGAGTCCCAGGCAACGCTGTAAGGTGCGGTGCCGACAGTCGCTACCAGCGTCCCGTCCACGAGGAAGTCTACGTGGTCAACCGCCAGGTTATCGGTCGCATCAGCGCTCAAGGTAACAGTCCCCCTCGCCCATACGCCATCGGCGGGGGCGATCAAGGTCGCCGTCGGCGGTGTAGCGTCGACCGCGCTAGTGTCGATGTTCCATGTTCGGTGAGCGGGAGTGAGGTCCGTGTTGCCGGCCGGGTCCGTCGCCCGGACCTCGAAACTGTGAGGGCCGTCGGCCAGGCCGCTGTAGGAGGCGGGCGAGCCGCACGCCGCGAATGAGGCGCCATCTAGGGCGCACTGGAACGTCGAGCCGGCCTCGCCGGCGGAGAAGGTGAACGTGGCAGACGCGGAGGTGGACGCGCCATCCGGTCCGCTTGTTATCGTCGTCTCGGGCGGTGTCGTGTCGACAGTCCATACAACGACCGGCGCGTCGGCGTCCGTGTTCCCGGCGGCGTCCGTCGCCCGTGGCTGGAATGCATGTGTGCCTTCGGCAAGCCCTGAGTACGTTACTGGCGAATTGCAGGCGGTGAACGGCGCGCTGTCCAGGCTGCAGCTGAAGGTGACGTTCTGCTCATCAGAGGACAAGGAGAACGTCGCCGAGGTGCTGTTCGTGACCGGCGGCGGGCTGGAGTCGATGATGGTCGCGGGGTGGATCGTATCGATGGTCCAGGCGGTGCCGGCCGGCGTCGGGTCGAGGTTGCCCACCGCGTCGATGGCGCGCACTTCAAACGTGTGCGGTCCTTGAGCAAGTGCCGTGTACGAGGCGGGGGACGGGCAGGCGGCGAAGGAAGCGCCGTCCAGGCTGCATTCGAACGTGGAACCTGCCTCATTTGAAGAGAATGCGAAGCTGGCAGAGGAGCTGGCCACAAGCCCGGATGGCGCGTTATCTAGGGTGGTGTCCGGCGGCGTGGTATCGCCGGGGGTCAGCGTTACCACGAGCTGCGGTGCGAAGCCTGTGTTCTCGCGGGACGCGTAGTGCACGCCGTCAGTGCTGACGGTGTTGATGCCGAGGCTGACAAGGCCATCGCCGGTAACCGCGCCGGTAACGTCGAACTCGTACCAAGTGTTGGTGTTCACCACTCCGAGCGTGGATAGGACCGGTCCATCGATGGCCGGGCGGGTATTGTACGTGACCGTGGTCTCGCCCCACGAAGTGTTGCTCACCTTCGCGGCGGAGCCGCCCTTGACGCTGCCGTTCGTCGTCACGTATAGCCGGAGCTTCGCCGAGGTCACCGTGTTGCCGGTGAGACCGGCGAGTTGGAACTTCAGATAGGCCTGCTGGACCGGCGAGGCATCGACGAAGAGCTCCTTCTTCGTCCCGTTGTTAGTGTTTGGGACGGAGCTGTCCACGTAGGCGTCTGCCACTGGTGCGAACGTTCGCACCGCTCCCGTCTGAGCCGTGGTGTCGCTAACCTCGTCCGAGTATCGGGAGTAGCCGACGGCGTTCCAGGCGCGCACCCGGTAACTGTACGGGGTGCCGGCGGTGAGCCCTGTATCCGTGTACGAGGTGACGCTCGCGCCGACGGTGGCTATCTCGCTGTAGGTGCCTGTCCCCATCCGGCGCTCGATGGCGAAACCGGTCTCGTTCGTGCTGTTGTCCGTCCAGGCAAGCTGCAGTGTGGTGTCCGGGTTCAGCACCGGCGAAGTAAGCGTCAGGTTGCTGGGAGCGGCCGGTGGAGGCGCGGGTTCGCCGGCCAGGCTCAAGTAGTTGTGCCAGTAATAAGCGTTAGCGTTGGCGCTTGCGAGGACCACCAGGCCAGTCGCCGTGTTCAGGTTCTGCTTTGTCGAAGTGGGGTTGCTGATGTCCGTGTCGGTGGAGCTCTGCATGAAGGGGGTACCCAGCCCGGTCTCGAAGGAGATGTTATCGATTGGCGACTTCTTGTAGTAGATGGTCCCGCCCACCTCCGGCGAGACGGCGAACATGAAGAGCTCCCGGTGTTCCTCGTCAATCATCACCATGGGCCGCGTGTGTAGGTCCTCCACGGCTCCGAACGGGTACGCGCTCCACTTTGCGTGGTTATCGCGCACGATTAACACCACAAATGGCTGGCCGGTATTGCGGTTGGCCGTCTTGATCGCGGCGAAGATGCGGCCGCTGCCGTCGCTCGAGAGTTGCTTCAGGTTGACATGGTCGTTCGCGCAGCCGGTGCTACAGCCGCCCACGCTGCCGCCGTATGCTACTTCCGTCTGCCAGGAGTTGTCCGGGGAGCCGTCGCCGTGGACCGCCAGGTAGAACTTTCGATTGAGCTGGTTGCTCCACATGACCCCGATCTTGGTGCCCTGGAAGGCGACAATCGCCGAAATGTCATCGTAGTGGACGCCAGCCGCCGTCGTTGGAAGGACGAACGGACTACCCCAGGTAGTATCGTTGCCGACGCTATGGTTCACGTACACAGCGCTTGTGTTGTCCGGGTTCACCAGCGTGTAGGTGACCCAGAGTAGGCCGGTGGAGTCCTTCGCCAGGGTGATTGACTCGGTGCTCCCGCTATGCACAGTGGCCGGGAAGCCTGCGTCGAGCGTGTAGTTGCGGGCCGACGGGTTGTAACTGAACCGGGACAGCTCAGCCGAGCCGGCAGCAACGTCGGACGGGCTTGGCGGAGTCCCAAACTCAGAGACGACTGTCGTGCCAGAGACCACGTAGAGCTTGCCCGTCTGGCTGTCCCAGAGTGCGTCGCCGCGTGCCGTCGGGCGCGAGTCAACCGTCATCCCGGTGTCCATCCATATCTGTCTGGAAACATCCAGCGAGAAGATATCGGTTGCGTGGGAGCTTGTACTGTAGAGCAGGCCCCACCAGGTACCGTCTTGGAACCACAGCTTGCTCTGCGGCTTATCCTCGGTAGGCGTCTGGACGCTGTTGAAGTCCCTGTACGTAAAGTCACGATACCCGATGTCCGCGGCCTGGGCGGTCGCGGTCGGAGTCTGACTGGGAGTCGCCGTCGG
>VBEI01000162.1:0-2798 GCA_005882715.1 Chloroflexota bacterium | reverse complement strand
GCGAGAAGATATCGGTTGCGTGGGAGCTTGTACTGTAGAGCAGGCCCCACCAGGTACCGTCTTGGAACCACAGCTTGCTCTGCGGCTTATCCTCGGTAGGCGTCTGGACGCTGTTGAAGTCCCTGTACGTAAAGTCACGATACCCGATGTCCGCGGCCTGGGCGGTCGCGGTCGGAGTCTGACTGGGAGTCGCCGTCGGCGTGGGAGTCGGGGTCGGCGTAAGAGTCGCAGTCGGCGTTGAGGTCGGCGTTTCCGTTGGAGTGGGCGTCGCCGTTTGGGTGGAGGTTGCTGTAGGAGTCGGCGTTTGAGTGGGGGTCGCAGTCGGAGTCAAACTCGGAGTCGCCGTCGGCGTACGAGTTTCAGTCGGCGTCGGCGTTGCCGTTGCGGTTGGCGTGGGCGTGTTGGTGGATGTGGGTGTAGGGGTCTGGGTTGGCGTCGGCGTCTCGGTCGGTGTGGGAGTAGACGTGAATGTCGGTGTAGGGGTAGGGAGAGCGGGCAGCGTTATCGTTGGCGTCGGAGTCGCTGTCGGCAAGGGTGTCTCGGTCGGCGAGGCAGTGGGAGACGGCGTCTGCGTGGGACTCGCAGTCGCAGTCTGACTCGGAGTCGCAGTCGGTGTCGGCGTTTCGGTCGGAGTGGGCGTGTTGGTTGGTGTGGCTGTTGCGGTTGGAGTGGGTGTCTCGGTCGCCGATGCAGTAGGGGACGGCGTCTGCGTGGGACTCGCCGTCGCAGTCTGACTCGGCGTCGCAGTCGGCGTCGGCGTTTCGGTCGGAGTGAGCGTCGGAGTTTCCGTTGCCGTTGGCGTGGACGTCGCAGTTGGCGTGGCTGTGGGCGTAGCCGTCTCGGTCGCTGTTGGCGTGGGTGTCGGTGTGGCCGTGGGCGAGGGTGAGAATGTTATCTGCGATCACTGTCCCGGTCTGCCCGCCGGTCTCATTTCCCAGTTGTACGCTGGTGACGAGCTGTGTACCCAGGCTCGCTGCAAACGTCTCGTAGACCTTAACGCCGTTGAGCCACACCTGGACCGTGCTGGCGCCGTCACTGACCACGACGCTGCGCACCTCCAACCGATTCCAGGTGTTGAGGGCGATGACCTGTCCCGTGGAGTAACGAACGCCGCTATGGCTCACCCAGAGCCCACCGGTTCCGTTCTGGCGGTAGACATTTATCAGCCGCGTGCCAGCGGCGTCGAAGAAGCGGAAGATTGGCACATTGCCGCCGCTGGCACCCTCCGCCTGGACGTTGAACATGCCGTCGGCGTGGACATCCGCGTCGGAAACCGCTTTACGGAGGTAGGCGCGGGAGGTTGACGAGGATGTAGTGCTCAACCGGGCTGCGTAGAGGCCGCCCGAGACCGTCTGCTGCTGGACGGCGGCAGAACCATCGCCCGTGACCGTCATGCTGGTCCAATGCGAGAAGTCCCCGCTTTCGAAGCCGTCCGCAAACGGAAGGGCAGGGCTAGCCGAGACGTGAATTACATAGACAACGAATGAAGCGACCAGTATGACGACAGCCAGGATTGTAGGTATCGTCAGCAGGCTCTTGGCGACGACCTGCGCGGGTCTCATTCGACGGATTCGTTCCGATCAACGACAACCGGGCTGGGCTGTAACAAGCGCAGGTCCCCATTCGCCCGACGCCGAGCGCTACCGGAGAACCGTTCTCTGAAGATGGCACTGAGGATTCGCCAACCGTCTCCAAACGGTCGAAGGCCGCTACGGCCGTCGATTCGATCGAATTCACGGCTTGGAACTTCGATCATTCGCAGTCCGGCCTTCCAAGCCTTGATGTTGATCTCCGTCTCTATCGCAAAATCGTCCGACCGGAGCGGTAAAGCATCGACGGTCCCACGGCGAAAGGCGAAGTACCCATAACAGAGGTCGGTGTAGTGCGAGCGATGAATGAGATTTGTGAGCGTGCGAAACGCCCAGTTGCCCAACCTTCGGAACGTCGTCAAATCGCATGAGCCGCCTTCCGGCAACATGCGCGAGCCTTTCACATAGTCGAAGCCCAGGGCGAGCAATGCTACGAACATGCCCATCTCGCCGGGATCCATGCTGCCGTCTGCGTCAATCGCCACGATGAGGTCGCCCGTGGAGTGGCTGAACCCTTGCCTTAAGGCGGCCCCCTTCCCTTTGCCGGTCTGTCGAATGACGCGGATCGACGGCCAATGATGTCGTGCGACTTCGACGGTGGCGTCAACGGACGCGCCGTCCACGAGAATCACTTCGTGGACCCATGGCGGTATTCGGTTCAGCACGTAGGGGAGACACTTCTCCTCATTGCGCGCCGGTATCACAACGCTTACCGTGTGGGGTTGCGGGACCCATTCGGGCAACCCGTGACTAGCGAACTGCGGGGCGATATATTCGGCGAGGCTGTGCGATCCAGACTCCGTTACAACAGGCGGCCTAGCGCCGTTCGCACCAGATCTGGCGGCATCATCGTGGGCGTCCAAAGCATTCGGAGTGCTATCGTCCTCCACTTGTCTCCATTGATCCCGGCTGTTCAAGAAGCAAGCTCCTTTCCCCTATCGGCACACAAAGGCGAATACTTGTGCGGGGGATTACAGCGTAGTCGGGAACGAGGGCCCAACTCAGTTAACTAAAAGTTAACGAAGGTTGAGAAATGGTTAAGGAGTTCGAGGCGAAGGCCCTGGATGAGGGCGTGGAGCGCCTGCCCCAACCTTCGTGATGCCGGTAATGTCGAGGAAGCCGTGCGGGCACCGGAGCGAGTTGTAGCGGGGGCGAGAGGTCGCGATTGAGAAGGGGCTGCGGCGGTGCGCGGCTATCTAGACGGCTGGT
>VBEI01000043.1 GCA_005882715.1 Chloroflexota bacterium | reverse complement strand
TTCTTAAGCGCCCGCCCGCTCGCCGCGCCTACCTTGCTGCCGGTGATGTCGCTGCCGGTAAGGGTGACCGCGCGGATGCGGGGGTCATCGATCAATACCTCTGTCTGCTGGCTCGAGACGAGCAACGTCTGGAAGACGCCCTCCGGGAAACCGGCCGCGAGAAACGTCTCCTCGATGGCGAGAGCACACTGAGAGACGTTCGATGCGTGCTTCAGCAACGCGGTGTTGCCGGCCATGAGTGCGGGAGCAGCGAAGCGAAGCACCTGCCAGAAAGGGAAGTTCCAGGGCATGATTGCCAGAACTGGCCCGAGCGGCTCAAACGCAACGTAACTCTCGGCCGCGTTTGACAGCGTACTCTGCGGGGCAAGGAATTGCTCGGCGTTGTCAGCGTAGAAATCGCAGTTCCAGGAGCACTTCTCGATCTCCGCTTCAGCCTCTACGATTGGCTTTCCCATTTCGGTGGTGATCAAGCCCGCCAGCCGGGCCTTTCGCTCACGCAGACGGCCGGCCGCGCTGTGCATCAGCGTGCTGCGTTCTGCGAATGAGACGTGGCGCCATTCGTCGAAAGCCCGTGCTCCGCGCTCAAGCGCTTGATCGAGCCGGTCCGAAGAGAATTCCTCGAACGTCTCTAGAATCTCCTCTGTGGCGGGGTTAATCGATTGCAGGGCCATCTGCCCATACCTCCTGGTGTTGACCTCTGCTTCCACCTTCAGTTTAAGCACTCGGCGGGCCGGATGTGCATGTCCGGGTATACTTGAAACCTAACAAGAGGATTGCCTTTTTCGAGCCCGACCCCCAAGATGCAGCGAGCCGCCGATTTGCTTGTCAGATGCCTCGAAAATGAGGGCGTCGAGCAGGTATTCGGTGTACCGGGCGAGGAGACGCTGTCGCTGCTTGATGCGCTGTCGTCCAGCGAGATAGCGTTTATTCCAACCCGCCACGAGCAAGGTGCTGCCTTGATGGCCGACGTCTACGGACGGCTCACCGGACGGGCGGGTGTCTGCCTGGCAACCCTCGGACCGGGTGCCACCAATCTCGTGACGGGCGTGGCCGACGCATTCCTTGACCACGCCCCGCTCGTCGCGATTACCGGCCAGACCGACCTGTCGAGCATCCACAAGGAGGCGCACCAATACGTCAGCACGCCCCAGATCTTCAGATCGATCACCAAGTGGCAGGCGCGTGTCATGGAGCCTGAGGTAGTGCCCGAGGTCGTGCGCAAGGCGTTCAAGGTCGCGGAGACCGAAAAGCCTGGGCCGACCCACATCGAGTTGCCGGAGGAGGTGGCCGCCCAGCGTGTTGAAGGGCAGCCGCTGACCGTTAGACGCCTCGAATATCCGCGCCCGGCTGACCACGCAATCGAGACCGCGGGGGAGCTAATCGAGCGTGCGGAGCGGCCCATGATCCTCGCCGGCAACGGTGTGGTGCGCAGACGAGCGGCGGACGAACTGAGGCGATTTGCCGAAACGGTCGGCATACCTGCTGCCAACACCTTCATGAGCAAGGGCGTGATGGGGTACAGGAACCCGCTCGCCCGGCTGACCGTCGGCTTGCAGAACCGTGATTACGAGATGTGCGGCCTTGCTGATTCCGATCTCGTCATCGCCGTCGGGTACGACCTCGTGGAATTTGCTCCGCGTCTCTGGAACCTCGCCCGGGACAAACGGATCATCCACATTGACACGTTGCCGGCTGAAGTCGACGAGCACTATCAGCCGGATGTGGAGATTGTCTCCGAGATCGGCGAGGCGCTAAAAGCCCTAACGGGGTGCTGTGGGCAGCGGGAGGCCTTGTTCGATGAGGCACGCCTCGAGAGCACCGTGCTCGCAGAACTCAACGCCTACGCCAAATCGGACGCCGTGCCCCTGAAGCCCCAGCGCATCCTGCACGACATGCGAGAGACGCTTTCTGCCGAAGACATCCTAATCAGCGACGTCGGCGTGCACAAGCTGTGGATCGCCCGCCTCTTCCCGGCTGAACTGCCGAACACAGTGATCATCTCAAACGGCTTCGCAACGATGGGCATCGGCGTGCCCGGTGGAATCGCGGCGAGGATTGCGGAGCCCGACCGGCGTGTCGTAGTCGTTACCGGGGACGGCGGCTTTCTCATGAATGTGCAGGAGCTAGAAACGGCTCGCCGGTTAGGCACCGCCTTCGTCACGGTCGTCTGGGTGGACGGGGCGTATGGCTCGATTCAATGGAAGCAAGAGGCGAGGTTTGGGAGGTCCTACGGCGTGGACTTTGGCAATCCAGATTTCGTCGGGCTCGCCAAGGCATTCGGCCTCCCGGCGTTCTCGATCAAAGCCGCCGATCAATTTCCGGCGGCGTTAAAGGAGGCGCTGAGGTTAGATGTGCCTTCGATCATCGCCGTGCCGGTTGATTATTCGGAGAACCATCGCCTCACGGAGACACTCGGGGAAGTGCATATCAGCGTGTAACGCGATCATTATTACCGGACCGTCCCTGTAGCCTGAAGATAGCAGTCAACCCGTTGTGCTATTTAAGATGGCAGCGTGATACGCATCCAGGAAGTAGAGGTGGGCGCGCAGCCGATTGATCGATTCCTTTCGATTACCGGCGCCGAACCCATCGCGCGGGCCAGGCGACTGGGTGAAGAAATGAGCTCGCGCCTGACCGGACGCGCTGTATGGAGCGTGAACTCGACCGCGATAGGCGGCGGAGTCGCTGAGATGCTCCGTTCAGTGTTGCCCTATGTACGCGGGTTCGGAATCGATTCCCGTTGGGTCGTGATCGGGGGCACGTCGGACTTCTTTCGCATCACCAAGCGGCTTCACCATGCGCTCCACGGTTCATACGGCGACGGCTCGCCGCTCTCAGTAGATGAACGAGCTGTTTACGAGAACGTGCTCCGTGCGAACGCGGACGAGATCAGCGCTCTGGTCCGGCCGCGAGACGTTGTAGTCCTCCACGATCCCCAGACAGCAGGACTCGCTCCCACGCTGAGCGGACTTGGGGCAATCGTCATCTGGAGATGTCATATCGGCGCCGATATCCCGAATCCGGAGACCGACCTGGGTTGGAACTTCCTGGCGCCATACATCTGCGATGCCGCTGCCACTGTTTTCACACGACAGCAGTACGTTCCCGATGTCTGCAATCATGACCGGAGCACGATAATTCCCCCATCGATCGACCCATTCTCGCCCAAGAACCAGCACCTGGAAGACGACGTTGCACGCGCGATCTTGCTCCATACCGGGCTCGTTGGCGGTGATCCTTCCGAGGCGTTGCCGACGTTCGTACGGCTCGATGGGTCGCCTGGCCGTGTAGACCGCCGCGTCGATGTAATCGGGCTCGGTCCGGTTCCGTCCCTGGATGCTCCGCTCGTCGTTCAGGTCTCCAGATGGGACCCGTTGAAGGATCCCGCGGGCGTAATGCGGGGTTTCGCGCGCCTCGCTGAAATGGAGCCGCACCTCGACGCGGAGCTGATTCTGGCTGGCCCGAATGTCCACGCGATCGAGGACGATCCAGAGTCGGCTAAAACACTTGATGGGGTGGTCGACCGCTGGCGAGCGCTTCCGCATGCGATCCGAGACCGCGTGCACCTCGCCAGCTTGCCGACGGCGGATCTCGAAGAGAACGGCGCGATCGTTAACGCCTTGCAGAGGGAGGCAACCGTTGTCGTACAGAAGAGCGTTCGAGAGGGCTTTGGGCTGACAGTCACCGAGGCCATGTGGAAGCGGCGAGCGGTGCTAGCCAGCGCGGTAGGCGGCATCCAGGATCAGATCACCAACAATGTTAACGGCCTGCTGCTGGAAGACCCCAATGACCTGGAATCGTTCGCGTCCTTACTGGGACGCTTGCTCTCAGACGCGGCGCTAAGGCAGCAGTTGGGTGAGCAAGCGCGCGAGCGAGTGAGAACGGAGTACGTCCCGCTCAGGCACCTCGCTCAGTACGCGGAACTGCTCGAACGGATTGACGCCGCCTGACTATGTTCGCTCGTCACCATCGATCGCTCCGCTGACGGTGATGGGAGCGACTTCGACCACCTTCTTGACATCGTTCGGCCCCCGCAGAACACCTTCGGCAAACTGCTCGATGGGAAGCCGCGCGGTGATTATGCGCGGAAGGAGGCCGGGCCAGCGCGCCTCGATCTCGTTCAGATGCCGCGCTCCGGATTCGAAATGGCGCCGGTTTGCGTTTACGGTGCCGAAGACGACCCTGTTTCCCAGGACCAGCTCCAGGTTCAGGTGATCCGCCGAAACTTCCAGCCTGCGGCCGCCGCCGCTGACGCCGGAGAGGCAGACGATCCCGTTCGGCGCGACTGTGTCAATGGCGTCGAACGCCAGTGGGCTGTACCCTGTCGCCTCGAAGATGATGTCGACAGGGCCGATCTCGTTGGCCAGCTTATGGCCGAGGCGGCGTTTCTCTGCCCAGATGTAATGCGCTCCCATTGCCTCTACCAGCGCGCTCTTTGGGCCGGGTCCCGCGCGGTCATAAACATGGACGTCCAGATCCTGCAGGCGGAGCAGAATAGCCGCGAGAAGCCCGACCGGGCCGGACCCGAGAATGACCGCCCGCTTCGGCTCCCAGACCAGCCGCGACTGGATGCGTTGGATCTGGTCCACTGCTTTCTCCGCGATAGTGAGCGGCTCGAGGAGCACGCCGACGGCGGCCAGCTCGCCCGGCAATTTCACCAGGTAGCGCTGCTGCTCGACGTAGTATTCGGCCAGGAAGCCGTGCAGCCCCTTGATTCCTCGTTCCGTGTATAGGCCGTTCAGGCACATATCCCACTCGCCGGCGGCGCAATTCCGGCATGGAACAGGATCGGGACGGCGTACCATCGCTACAACCCAGTCGCCGGGCGCGAGGTCCTCAGCGCCGTCGGTGACGGTTTCCACCCGTCCGAGCGACTCGTGCCCGATGATCAAGTAATCGTCGCCGGGAGGCGCCTCGCCGTACTGTCCTTCGAGGATCTCAGCGTCGGTCCCGTCAATACCGATCTCGTGCACGCGGACGAGCACCTCACCCGACCGCCGGGTCGGGTCGGGGACTTCCTGCAGCCGGCCGCTACCCGCCTGCCCCGGCGCGACGACGACTGCTTTCATCGCCCCGGTTGCTTCTCCGCCCTCGGCAGCGCAAAGCCGTGGACTTCGGCCTTATGCAGCAGCACTGCAGTGTTAATGAAGGCCAGATGACTGAACGCCTGCGGAAAGTTGCCAAGCATCGCGCCGGTGTCAGCGTCGATCTCCTCGCTGAATAACCCGAGGTCGTTGGCGTAGCCGCGAAGCTTCCCAAAAAGCGCGCGTGCCTTCTGAAGTTCGCCCAGGGCGATGAAATTGTCCGCTAGCCAGAAGGTGCAGATCGTAAAGGTTCCCTCTTTGCCTTCGAGGCCGTCGTCCATCCCCAGGTAGCGGTAGACGAAGCCGTGCGGCGATGTCAGCTCGCGCTCAGTCGCCTCGATCGTTGCCCGCATGCGCGGGTCGTCCGCCCGGATGAACCCGACCAGCGGCAGCATCAGGTTGCTGGCGTCTAGCGCTTTGCTCCCGTAGGACTGGACGAAGACGCCGCGCTCAGAGTCGAATCCTTTCTGTAGCACATCAGCCTTGATCTCCGCCCGCACGGCGCGCCACTTCTCGACGTCGCCGGGCAGGTTGAGCGCCCGGGCGGCCTTGATCGCGCGGTCGAGCGCCACCCAGCACATGACTTTGGAGAACACGAAGTGCCGCCGGCCGCCACGAGTCTCCCAGATGCCCTCGTCGGGTTCGCGCCAGTGCTCGATCACGAAGTCGACAACGCGCTGTAGATACTGCCAGTACTTCTCGTCCATCTCGCCACCGAACCGGCGGTAGACGTGCGCCGAGTCCAGGATCTCCCCATAGATGTCCAGCTGGAACTGCGAGTAGGCGCCGTTGCCAACACGCACAGGTCGCGAGCCACGATAGCCCTCAAGCTCGGGGAGATCGAATTCGGTGAGGCGGCGTTCTCCGCCGATGCCGTACATAAGCTGGAGGTCGGCGGCGCGGCCCACGGTGCTCCATTCCAGCCAGTCCTTGAACGCCTCCATTTCCTCCCGATAGCCGAGAATACCCAGGGCGTATAGGGCGAAGGTGGCGTCCCGAATCCAAGTGAAGCGATAGTCCCAGTTCCGCTCTCCGCCGATCACCTCCGGCAAGGAGGTGGTCGCGGCGGCGAGCAGCGCGCCCGAGGGAGCGTACGTCATCGCCTTTATCGTCAGAGCAGACCGCAAAACATCCTCGAGATACTCCCCGTCATAACTGCAGGCGGAGGACCATTGTCGCCAGAAGCGCACGGTCTCCTCCAGGCGCTCCTCGAGCTCCGCGAGGTCCAGTGCTTGAGCCTCGTGAGAGAATAGCGACTCGTATTTGACCGCGGCAGCCAGCTTTTCCCCAGCGCTCAGCCTCGGTTCGATGTGGAACCCACCCTCAACCTCCTGGAGGGGCGCCGAGCAGCAGATGGAGACGGCATCGCAGCCGCCGTGAGCGAACCCCGAGTTAGGCGCGGACAGCTCGACGTGGGGCACTATTGTGCCGTAATCGAAGCGGGGGTGACATTCGAGCACAACGTCCGCGCTCCCGCTGGTGCACTCGAGGATGCGAACGATCTGTTGGCGCGTCCCCACCTCGCGCGGCTGCTCGGGCCGCGAGTGGGGGTGGACCGGCATGAAGTCGCTCAGCTGAACGGAGCCCGAATCCGTCTCGAAGGTCGTCTGCAGGACATTCGTCCCCGGAACGTAGCGCCGGCTGACGGACCGGACGCCCCGCGGGGCGAGCTGGAAGTGCCCGCCTTTCTCCCAGTCGAGCAGACGGCCGAAGACAGAGGGGCTGTCGAAGCGGGGCCAGCAGCACCAATCAACCGAGCCGGACTTGGATACCAGCGCGCAGGAATGCATGTCGCCCAGCAGCGCGTAGTCGCCTATGGGAGGATAAGGCTCGTCCGACATCCGCCTTATCATACGAAGACTTGTCGTCGGGCGTTGGCGTCAGGCGGCCATCGCCCCCTCGCGTTTACCGATATGCGAGTGCTTCTGGAGGTGTTGGCGGATGTGGAGGAGCGCCGCCACGCCCTCACCGACAGCGGCTGCGAGCTGCTTGGTCGAGCCTAGACGGACGTCGCCGGCGGCGAAGACGCCGGGGAGCGATGTCTGGAACACCTCATCGGTAACGATGAAGCCTGCATTATCCAGCGAGACAGAGCCCCGCAAGAACTTGGTGTTCGGATCGAGCCCGATGAAGACGAACGCCCCGGCCGGGTGGAAAGTCTTGCTCTCACCCGTCGCCCGGTCTTTCGCGAGCACCTCTCCGAGCTTGCCGTTCTTCGCTTTGAGCTCCGTCACCTGCGTGCTCGTGTGCACGTCGAACTGCGGGTGATTTCTAACCTTATCCTGGAGAAGGCGCGACGCCTTCAGCTCCGGGCCGCGCTCCAGGACGCGAATTTTCTTCGCGAACTGCGTAAGGAAGAGCCCTTCCTCAAGCCCGGAATTGCCACCGCCGATCACCATCAGCTCGTCGGCGCCCTTGTAGAAGGGGCCATCACAGGTCGCGCAGAAGTGAACGCCCGCCCCAATGAGGCCGTCCTCGCCGGGGACGCCCAGGCGACGATAGGCCGACCCTGTGGCGATAAGAACAGAATGAGCCCCGTATTCGTGTCCCTGGTCGGACATGATTTTCAGGTCCTCGCCGTCCGCAGCTACGCTTTCGACGCCCACAGCCGAGAGCAGCTCGACGTTATAGCGCCGGGCCTGGGCGATGAAGCGGTCGGCGAGCTCCCCTCCGCCGATGCCCTCCGGGAAGCCCGGGTAATTGTCGATGCGCTCGGTCACGCCGGCGTTTCCGCCCAGCGCGCTCTTTTCGATGACCAGGCAGTCGATGCCCTCGCGCGCGGCGTAGATGGCTGCCGTCAGGCCGGCCGGCCCGCCGCCGACGATGACCAGGTCGTAAAAAGGCCGCTGCGCCTTGAGCTGAAGGCCCAGCTTGCGCGCCAGCTCGGCGTTGGAAGGATCGAGCAGGTGGCTGCCGTCGGCGAATACGATCGTGGGGATGGTGCGGCCGCCGTTCTGGAGCTGCTCGACGAAGCGCATTCCTTCCGGGTCCTGGTCAATGTCCGTCCAGTCGTAGGCGGCGCGTTGCTCGCCGAGGAATTTCTTCGCCCGCTTGCAGTCGGGGCACCAGGGAGCACCGTACACTTTGATCTCGGCCATCTCCTCCTCCTTATTAAGGCGAGCGCCCTGAGCAGAAGCCCATGATGGGTCAATTCTGGCGGGACGGCAGTTTGTTTTCGCAACTTCTGCCAGATCAAAAAATTCTAGAATTCCACTGCGGTCAGCGTTAGATAAACCCGCTCAGGACCGCAGGAAAAGCGATCTCGTCGGGGGAAACGTCTGTCGCTGGTGCTCGATTACTGTGGGGCTGCGCCCAGCTGCTGCAGCAGCGTCATCATGTCGAAGTACTGATAGGCGTCTTTGATTCTGCCTTGCTCAACAGTAGCTATGAACGCGGCACGGGTGACTTGACGCTTCCCGGAAGGAGGAATGGTGCCGCCCGGCCCAGCCAGCGGTCCCGTTTGAGTGCCTTCCCAGGTTATCTGGAGCGTGGCGGTGTTGCCGCTGGCCAGCGCGTTCGTCACGGTCCCCTTGACGTCGGGCATTGCCTGCTTCCACCCCTTGAAAGCGTCAATAATCTGATCGGCTCCCTGGATTCGGCGCTGCGTCCCAACCTCGTCGTAGACGGAGTCCGCCGCCAGGGTCGATTTGACACGGTCCCAGTCACCCGCGTTAAACGCCTCGATGTTCTCGCGGGCTACGTTGATACTCTCCTCGGCCAAGGCGACCTCCTTCGTTGATGGGCTGCTGGCTATTCAGCGCTCGATTGTGCGCCTGCCGGCGGGTTGGTGTCAAACCGCCGGACCGCCATTCAGGTGGGACGAGGTGATAGGGCGACGCTTCCAAGCTTGCACGAAATAGACCGTCTTATGGCGGTCGATGTCAGTCGATTTTCGTAGCTGGAGCGGGCGATGGGACTCGAACCCACGGCCCTCTGCTTGGGAAGCAGATGCTCTACCGCTGAGCTACGCCCGCTCGGCGCGCCTGCTGCTTGGCCACGCGCCTCGATTCTACCAGAGCCAGGCGGGCGTTTGACAGATACGCGGGGCGATAACATAGAATCCTCGCATGAGTCCAAACGAAGCGCAAGAGGCGTTCCTGCGGGAAGGAAACGTCGCGGTGCTTGCCACCGTGGACCGCCGCGGCCGGGCGCACGCTGCGCCCATCTGGTACATCTACGCAGACGGCGTATTCGTCATGTCCACGGGTCGCGGCTCGCAGAAGCACCGCAACATCGACGCTAACCCCGAGGTCACGCTGGTCATCGACAGGCGCTCGCTGCCCTACTACTACCTGACAGCGCGCGGTAGAGCCGAGATCGGGCCGTCTCTCTCTCAAGAGGATCGCCGACGGATCGCTTCCCGCTATCTGAACGAGGAGCAGACGCGCCGTTACCTGGAGCGCATGTCCGGCCTGGAATCCGTCTCCGTACGCCTCAAGCCGCGGAAAATCATCGAGTTTAACGGTCAGGCCGGCCGTTAGGATTATGGCGCGCGGGGCTTCGTCTCGGGAGCCCGGGCGGCCACGAATTCGTCTATCGCGTCGGCCAGTTCTTTCGTTACGTCGGCGCTCGACCGCCCCCTCACTTTGAATGAGTGATCGCCGCCCGCGATCTCACGAAGCGTAGCGAAAGGCAGAGCAGCGATCGTGCGGTGCAGCAGGTCCGGTGTCGCGAACGGGTCCCTCGTTCCCTGGAGGAACAGCATCGGCGCATCGATGTGCCTCAGATGCGCATCGCGGATGCGTTCGGGCTGGCCGGGCGGGTGCAGAGGGTAGCCGAGAAAAGCGAGTCCGGCGGTTGGAAACCCGTCGGCGACGATATTGGAGGCGATACGGCCGCCCATCGACTTCCCTCCGACGAACGGCTGCGGAAACTCCGCCGCTACGGCCTCCGCGACGGCGCGGTAACAGGCTTCGAGCCGCGGTTGAGGGTCGGGCCTCTGCCGTCCCACCTCGGCGTACGGGAAGTTGAAGCGTAGGACGGCGACACCCCGCTCAGCGAGCGCCTCGCCGATGTCGACGAGCAGCCGGCTGTTCATGCCGTGGCCGGCGCCGTGGGCGAGCACTAGGGCAGCACGCGCGGGGGCCTCGGGCCGGTGCCAGGCGCCGGAGACCTCGCCCCCCTCCCAGGCGAAAGTGGTATCGATCACGGAAGGGCGTGTGCTACTAACTAGCGAGTAGCTGGCGGGCGATCACCTTGAGCTCGAGTATCGGCTTCACGCCCTCGAATATCGGGAGCACGAGCGCGTCGACGACGTAGCGGGCGACGGGGTCCTCCTCGGAATAGCCCCAGCCGCCGTGGATGAGCTGCGCTTCCTGCGTCACCCAGACGGCGACGTCAGAGGCGAAAAGCTTGCACATCGCGGCTTCCAGCGACGCGCGCTCGTCGCGCTCCATCGCGCGCGCAGCGGCGTAGGTGAGGTGCCGGCCCGCCGCGACGTGCGTCGCCATGCGCCCGATCTTGTGCTGGGTGAGCTGGTAGTCGGCGATCGCGCGTCCGAACTGCCTGCGGTCGAGCGCGTAGTTGCACGCCTTCTCGAGGGCGGCCTGACCAACGCCGATTGCCCGTCCGCCGGTCTGGAGGCGGCCGGCCGCGAAGCCGCCCATCTGGAGGTAGAAGCCCCTGCCGAGGCCTGCCTCCCCGCCGACAAGGTTTTCTTCCGGCACGAAGTAGCGGTCTATCGCCAACGTGAAGGAGTGCATCCCCCGGTATCCAGGTGTGGGGTTCGCAGTGGCAGTGATCGAACCGCCCTCCGGCTGGGTATGCACGAAATGACGTTCGTCGTAGGGGTCTTTTGGAATTATGAATAACGAGAGGCCTCGATTCCCGCGCGACGCATCGGGATCTGTGCGGGCCAGCAAGGCGAGGATGTTTGCGCGGCCGGCAAAGGTGGACCAGGCCTTCGGCCCATCGATGAACCACCCTTTGCGGCCATCGTGCTCGCCCGCCGTCGCCCGGCAGGTAACAGATGCCACATCGGACCCGACATCAGGTTCCGTTACGGCGATACCGACCAGCAGTTCGCCCGAGGCGATGCGCGGCAGCCAGTATTGTCGCTGCTCTTCGCTGCCTCCCTGGAGGAGAGCGCGGGTCAGGATCTCGGAGCGTGTGACCAGGCTACCGGCGACGAGCGAGGCGGCGGAAAGTTCCTCGGTGAGGACGACCATCGTGAGATAGCCCATCCCGGTCCCGCCGTACGATTCGGGGATCGAGCAGCCGAAGAGTCCAAGCCCAGCCATCTTCTGGATCAGGTTCTCCGGCACTAAGGAATCCTGACGGTGCATCTCCTGGGCGATGGGCTGGACTTCCGTGCGCGCGAATGACCGCGCCGTATCGCGGGTGAGGTTCGCGACCGCATCAGCGAGTTCGGCCGTGAATGCGCCGCGCGCCTCGATGACGCGCGAGCCGATGGCGCGGATGTGTGAATCGCTCTGGCCTGCACGGACGAGGCGGGCGGTCTCTGGATCATGCAGCCGCTCCAGCACGTTGTGGTCGAAGGCATACAGCTCCGGGTGAAGGTCAACCGCGAACCACGCCTTCGCGACAACTTCAGCGCTGAAGGCGAGCGCCTCGTCCTCGGCGAGGGCATCCGGCTTTCCCGCCTCCGCTTGATTGCGCGCGTACGACACTAACTCCTCGGCTGCGCGCGCTTCTGTCGCCAGCTGGGCGATGCGCTCGGCGTGCACCTGGTGTTCGTCGATCAGACGGCCGCCTTCGGTCAGGCGCGACGCGGCGGCGACCGCACTCTCTGCGGCTGCAGTCGCCAGCTCGCTAAGCCGGCGCGCTGCGTCAAGAGTCTCCGTCGCAGTGCGCTCAGCGGTCAT
>VBEI01000042.1 GCA_005882715.1 Chloroflexota bacterium | reverse complement strand
CTGTATTTCGATGGCGCAGGACGCCGCACCAGTAGGCTTGATGCCGCGGAAGGGGATGTCTATCAGGTGATGCTGGAGGTGCACGAACGGCCCGCGACGCTGCTGATCATCGGAGCCGGGCATGTCGGCAAGGCGCTGGCCACAATTGGCGATATGTGCGGCTTCTCGATTGAGATCGTCGACGACAGGCCGGAATTCGCCAACGCCGAGCGCTTCCCGGAGGCGGACCGGATCACCTGCGGCCGTTTCGATGAGGTGCTAGACGGCTACCCGATCGACCCAAATACATACGTCGTCTGCGTCACACGTGGCCACAAACACGACGAGACAAGCCTCCGGCTCGTCGCTCCAACCGAGGCCGCCTACGTCGGCATGATCGGCTCGAAGCGGCGCGTCCGTGCTGTCTTGCAACACCTGATCGAAGACGGCATCGACCCGCGCGCGGTAGAGCGCGTGCATACGCCCATCGGCCTGGACATCGGCGCGGAGACGCCGGAAGAGATCGCCGTCTCGATCATGGCGGAAATCATCCGTGCGCGGCGTGGAGGGAGCGCAATGTCGATGCGCGAAGTGAACCGACCGCGCCGGGGCGTTGCTCCCGAAGACCGGGAACTCCCGGCCGCGGAGCCCTGAGACCAAGGCCCCCCGGACCACCTCCGTTAACTTCTCCCGCAGCCCCTTCGTTTCTCAATAGACGAATCGAAAGGGGCCAATAGATGAGTCAATTCGAGCTATCCGCCGAGTCGCTGGGCTTGACCGCGGATGATCTCAATCAGCGCACCTGGCGGGCGGTTTTCGCCGAATTTGTCGCCACGCTGTTATTTGTCTTCATCGGGTCTGGCGCAGTTGTCGGAGTCGTCGGAGTGCTGGGGCGGCCGCCGACAGAGGATATCGGGGCGCTGGTCGCGATCGCCCTCGCTCATGGCCTTGCGATTGCCGTTCTCGTGGCAGCGATCGCGAGGATCTCCGGCGGGCACATCAACCCGGCCGTCACTTTCGCGGCGGTAATTACGGGCCGCATGAAAGCAGGCCCCGGCGTTCTTTATGTCGCCGCACAGCTCGCCGGAGCGGTTGTGGGCGCCCTGCTGCTCGACCTAGTGCTCGCATCGAGCGTCGCGGGGAACCTTGGGGCGCATGCTTTGAACGACAACGCGCTCACGAGCGACTTCGCGGGACTGCTGGTCGAGATCATCCTGACATTTGTTCTCGTCTTCACCGTTTTCGCGGTAGCGATGGACCCTCGCGGGCCGTCGAACCTGGCGCCGATAGCGATCGGACTAGCGGTGCTGGTCGACCACTTCGTAGGCGTGCCGCTGACAGGCGCCTCGATGAACCCGGCGCGGTCCTTTGGTCCTGCCCTCGTCTCGAACTCCTGGGACGATCATTGGGTCTACTGGATCGGCCCTCTCACCGGCGGCGCCCTGGCCGGTCTCATCTATTACTTCGTATACCTGATGCGGCCCGAAGAAGAACCTGCCGGCGCCTAGTCTCCGGAGCGCCAAACGAGCGGCGGCTTCCCGGCGGCCATGTCGTAGAGAGACGAGACCTCGATACGCCATGGCGTCAGCTTGAGGAGGCCGAAGCCCGCGTCATCCGGCCCGCCCTTCCAGATGATGCCCGGGTCGTATCCCAGGGGTGGCGGCGTGCTCTTGTAGAGCTCCCAGATACGGCGCTTCTCCTCAGCCGAATCTTCCCACTGCGCCTTGCAGTCGGCGTACACCTGCTGTTGTTGCGCGTCCCAGTACGATAGCGAGACATAGGGATTGCCGGCCAAATGGCGCTCTTTGAGCGAGTGGCGGCCCGTCGCAACCCAGCCGGTCGCGTTCTCCCAAATGGGGTGCAGAATCCGCGTACGTGGCCGTCCTCGCCTGTCCACCGTCGCTGCGGTGCACCAGACGATGCAGCGTGTTCTCGCCTCGAACTCGGGCTCTATTTCCGAGAAGCTGTGCACATCCATTTCGGGCGCCTCCGTGCGATTGTGGCGGTATCTTAGCACCCTTTGGGCTGCGTGCCGCGCGGTAACGGGGTAAGTGGGCCGGGCGTCTGAGTAAACAGCAACTAACCCGGCATTTCTCATGTCTCTTGTCATGGCGCGCCGTACGCAGAATCTGGACCCGGAGGAGCCTCCTCCGGTTGTGCCCGCCTCTCTGATCGACCCGCTGCGGGAGGTGCGGGCGCTAAAGCGCTGGGTTGCGATAGGCGTATACACGGCTATCCTGGGCACCGAGCCGTTCTACTTCTTCGTCCTCCATTACAGCTGGCCGCAGCTTCTGAGCGGCCTGGTCGTGGGCATGATCATCGCCTTCACTGCAATCGAAGGGGCTTTCAACCAGATCTTCAAGCTCCGCAAACGCAGCGCTTACCCCAGTCGCCTCCTCCAGGAGCTGAGCCAGGCGCCCGGGATGACGGCGGCGGCGCAGCGGGCGCTGCCGGTCATTGACAGCCTTCTGCGCGTCCGCGCGTCGTTCGTTGCGCTCCGCCGCGAAGATACCGGTCTACAGCTGCTCGCCAGCTCTGGCCTGAGCGAGGAGGAAGCAACCCGCTTACTCGATGACAACGGCGAGGAGATCGGCGGCATGCTCGACGGCGATACACAATCAATATCAGTGCTGCCTCCGGACACTTTGAGCCGCGAGCGGCGCGACGCGGGGCAATGCCTGACCCTGGTTCCAATCGCCTCGATGACGCGAACCCTTGGCGTTCTGGTGATATTGGGAAGGAAACGCGAGGGCGACCTGGGGGACCGGGAGTTGCTCAGGGCGGTGGGGACGGCGCTGGGGCTCTCCCTGGAGAGCTTAAGGGACAAAGAAGAGCTCGCGCACACGGCATCACTGCTGAGCACGACCCTTGACTCAACCGCCGACGGAATTCTCGTAGTGGCAGCGGACGGCCGAATAGAGAGCTTCAACGCCAAATTCGCGGATATGTGGGGGATCCCCCGTTCGGTCCTGGAAGCGCGAGATGACGGCGAAGCGTTGGCGTTCGTGATCGACCAGCTGGAAGAGCCCGATGAGTTCATCGCGAAAGTAAAGGAGCTCTACGCCCAGCCCCACGCGGAGAGCCGCGATAGTCTTCGCTTTAAGGACGGCCGCGTGTTCGAGCGTTTCTCGCAACCCAGGCGGTTGGCCGGCGACATCGTCGGAAGGGTGTGGAGCTTTCGCGACATCACGGAGCGCGTGAAGGCGGAGGAGACCATTCGCCATCTGGCCTATCACGACGTTATTACCGGCCTACCGAACCGTGCGCAGTTTGAGGAGCGGCTCCGCGTTGACCTGGCACAGGCGCGGCGGAGCCGGCAGAAGGTGGCGGTCATGTTTTTGGACCTCGACCGCTTCAAGGCGGTAAATGACACCGTCGGCCATGCCGCCGGCGATCAGTTGCTGCAACAGGTGGCCGGCGAGTTCGCGGAGACGATCCGCGAAGGGGATACCGTGGCGAGGGTCGGCGGGGATGAGTTCACGTTCATATTGCCCGGAATCGAGCGCGCTGAAGATGCGGCCGTCGTTGCCGAGAGAATTCTGGGGCGAATCCGGCAGGTGCGCACGGTCACTGGCTACGAGTTCCACATCACTACAAGCATTGGCATCAGCGTGTTCCCAAAGGACGCCAGCGATGCGGATGGGCTGATGCGCAACGCCGATACCGCCATGTACAGGGCCAAGGAGCGAGGCCGCGACAACTACCAGCTGTTCACGCCCGCTATGAAGGCGAGCCTGATGGAGACGCTGGCCATGGAGAACGACCTTGCGCATGCGCTGGAGCGAGAGGAGTTAATTCTGCTGTACCAGCCGGTCGTGGACCTCTCCTCCGGCCGCATTGTCGGCGCCGAAGCGCTTCTGCGCTGGCAGCATCCGAAGCGCGGGCTTGTGCAGCCCGATGAGTTCATCCCACTGGCGGAAGAGACAGGACTGATAGTGCCGATAGGCGAGTGGGTGCTGCGGGCGGCGTGCGCGCAGGCGCAGCGGTGGGACGACGAGGATTTGGGGGAGCTATGGGTGTCAGTCAATGTCTCCGCTCGCCAGGTGGAGCAGCCCGGTTTGGTCGCCGCCGTGGCCAGGGCCCTTGCCGAAGGCGGGCTGCCGGCGGCAAATCTTCACCTCGAGCTTACGGAGGGCGCCGTGATGCGCCAGATGGAGCCGGTTGTTTCGACGCTATCGCAGCTCCGAGCAATGGGTGTCCGCATCTGCGTCGATGACTTCGGTACCGGGTATTCCTCGCTTGGGTACCTCAAACGCTTCCCCATAGACACCATCAAGATCGACCGCTCGTTCGTCCATGATGTGACAACCGATCAGAACGACGCAGCAATCGTCACCACAGTGGTGACCATGGCGCGAGGCCTAAATCTGCGGGTGATTGCTGAGGGCGTGGAGACCGAAGCGCAACTCGGCTTCCTTCGCGAAATCGAGTGCGATGAGTTCCAGGGCTTCCTGGTTAGCCCACCGGTTCCGGCGGACGTCTTCGAAGCGTTAGTTAAGGAGCGTAGGGCCGCTCCGGCCGAAGTCGTTCCGTTGAGATTCAGCTGATCGGCTCTCCCCGTATGGTCGCGCCGCACTGGTGAGAAAGCGCGAGAAGGCTCGACATTTTACGTCGCTGTACTTCTGCATTACGATAGTCTCGCCTGTGAACGGGATCTTCCGTGAACTCCAAGCCTCTCTTGACGCCGGAACGCCGGCTGTCGTCGCGACCGTGGCCGCTACGCGCGGCTCCACACCCCGGCGCGCCGGCGCCCGGATGCTTATCCGCGCCGACGGCTCGTCCTGCGGCACGATTGGCGGCGGCTGCGGCGAGGCCGAGGTCATCGTCGCCGCGATGGAAGCGCATGAGGACGGGCGGCCGCGCCTTGTCCGCGTCGATCTCACGAACCCCCTTGACGGCGACGACAAGATCTGCGGCGGCGTTATGGACGTCTTCGTCGAGCGCCTCGCGCCGTAAGACCTTCCTTCTTCTCCCAGGTTCCTCCTTCCTCCCTCCTTTGTGGTTTAATCAACAACGCACTCGGCACCCGGCACTCAGCACTCGGCAGTAAGACTCAAGGAGGTCGCCCCCATGAAAGCCGCCACGTTCCAGGGCCCGTTCAAAGTCGTTGTCGAGGACGTCCCCGACCCGAAGATCCAGGAGCCGAACGACGTCATCCTCAAGGTGACAACGGCCGGGATATGCGGCTCCGATGTCCACGCCTACGACGGCCGCATGAATATCCCCGCGACCGGGTGGTCGATGGGGCACGAGTACATCGGCGAGGTCGTCGAGACAGGGAGCGGCATCACGAACTTCAAGCCGGGCGACCGCGCGGTCGGCTCCTTCGTGGCCTCCTGCGGCGAGTGCTATTTCTGCAAGACCGGTTGGCCGAGCCAGTGCGTAAAGCAGCAGTTCTTCGGCTTTATCATGCTGGGCGGGGCGCAGGCGGAATACCTGCGCGTTCCGAACGCCCACTACACGCTCGAGAAGGTGCCGGACGGGCTGAGCGACGAGAAGGCGATCTTCACCGGCGACATCTTCTCGACCGGCTATTTCTGCGCCGACCGCGGCGAGATCAAGCCCGGCGACGTCGTGGCGGTGGTCGGCTCCGGTCCGGTCGGGCTGTTCGCGCAGATGAGCGCGCTGATGTTCGAGCCAAAAGTGGTGCTGGCGATCGACCAGATGCCGGAGCGGCTTGAGATGTCGAAGCGCATCGGAGCTGTGCCCGTCGACATGTCGCAGGTCGACCCCGTTGCTGTCGTAAAGGAGCATTCCGAGGGCCGAGGGGCGGACGTCGTGCTCGAGGCGGTCGGCATCGCGCCGTCGCTCGAGTCATGCTTCCGCTACGTGCGCGCGGCCGGGACGATCAGCGCCGTCGGCATGTATACGGAGCCGGAGTTCTCCTTCCCGATGTTCCAATCGTTCCTGCGCGACATCTCGTTCAAGATCGGCGTCTGCCCGGTCAAGCGCTACATGGGCAACCTGCTCGGCGAGATCGCGAAGGGCAAAGTGGACCCTTCGATGATCATCACGCATACCATGCCACTGGCTGACGCGGCGCGCGGCTACGACATCTTCCACCACCGCAAAGAGAACTGCATCAAGGTCGTCCTCAAGCCGCACGGCTAGCCGGAGCCCGTCATTCTGAGCCAAGACCACGTCCGCGTGGCGAACCGCGCCGGTCCGCGATGGCCTGCCCGCCGCAGAGGGCATCCGGGGTGGGGAAAGCGTTTGCTCGCTGCTTCAATCGTCCTCTCCGTTATCGGACTTGCCTGCAAGGGCGACGACGGCCCGAGCGCATCGCCGTCAGCGACGGAGCGGGTCACTACCCGCTCTCCCAGCGCGACGGGTGCCAGCGAATCGCCGGCTGGCGGGAAGTGGCGCACACTCGCGCCGATGCCCACGCCACGCAGCGAGGTCGCGGCGGCTGAATTGAACGGGGAGATTTACATCGTCGGTGGGTTCGAAGGGGATGGTTCCCCAAGCGCTAAGGTTGAGGCTTATAGCCCGGCGAGTGACACCTGGCGAGAGGTCGCTCCCCTTCCGGCACCGCGCCATCACGCGGCCGCCTTTGTGTTCGGCACTCTGTTCGTGATGGGAGGTTTCGAGACGAGTTTTAGCGATCCGCAGACGAGCGTTTTTCAGTACGACGTAACGGGGAACACCTGGTCCGAGGCGACCAACTTGCCGAAGCCGAGGGGAGGACACGCAGCGGCGGTGTTACAGTGCGGGCAGGACGTGCTGGGTGCCTGCATCTTCGCTATCGGCGGAACGGACGCCGCGCAGAGGAACATCGGGGAGGTCGCCGTCAATGACCCTTCCGGCCTCTGGCTGATGGCCGCACAGCTCCCGACTCCTCGCGACCACCTGGCCGTCGGCGCCGTTGACGGCAAGATATATGCGATAGGAGGCCGGCTCGCGATCGACTTCGGGCGAAACGTGGACGCTAACGAGGAGTATGACCCCCGAGCCAATCGCTGGACGGCGCGTGAGGCGCTTCCGACTGCCCGGAGCGGCATCGCGGCAGCCGTGCTCGATCGCCGGGTCTTCGTGTTCGGGGGCGAGGGCAGCGGGGGCACGTTCGACCAGAACGAAGCCTACAGCTCCGAGACCGACTCGTGGGAGACGATGCCGCCTATGCCGACGGCTCGCCATGGCCTCGGGGCGGCGGTGGTCGGGGACACGATTTACGTGATCGGCGGTGGGCCGACGCCGGGGCTGTCGGTGTCTGGGGTTAACGAGGCGTTCACGCCGTAAAGGCGCCGGCCGGCGCAGCACGCGGTCTGCCAATCCCAGCCCCTCCGGATTCCTTCGCGTATGGCGTGGTTCAACGCGCGGGAATGCTCGTCGCTCAGAATGACAGCGGGGGCGGGAGGCCGACACGCGGGCTCTCGTGGAGCGGCGGCAACGGGGCGTTTACGCCGTGAGGCGAGCGGCCTTGAGTTTGTTTGGCAATTTCGCGGTGGCGAAGCTCGGTCGATCGCAGCCAAGGTCTTGACAAGCTGCCACCGTGAGCGTAGTGTGAGGTAGCGAGACCCCCACCGGGGGGGTATGGGTATCACGAGCGGAAACTCGAAAAACGCAGAAACGAACTGCGGGAGGCCAATATGAACGAAGATAAGCGCATCGATGTCCTCAAAAGGCTGTCCTTCATCGAAGGCCATCTGCAGGGCATCCGGCGCATGGTTGAGCAGGACAAGTACTGTGTCGACGTGCTCAAGCAGACTTATGCCGTACGGCGCGCCATCGGGAAGATGGAGGGGTTGATGCTCGACAACCACCTCAACACGTGCGTAATCGATGGCATCAAGGGCGGCCGCGAGGACGAGGTGATGGGCGAACTCGTCGAGCTGTACGAGCTCGCCAACCGGTAGTGGGCGATGAACGAAGTCTTCCTCGACCTGTACAAGCACAACCTCTGGGCAAACCAAAAGCTCCTCGCAGCGTGCGAGTCCCTCCCGGCCGAAGTGCTGGACGCTGACGCCAAAGGGACGTACGGCACGATCCGCGACACGCTTGTCCACCTGCTTGCCGCCGAAGGCCGCTATCTCTCAGCGATAAGCGGACAAGAGCAGCCCCCCGCCGATGCGCTCAGGGAAGGTGACTTCCCGGGGGTCGCGGTGCTCAAGAACCGAGCCCGCGTGAGCGGAACTGCGCTCAGGGAGCTTGCGGAGAGCGCAGAATCGAATGAACTCATGAAGATTGAGCGAGGCGGAGAGCAATTCGAGATCCCGCTCTCAATCTTCTTCGCCCAGGCGATCAACCACGCCACCGAGCACCGCTCTCACGTCTGCACGATCCTGACGCAGCAGGGGATCGAGCCGCCAAGAGTCGACATCTGGGGATACTGGGAAACGGCGGAGTCAACCGGTCGAGCCTACCGGCGGTCGCGCAGATAGGAGTCACATGACAGACGAAGCCCAACCCACCGAAACAAGAGGGCGGATGATCCGTGGCTGGATGGCTCGCTTTTATGATGCGATGAGCTGGGTCTGCTCGCTCGGCGGGGAGGCGAAGACCAACCGCGAAATCGTTGAACGCGCCGGAATCAAGCCCGGCGAGCGGGTGCTCGATGTCGGCTGTGGGACAGGCGGGCAGACGCTGCCCGCCGCCGAGGTCACGGGGCCCGGCAACGTCGCCGGCATCGATCCTTCACCTGACATGCTCGAGAGGGCACGCGAGAAGGCGGCAAAGAAGCGCCTCGATATCGACTTTCGCGGCGCGGCGATCGAGAAGCTGCCGTTCGACGATCAGCAGTTTGACGTCGTCCTGAGCAGCTTCATGCTCCACCACCTGCCGAAGGACGTGATGCGCAGGGGCTTTGGCGAGATCTATCGCGTCCTCAAGCCCGATGGCCGGCTTCTCGCCGTCGATTTCACGTCCGGGCGTTCGCTGATCGGCCGGGTCATGGGCTTCTTGGGCCACGCCCACAAGCTGGAGGGGCTGAACGGTATCAAGTCGATGCTTGCGGAAGCGGGCTTCTCCACGGTCGAAGAACTGCCTTCAAAGCAGGGGCATCTCTTCTATCTACGCGCGCAGAAGATGGATCAATGACCACCGCTCAGAGCCTCACACAAGACGTAGCAGTGGTTCGAATTCGGGTTTCCAACCTCTATTGCCCCTGCTGCGCGGACGAGCTTGAGGCCGCGCTCGAAGCAAATTCGCACATCGTGGACGCCAGAGTCGACTACGCGGCAGACGAGGTCGAGGTCCGCTATGACCCTGGTGCGCTCGATGAAGGCGCTATCGAGGCGCTCATAGACGCCACCGGTCGCTGCACCTGTGGCCCGGCCGGAGCGCGCGGGGACACCACGCATATGCACCATCACGCCCAGATGGCCCCGATCACGATGGGCACGAAGCACGACCGGATGCAGTACGAGCTTCCCGCATCAGGAGCCCATCAAGCACACGAGGCCGGTCACAAGGAGGCTGCGAGCCACGCCGGCATGGACCACGACATGTCGGACCCGAAGATGGCGAAGGCGATGGAAGCGGATATGCGCAACCGTTTCTTTGTAGCGCTGTTCCTTGCGATCCCAACGATTCTCTACTCGCCGATCGGGCACGACTTCTTTGGTGTCGACCTCCCAACCGCGGGTATCGACTCGAACTGGATCGCGCTCGTCACCTCCACGCCCGTCGTCTGGTGGGCTGGGTGGATCTTCATCGGCGGCGCTTACCACTCCTTGCGCCGGCGCTCCTTGAACATGAGCGTGCTGATCGCGACCGGCGTTCTGGCCGCCTACCTCGCCAGCGTCGTTCTGGTCTTTGCGGGCGAGAAGGACGCTTTCTTCGAGGCGGCCGCGATGCTTGTCACGTTCGTCCTTTTCGGGCACTGGATGGAGATGAAGGCCCGTCGAGGCACTACCGACGCATTGCGTGCGCTGTTTGACCTCGTTCCGCCAACCGCCACAGTCCTGCGCGATGGGCAGGAGGTGGAAATTCCGAGCAGCGAGATTGTGGTGGGAGATCTCGTAATCATCCGGCCGGGAGAAAAGATACCGGTCGACGGCGTGATCGAGCGTGGTGAAACGACCATTGACGAATCTCTGGTTACGGGCGAGTCGCTACCTGTCGACAAACGCGCCGGCGATGCTGTCGTCGGTGGATCGATCAACCAGGCAGGGAGCATCACTTTCCGCGCGACGAAAATCGGAGCGGAGACGACGCTCGGCCAGATCGTAAAGCTCGTAGAGCAGGCGCAGAACTCGAAGGCGCCCGGCCAGCGCCTTGCCGACAGGGCGGCGCAGTACCTGGTGATTCTCGCCGTTTCCGCCGGCCTTATCACCTTCGCCGTATGGTTTGGAATCGTTCAGGAGGATTTTCTGCGGTCGCTCACCTTCGCGATCTCAGCGGTCGTGATCGCCTGCCCGGATGCCCTCGGGCTCGCTACGCCCACGGCAGTAGCGGTTGGCACGGGACTGGGCGCGCGGCACAACGTCCTCATCAAGGATGCCGCAACACTGGAGGGATTGTCCCGCGTTGACGCCGTGATCATGGACAAGACGGGCACGCTCACCGAGGGGCGGCCCAGGCTCACGTTCGTCGTGCCTCTGGGACTGAATGAGCGCGAACTCTTGAGCGTGGCGGCTTCGGCGGAGCAGGGGAGTGAACACCCGCTCGCCCGCGCCATTGTGGAGGGCGCGAAGGAGCGCGAGGCGAGTCTTCTCCCGCCGGAAAGCTTTCAGGCCGTCGCGGGCCACGGCCTTCAGGCACGCGTCGATGGGCGCGAGGTCGTTATTGGCAACACGAAACTAATGGAAGACCGGAAGATTTCCCTCAACGGCCTCGCAGACCGTGCGGGCGAGCTTGCACAAGAAGGCAACACGCCGATGTTTGTGGCCGTGAACGGCCGCGCCGCAGGCATCATCGCGGTGGCCGACACGATCAAGCCCAGCGCGCGAAAGACAGTACAGTTGCTGCAGGACCGGGGGATGGAAGTGGTGATGATGTCCGGGGATAACCGGCGAACGGCGGAGGCAGTGGCGAAAGAATTGAGAATCCAGCGTGTGTTCGCCGAGGTGCTGCCAGCCGATAAAGCCAATTACGTGCGGCAGCTTCAGGACGAGGGCAAATTCGTCGCCATGGTGGGCGATGGCGTCAACGACGCTCCGGCGCTCGCCCAGGCCGATGTTGGCATCGCCATCGGCGCGGGGACCGACGTCGCGATCGAGACGGCGAAAGTCGTCCTGATGAAGAGCGATCCACTGGATGTCCTGCGGGCGATCAAGCTGAGCAAGGCAACCGTCCGCAAGATGATCCAGAACCTCTTCTGGGCGAGCATCTACAACGTCCTCGCCATCCCGGTAGCCGCGGGAGTGCTCTATCCGTCCCTTGGTATCGAGCTTAGGCCGGAGTGGGCGGCGCTGCTCATGTCCGTCAGCTCGATAATCGTCGCGACTAACGCGGTTCTCCTGAAGACGGTAGAGGGCGAGCTTGCCTCGCTCTGATCGAGAGTACATCGCATGACTACAGAACAGACCGAGAAGCGAGAAAAGAAGCGAACCGGGACGGAAGAGATAACGCTTCCCGTCGCCGGCATGACCTGCGCCGCCTGCGTCCGCAAGGTCGAGAAGGCGCTTTCTGGCCTGCCGGGCGTACAGGAGGCGAACGTGAACCTGCCGGCGGGAAAGG
>VBEI01000041.1 GCA_005882715.1 Chloroflexota bacterium | reverse complement strand
CCCGAGCGGCGAGGCTGCGGCGATGGCTATAACGCGCGCATTAAGAGCGTCATCACTTAGGCCCGATGAGGTGGACTGCGTAGTCGCCCACGGAACCGGCACGCAGCTCAATGATGCGGCCGAAACAACGGCCATCAAGCGTGCACTGGGCGAGCATGCCTACAACGTGGCCGTCACCGGGCCCAAGTCCATGGTCGGGCACCAGTTAGGAGCGGCCGGCGCTGTTTCAGCGATGACTGCCGTCCTCGCTATTCGCGACAATGTTGTGCCGCCGACAATCAACCTCGAGACGCCCGACCCGGAGTGCGACCTCGACTACGTGCCGCTCAATGCACGGCAGATGCCGGTGCGAGTGGCGCTGGCGAACGGTTTCGGCTTCGGTGGCCAGAACGGGGTTGTCGCGTTCCGGCAATTTGAGGACGCGTGATGCAGGAACCTTCCGATAGCCCTCGCCGCTGGTGCTTCGGCTGCGGTGACCGCAACCCGGAGGGGCTGCACATCGATTTCGAGATCGAAGGCACGCGGGTAGGCGGGCGCTTTCGACCGCGTGATACGCATCAGGGGTGGCCGGGGCTGGCCCATGGTGGGGTAGCGGCCGCCGTCCTGGACGAAGCGATGGGCTGGGCGATGTACGCCGCCGGAGCGTGGGCGATGACGGCGCGCATGGAGGTCAAGTACCGACGTCCGCTGCCGCTCGGCGAGGAACTGCTGGTCTCCGCCGAAGTGACGCGCGACCGCGGCCGCCGCCTCGAGGCCGAGGCCGAAGTGCGAACAGCTTCGGGTGAGGTCCTGGCGCAGGCATTTGGACTCTTCCTCCGAGTACCGGCCCACCGCGCCCGAGAGCTGGACGCGTCGTTTCTGGGCGATGGTGTACCCACGCAGGGAACCCCTATCAGCGAAGACGCCGATTCCCGCTCATCCGGTCTGCGTTCCCGCTCTTCCTGAGGTGAGGCTACTCCCCGCTCATCCTGAGGTATCGAAGGAATGAGCGAAGAACGTCGCCTCGAGCGAACCAGCACACTCGGCTGGCTGCCGGGGCCTTGGGGCTATGTCCTCAACCGCGCAGCCGCGCCTCTCGTCCCCTTCGGGCTCGCCCGACGTATAGCACTGCCCTGGGGCGACTTCGCCTACGCGACCTGGAAGCGCCCTCGCGAGGCCGCGCTCCACAACTACGCGCGCGTGCTCGACCGGTCGATCGAAGACCCGCTCGTCGAGCGAGCGGCGCGCCGATGCTTTCGGCACTTCGCGCTGTACATCGCGGAGATGCTGCACGTCCAGGGATGGGACACGCGGACGGTCCTCGCAAGGCTCAAGATCGAAGGCGAAGAGCACTTCGAGGAAGCAGAGGCGTTCGGCAAGGGCATCATTTTTGTGAGCGCGCACATGGGAAGCGCGGAAGTCGCGGCTGCTGTGGCCGTGCTGCGAGGGTACAAGATCACCGCTGTGACCGACCGTCTGCAGCCGCGGTTCTTGATGGACTGGGCGGTGGCCTGCCGCGCGGCGATGGGCATTCGGCTGCTGCCGGTTGGGCGTACTGGCATCAGTCTGCTGCGTGCGCTGCGCCGCAAGGAGATGGTGGCGTTCGTGATCGACGCAGGCGTCGAACGCGGCGGTGGCGTGCCGGTCACCTTCTTCGGTCGCGAGACGATGTTCCCGGATGGCCCGGCGCGGCTCGCGCGCTTGAGCGGCGCGCCGGTCATCTTCGCCGTCGCTGCACGGTTGCCGGGGGGGCGATTTCGGGCGCACATCGAGCCCCCACTGCTTTCTGAGCGGTCGCTCTCGCCGGAAGAGGACGCGCACTGCCTGACGCAGCGCCTGGGGTCGGCGTTCGAGCGCTACGTGCGGCGGTATCCGGGACAGTGGTACGCGTTTCGGGAGATGTGGCCGGAGTCAGGAGTCAGGAGCTAGGAGCCGGGAGCCAGGACGGCGGCGAAGTCGCCGTCATTTCGCGTCCGGTTTTGAGAGCCGGCTTGCTTACTGCGGCCGCAGCTGCCGCAAATCCTCGACGCCCGCCTTTGCTTCTGCCGCTTTGCCCATCGCCTGACGCGCGTCCGCGATCGTAACAACGTTACCGGTCCAGTCGACCGGCTGAGTCGCGATCCAGAGCGGCGCTTCAGAAGCGGCAGCGGGCTTCTCCCAGTCGCTGAAGTCCATGCCGGGGTTGCGGTACATCCAGCCCTCGGTTGCGATGCTCATCTCGATGCGCAGGCAGTTCACCGGGAGGCCATGCTGCTTGAGCTCCTGTCCCGCGTACTGGGTCAGCTTCTCGAGGGCAACCTTCGAGACCGAATACGAGACCATCGGCGGGATCACTTCTTCGGCGAGTATCGAAGAGATGTTGATGATGCGGCCGCTCTTGCGCTCGATCATGGAGGGAAGGAAGGCCTGCATGCACATGACGGGGCCGCGCAGGTTGACGTTCATCACGAGGTCCCAGCGCTTCAGCGGCGTCTCGTGGAAGGGCGCCGGCGCACTGATGGCTGCGTTGTTGACAAGGATGTCGCAGCGCCCAAACTCTTTGAGAGTCCGCTCTGCCATCTGCTGAATGTCCTCTTCCTTCGTGACGTCTACCGGGATCGCCAGCGCTTGCCTGCCCAGCGCCTCCACCTGCCGCGCGGTCGCTTCGATCGTGCCGGGAAGCCTCGAGGGCGCGTTCTCGGAGCTACGGGCAGTGACGACGACGTGCGCGCCGGCCTTGGCGAAATCGATGGCGATCTGCCGGCCGATGCCACGGCTGGCGCCTGTGACGACGGCAACCTGATCTTCTAGTGGCCTAGCCTGAGGAGTCACGCGCAAAATGATGGACGGCGGGCGCCGGTGGGTCAAGCGCGAGGTGCGTCGACGGATTCAGCGGCGAGAGGCGCCGGCTCTGGCCACGAACGCCTCTTCTCGACTCTGACATCACCACGGATGTTGAGAACCTCGGCTTGGGTGACGTCGCCGCGCCGCTTGTAGAGCAGGTCGACTTCCGCGCCCCCGATTTTCAGCCGGTTTACGTGCACAACCTCCAGCCACTTGGGAAGGCGCGGGCGGACGATATAGAGGACGCCATTGAGAGCGTCGGGGCAGAGGCCGAGGATGGCCTGCGTCACAAGCGGGATCGCGCCGGCAGCCCAGGCCTGCGGCCGACAGGCGACAGGATATGGCACAGGCGACTGGTGGACGGACCGTTCATCACCGCCGAAGAGCTCCGGCAACCGATAATAGGGAAAGGCGCGCGCGGCATCAAATAACGCGCCGGCGAGGGCGTTCACCTGATCCTCGAAGCCATAGCGCTTGAAGCCCATCGTGATTATCGAGTTGTCATGAGGCCAGACAGTGCCCATGTGGTATCCGAGTGGATTGTGCCTTACGGAGGTCGCGCTCAGTGTGCGGACACCCCAGCCGCTGAACATGTCCCTCTCCATCAGCCGCCGCGCGGTCCTGGCCGCGTGGCCCCCGCCGGCGATTCCCGTCCATAAAGCGTGTCCGCCGTTCGAAGCGATCGAGGCGCAGGCCTGCCCGCTACCGTCGCGGGCAAGCGCGTAGAAGTCGCCGAGCCAGAAGTCGCGGCTGAACCGCCGCCCAAGGGCTGCCGCTTGGTCCTCGAGACGTGCGGCGAGGCGGCCGTCGCCGAGCGCTGCGAAGACGCGCGCCAGGCTGCGCTGGGCCGCGTAGGCATAGCCCTGCACTTCGACCAGGGCGATTGGCGGGACGCCCAAGCGCCCGTCGACGTGACAGATGGCATCGCGCGAGTCCTTCCAACCCTGGTTTACGAGGCCCCGCGACGAACGCCGCTGGTAGCGTATGTAGCCACCGTCTGACAGACCGCCGTATTTGCCGAGCCAATGCAGGCCAGCGCGAAGATTCGTCTCCAGCTGGCCGAGCAAGCCGAGATCGCCTGTCCAGGCGAAGTATTCGCCGGCCAGCCAGAGAAAAAGCGGGGTCGAGTCGACACTGCCGTAGTACGGCGAAAACGGCAGCTCGCCGGTCTCGGTCAGCTCGCCTTGACGCAGCTCGTGGAGGATCTTCCCTGGCTCCTCATCACGCCAAGAATCGAACTTAGTGCCCTGCCAGCGGGCGAGTGAGACAAGACAGTCGCGTGCAATGTCCGGCTTGAGTGCCAGCGTCTGGAGTCCGACAATCGCCGAGTCACGTCCGAAGAGCGTGTCGTACCAGGGCGTTCCGGCCGCAGGGTATCCCGCGCCGGTAACATGATGATTCCAGAGCATCCGCAGATCGCTGAGCGAGCGCTGGAGGACGAGGTTGTAGAACTCGTTGTCGGTCCTGATTTCCGTGGCGCCGGCCAGCCACGTGTCGTACTCGCGCGTCACAACTCCGTATCGCTCGACTCCCTGGGCCGCTTCGAGCCGGCCGTCGACGGTGACCACGAGCCTTATAGAGATGCTCCCCTGTGATGCCAGCTGCGCGTGGAAGGTGGCGAAACCAACTTCAGCGTCTGTCTGAACGGACAGCGGACGCGGAGTAAACATGATCAGGGTTTCTTTGCGGCGGCCGTCCTTGCCTTTGTATCCCATCGCTAAAGCGGCGTGGCGCCAAAGCGGTGGGTCGAGTTCTCCGCGAAACTCCGGCTCATAGCCGCGCACCTCGAAGATGTCCGCGAAGTCGGCGGCGAACCGAAAGACGAGGTCCAGCACTACCGGGTGGCTGTTGTAGTTGGTGACGAGCAACGTCTCTTCCAGTACGTCCTCGAGCACTCGCAGACGACGGACCTCGATCGTGCCGCTGGGTACGCGACGTCCTTCGAGGTCGGTAAGCGTGGGGTTAGTGAGGACATGCTCTGAGCTGTAACCCAGCTCTGCCGTCGAAAGGAGCACCATTGGCTTGGCGAGCGAGAACGAGAACTCGTAGCCGGAGAGGTACCGGGTATCCTCGTAGTAGAGCCCGTAGCCGTTTGTATTTCCGCGAGGCACCTGGCCCGCCATATCGGTCAGGAGGAAGAGGTCCCGTTCGCGGATTACCAGGGCATCACGGATGTCCTGGATGGCCATCGGCTCCGCTTCCGGCAGCAGCTCCTCATCCAGCCGCGCGTCCACGGCCGAGGCATCCTCGGCTTGTTTCATTAGCCGTTTAGTCGATTGTAGTGCTCAATCTGCAGTCCGCGGGGCGGGACGAATCAAGGCTATCATGCTATGCCACTCGCGTAGGCGAAAGCTCCTCGGCTCGCTCCGCAACATATGACCCAGGCGCCGGGGTAGCTGTTGCAGCCCAGGGACGCCGCGCTTCGATGATCGATTCGTAGATGCCGAGGTATCGTCTGGCCATGATAGGAGCATCGAACCTCTGCACCGCCCGCGCCCGGCAATAGGCCGGGTCGACAGTATGCAGCTTGGCCACGGCCTGGACCATCTCGTCGAGGGTGTCGACAACGAAACCGGTCTCGCCGTGCTCCACTATCTCCGGCGCGGCGCCGCGGTTGAAGACGATGACAGGGGTACCGCAGGCCATCGCCTCCGGCATAACGAGGCCAAACGGCTCGTCCCATTCAATGGGCATTACTACGCCCGACGCCTCCCGGTACAGCTCGCGCTTGAGCACGGCGTCTGCCTCTCCCATGAAGACGATATGCTCGCCGTCAATGAGGGGCTGGACTTCGCGGGTGAAGAAGTCGCGGTCTTTGGCGTCGACCTTGCCGGCCATCACGAGCCGGCGGCCGGTCCGGCGCGCAACCTCGATTGCGAGCGTCGGCCCCTTCTCCGGCGACATGCGAGATAGGAACAAGATATAGTCCTGCTTTTGGTTCTGAAACGGGAAGCTAGCTACGTCTATCGCGTTATACGCCACGCCGGCGAATCGGCCGCCGCGGATCTCCGGCATGAGGCGCCGTTGCGACCAGCTAATGCTGTTGAAATACGCCCGGTAGTTGTCCCAGACACGTCGTGTATCGGGCGTGACGACGCAATGCATCGTCGTTAACATGAGTAAATCGGGAAGGAGGTGCGAAATCGCCATCACTTCTTCGCCTGCGTGGTTATGAACGATGTCGTAGTGTTGAGCGTCCTTGAGCGCCAGGGATGCATGCAAACAGGAATAGACGCTTTTCGAATAGATGTCTTCCTTCGTGCGCAAGCTGCTCGGGCAGCAAGACTGGAGGCGAGCAGACGTCTTCGAGTCTCCGGACGCCCACAGAGTGACATCGTGCCCTTGCCGGACGAGCTCCTCGACTAGTAGGTGCACAACCGCCTCGGTGCCACCGTATGCGGGCGGTGGCACAGTCTCCCACAGAGGTGCGATCTGTAGGATTTTCATCCTTACCTCCTTACCCCCCCTGCATCCACTATGTACGGACGTGCGCATGCGGGCATTCCTGCGCGCGCCGGGCTCGGCGTCCAGCCCCGGGCGTCGGCCGGACCTCGTTGTTCTACTATATCTCGTCAACCCTATCGGCACTACTTCGGCGCTGTTGCATTTGGGTTACAGCCGCACCGCCATCGAGGGATGGCCGCCCGACGGCGCGGCAGGCTATCATGATCAAGGATCGCAAATGTCTACGAGAGAACTCCGCTTCGCCTTTGACGAGAAAGGGATCAAGACCTTCGCCCCAAGCTTGGTCGGCCAGGTGATGACGTACTGGGAAGACGACAGGCGCCTGGTCCGGGGCCGAGTTACAGCTGCCGAGGTCAAGCGGGACCGCTATGGCAACCCGTATGTCGAGGTGGAGCTTGAGCCGGTGGGCGCTCCGGCATAAGGGTGGTCGAGGGGCCGCGAGGCTGCTAGCTTAGCCGCAGGATCAGGGGTGTCAGGATCGCCAGGATCAGCAACAGCGATACTGCCACGATGACCCACTGAGGGAAGACACCCGCCCGGCGCGACGGCTGCCAGCCTGCATACCCGGCGGCTTCCGATAAGTCGTAATCGGGATCATCCGGTCCAGGGATGTATGAGCCGCCGTCCTCTTCGTCGTCGTAGTAGCCCTCGGGCGTGTCGTCTTCCGAGTCTTCCGGGTTGTCCCAATCGACGAAGTCCCCGTGCCGGGGGCCGCTGATATCGCCTCGGCGCCGTTTCTGCATCGCAGTTTCAGTGTAGCACCGCCGGCGAGCGTGAACTCGGAGACACCGATGCCTATCTGAGTTCCTTCACCATCAAGTGGCGGCCGTCGATCCCGGTATAGCGCTTGTAGGCGGTGTCCGTCCTCGTTTCCGCGACCTGGAATCCGTGCCGTTCGTAGAGCCGCCTCGCCGGGTTCGCGGTCGATGTCGTAAGCGACATAATGTGATAGCCTCCCGTGTGCGCCGCCGCCTCGCCATGGTCGAGCAGCGCGCCACCGATCCCCTTATTGCGAAATGCCGGGTCCACGTCGATTTCCGCGATGTGATAGGCGCCATCCGGTGTCTTGGGTTGAACACGCACCCGGGCGCGGAGGCGGGGTAGCAGTCTGAGAATGCCGAGCGGCCCGAATGTCCGAAGCGCGAGGTAGACGAGCCGTGGTGTCACCGGCGTGTCCTCGTGGTCGCCCCCTGCCATGAGAATGCCGGCGACGAGGCCGTCTAGCTCTGCGACGACAGTTTGGCGCCAACCCTGGGCACTGTCGGGCAGGCGGACCATGCCGGTCCCGAAGGCGATTGCCTTCTCGCGGCTTCCGGCAATCCCGATTGCCTCGTCGCCGGGATCGCCGGCGAACAGCTCGGCGATCCGATCCGTGTCGGCCGGGGCCGCCTTCCGTAACGTCAGTCGTTGCATGCCGAAGGCAGTATACTGAGGTCGTAGAATTAGCAAATCCATGTTCCATCTTCGGCACCCCAATGGCCCGTTTTTGCATTGACAGGCCGCGCGGAATTGTGCTTGAATTGGGTGTGTCCACGAAACTTAGTGCGCGCTAAGTAACCCCGATCTGGTCGGGAAGGAAGGATTCGGTCATGGCGATCGACGTCGACACCCTTCAGAAGCTCCGGACTCCCATGGATGTCCCTGCGCTAGATCTCAGCTGGCTCAACCTCAACGACGGCCATACGTACGGCCTCCGCGCCAAGCCCGGCAAGCGCGGCCTTACCCTCGATGAGATCGAGATCGGCCCGCCCGGGGAGGTCCCCGAGCAGTCCGACAACCGTTCGATTCGTGTCCGCGGTTCGCACCCAAGGCCTGAGGCGCCGCGCGTGCCCGGCTCTTATGTCGGCCGGGCAGATGTGTACTCCGACAATGCGCGTCTGCTGTATGAAGAGGCCGTACAGCGTCAGTGGTCATCGGCGACCGACATCCCTTGGAACGAGCTCCAGCCGCTCCCGGACGACATCGAGCGCGCAATGTGCCAGCTCTGCACCTTCCTGACCGAGGTGGAGTTCATTGCCGGGGACACGCCCGGACAGTGGCTCCCGAAGATCAACAGCGAGCATCACGAGACAAAGCTGTTCCTCCTCACCCAGATCATGGATGAGGCCCGCCACCTGGACGTCTTCCGTAAGCGGGCCTTCGCCAACGGTGGTGGGCTGCTCAGCTCGCTTCCGCAGGACGGTTTGCGCGTGATCATCGAGGCGAAGGACTTCACCGAAATGTCCGCGATTATGCACGTCGCCGCCGAAGGCTTCGTGCAATCGCTGTTCCGGATGGGTGAGTACATCGGCCAGAACGACGCCGAGAAGCGGATCTTCCGCATGTGCGGACAGGACGAATCCCGTCACCTGGGCTTCGGGGTCATGCACCTCAAGTACGTCATGGACAACGAGCCCTGGCGGCGCGAGGAGATCCATCACTACCTGGACCGTGTCGAGACGACGCTTGCGCCGGACCCGACGGACGATCCGGTAAGCTTCGCTCTGTTCGAGGCCCTGGCCATCCTCATGGGCGGCGGAATAAAGAACATCGACAGCGGGATCAACATGTCGATGCAGGTGCAGAAGAAGCGGGTCAACGAGTACATGCACCGCCTGAACGTCGCCGGCCTCGGCGACCGGCGCGAGCGCATGAACCCGATGCTCAAACAGTTCCTCGACAACTAAAGATCGCGGGACCCCCGCGACGGCACAGCGCCCCGGCCGCCCCTCCGGGGCGCGTTTGTTTTCGGCTCCCTAGACCGCCTTCTCTGTCCCTTGCTACGCTAATTCCCGGAGTGTATCGCCCGTTTGCCCTCGCCGCCACGCTTCTCGTCTTGGCTGCTGCCTGTGGCGGCTCCGGCGGCGCCGAACAGGATGGCGGCGGCACGGGCGCCGCCGCGCCCGATGGCCTCAGTCTCGTCGTCTACAAGGACACCGCGGCAAATACTGTCTTTGCAGAGCTTCCTCCCGGTCAGCGCTTCTGGCAGTTCACGGCAGAGACCGACAAAGACTTCCTTCTGGGCATCTCCTGTACTAAGGATGGAAAGCGCGCCGCCTACTTGATGCAAAGCACCGATGGCGGCCTTCGCCTGAAGATTAGCGACAGGTCTGTACCGATCCCGATTTCCGGGCAATCATCCGGCATTACCTGGGCGCCGGACGGTTCGAAGATAGCGCTGACCACCTTCGACACCAAGACTTCGGTCAATCAGCTGCAAGTCGTCGATGTCCAGAGCGGCCAGGTGTCGAGGGTTGCGACAGGTAAGGGCGCGATCGGCCCCCCGCGCTGGTCGCCGGATGGGTCACGCATCGTATTCGATGCGTCGGACGGTCAACTGAACCAGATTTTCCAGTACAAGATGGGTGATGCCGCGGCTACCAAACTGAAGGAAAGGCCCGATAACGCGTTTGCTCCGGACTGGTCGCCGGACGGCTCGGCGTTGGTTTTCGTGGCGCTGGGCCCGGGCCAAATTCACCAGCTCTACAAGATGAACGCCGACGGGTCCAATGAGACGGAGCTCACGAGCTCCAATGTGACGAAAGCATTTGCACGCTGGGCTCCCGATGGCTCTCTTATCGCGTTCGCCGGCACGATCGCAGTCCCTACCGCTTCAGAGCGGCCCGCGCTCGTCCACAACCTCGGGGTTTTTACCGTCAAGCCCGACGGTAGTGACGAGCGCGGTTTGACAGACGTCGCGAGGGATGCGCGTCTCGGTGGCTGGTGCCTTAGCGGCCCGTGGCTCAACGACAACTGGAAGGCGAAATAGCGACGGCCCGGCCGGACACTAAGAAGCCGGCGGAATTGCGCTGGTGACAGGCGCGACGCGCGTCTGCTCCGCGACGCCGGGATGATGGCGCCGCCAGAGCGCCCCGGCGATGGCGCCGGCAACGAAGGGCAGCACCACCGAGAGGAAGCGATATACGACGACGGCTGCCACGACTCTCGCCTCGTCGCCGCCGAAACCGACTAGCGCTGTTGTCAGGCCTACTTCGACCACGCCTATGCCGTTTGGCAGGATGGGTATTCCGCCTAGTACCCGGATGATCGACCAGGCGGCGAATGACTCAGCGATGCTGACTTCGTCGCGGCCGATGCCGACGGCTCGCAGCGTTACAAGCAGGACAAGAAAGACCGACAGGTGGCCACCGTAGGTCGCCAGGGTTAGCCAGTGCCATCGCTGCCGCAGCAGATCGATCGCGTCGGAGCGGAAGCGAGCGAACTGCTCGCCGGACCAGCCGACCGGCGGGCGGCGCACGAAACGCAACCCCGCTGAGACAATCGAGGCGGCGCCATCGCCCAGCTTTCGGGCGACGGAGGCGCTGCGGAAGACCAGGAAGACGGTGCCGACTCCGGCCAGCATTACGAGGAGGCCCACGAGGGAGATCGTCTCGAGGATGGGGTCGCTCTCCCCGGAAATCCAGAGAAGGACGAAGGCCATCAGAGGGAATGAGAGCGTGACAAGCTGCGTCCAGATCGTCACGAGGCCGAGCGCCAGAGTGATCCGGCTACGGCTAAAGCCCCAGGCGCGGAGCATCAGGTACGAGATGCCCAGCCCAACCGTTGGCCCACCGGGCGCGATGGTTGTGGAAGCCGTTGCGGCAAGCGTGGCCGCCAGCGCCGGCCGGTAACGGATTCCCGGCAGCGCCGCCATTAACGAAGGACCGTAGGTGAGAACATTGATCGCGGCGACGACCGTCAGTACGCTCAGTTCGAGCCAGGACAAGCTTTTGAGGACATCCCACAAGTCGCTGTAGCTTACAAATCTCGGCAGGAAGATGATTAGTGCCGCGATTATGGATAAAGTGAGTCCGACCGAGAGCGTGGCCGCGATGAGCCGCGAACGACGGCTTGGTGGGGTCGCGACTTGAGTGTCTGCCATCTAACTCACATTTGGCGCCGGCGGGCGCGTCTAATCCGACCAGTTCCCGCCAACGCGCCGACAAGACCAGTCTAATAGACTGAGATGGGAATTCGAACGGCGCCGTTTCTTACGAGGCGCCGTACTCGCGCAGTAGAGCTCGCATCGCCGAGTCTACCTCGGGAGAGACCGGCGTCCCTCCCTCGCCTGTTCGATCTTCGACCGCCAACAGCGCCAGCGGCGTCTTGTTACGCCGCTGCTCGGAGCCCGCGTCGCCGGTGCGCGCATCTGCCGCTGCGCCGGCCCTGAGCAGCATGCGCGCGGTCTCGACTCGTCCGTTGGCGACCGCGGGATGGAGTGCGGTCCAGCCTTCGTTTGTATAATCGCTCGCGAGCATGAGGGATGCGAGCAGCCGTCGCACGGTCTCCGCGTCGCCGGCCATGGCGTCATCAGCGAGCTGCTGGATCATGACGACTACTCAAGAGATACGTTTTCCGAAGAATAGACTGAGTGGGTCCTCTACGTATGGCACAAACGGTGGGATGCGCTGAAAGCCAAACGCCTCGTATAAACCGATCGCTTCCTTCTGGTATATCCCCGTTTCCAGCCGCAGAAGGCTGACTCCTTGCCGGCGCGCGTAGTCGGTCAGGTGGCTAAGGATCAATTTGCCCAGGCCGAGGCGGCGAAACTTGGGGCGCACATACATGCGCTTCAGTTCGCCGTAGTCGGTGCCGTAGATCTGGACGCCACCGCAACCCGCCGGCACCCCATCCTCGCGCACGACGAAAAACGCGACCATCTCGCGGAGCAGCTTGTCGATGCTGTAGCCGTGCCGGCTTTCGCTGGGGTAAAAGCACTCAAGATGGCCTTCGAGTTCTTCCATGAGCATCCGCGCGTCAGCTGTATCCGGGCGCTCTTCGGCGATTACGGCCGTCACGCCTGCGAAACGCAGAACTCGTTGCCCTCCACGTCCTTCATATTCGTCCAGACGTAGCTCCCGCCGGGCGACATCTCCTCGATCTCCGTCGCACCAAGGGCAACGAGACGGCTGACCTCCGACGGCCTGTCAGCGGCCTGTATGTTCAGGTGCAACCGGTTCTTCACGCTCTTTCCCTCGGGGACGACCTCAAAATAGATGAGCGGGTCAGACTCCGACTTCATCGTGATGCCCCACTCTTGCTTGTCCACCTTGTATCCCTCGAGTGCCTTCGACCAGAATTCGGCCGCGCGATCGGCGTCCTTGCAATCGATGATGATGCAGTTAAGTTTTCCCATGGTCATCCTCAGTTTCTACATGAACTCGTAGCCGCCCATGATGCCCGGCGGCTCCTGGTCCATGATCACGTTCACGCATGCGGGCTTCCCGGAGGCGAAGGCGCGCTCGATCGCGGGGCGGATCTCGTCTGGCTTGGTGACGAACTCGCCATGGCCGCCCATGCCTTCGACGATCTTGTCATAACGGCAGTTGTCGCCGAGCATGCTCGCAACGACGCGGTCCTTTCCGTACATCGCGCGCTGGCCGACGGTGATCTGTCCCCACTGGCGATCGTTCCCGACGATCGACACCACGGGGATGTTGAAGCGCACGAACGTGTCGAAGTCGAAGCCGTTCAGGCCGAAGGCGCCGTCGCCGTTCACCATGAGGATGCGCTTGTTCGGGTAGACGCTATGGATCGCTATGCAGAAACCGGTGCCGACGCCGAGGGTGCCGAAGGGGCCCGGGTCGTACCACTGGCCGGGCTGGTTCACCGGCAGGATCTTCGAGGCGTGGCTGACGATATCGCCGCCGTCCCCGACGACGATCGTGTTCTCGTCGACGAAGTTCGCCATCTCTGCGCAGAGGCGGAACGGGTGGATCGGCTCACGATCGCTCGCCATCCACTCCTCCATCTGGGCACGCGTCTTGTCCTCCTCCTCGCGTAGCTGGCCGAGCCAGCCATCGTGGTCTGCCTTGAAGCCGGATAGCTCCGCCGTTACCGACTCGAGGAACGCTTTGGCGTCTGCCTCGATCGGCACGTCGATGTCGTGGTTACGGCCGAGCTCGATCGGGTCAGTGTCGACCTGAATTGTCTTCGCCTCGGGATTGAAGCGCTTGCCGTAGGAGAGCCGGAAGTCCATCGGCGTGCCGATCACCAGGATGGCGTCCGCCTTGCTCAGGGCGCCGCGACGGCTGCGGTTGTAGAACAGCTCGTGGTCCTGGTGCAGCGAGCCGCGGCCCATGGCGTTCAAGTACACGGGCGCGCGCGCCAGTTCCGCGAACTGCCGAAGCTCTTCGCTGGCGTCGCTCCAGTAGATCGCGGAACCGGCCATGATCAGCGGGCGCTGGGCGTTCCGGAGGATTTCCGCCGCCTGCCGCACGATCTTCGGGTCTGGGTAGACGCGGCCCTGTGGCCGGTAGCTTTGGGGGAAGTTGACCTCGCTCTCCTCGACTTTCATGAAGAGCACGTCGGTCGGGATCTCGAGGAAGGCCGGTCCCTGCCGCCCCGTCATCGCCGCGCGGAAGCCCATCGAGATGAACTCGGGGATGCGCTTCGTCTCGTGGACACACTTTGCCCACTTCGTGATCGGCTCGAGTATCTTCGTGTGGTCCATGTCCTGGAGCGCGCCCATCTCAAAGCGCGAAAGTGGGCTGCGGCCCCCGATCACGAGCATCGGCGACTTGTTGTGCCAGGCGTTGGCGATTCCGGTCATGCAGTCCGTCACGCCGGGGCCGGCCGTGACGACGGCGACGCCGCAGCGCCGCGTCGCGCGCGACCAGCCTTCGGCCGCGTGCCCGGCGACCTGCTCGTGGCGGACGTCGATCACCTTCACGCCTTCGTCGATGCACGAGTCGTAGATCGCCTGCACGTGTCCACCGCACAACGTAAAGATCGTATCGACGCCTTCCTGCTTGATCGCGCGGACGACGAGGTCGCCGCCGTCTACCAGGGCCATGGGGGGCCTCCTTCGAGTTTGTTTGGCAAAATTGGCATCGCCAATACTAGGCGAGATGGTCTAGAGCAGCAAGCCACGGCATCGGGAGCGACGCCGGCAGACGGGTGATTCAGGGCGGGTCAGATGTCAGACGGGCTAGAACGGCAGCCCCTGCAGCCCCTTGGCAGCGCTGATCTCTCCGGTGTGAATCGCCATCTGCATTGCTGCTAGCCGGAGGACGAAGCCGACATCCCGCTTCCCGAAAACCGGAGCTGTAAGCTCGCGTTCGAGCGCCGCGTCGTCGAGCGCGTCTATCGCCGCGCTCGCCTCTCGAAGGCCCTTCGCGTAACCCTGCATGTCGCTCAGATTGATGGGCGCGTCCGTCTGCCAAACTTCAATGAAGTTGGAGGGGAGGCCGAGCTTCTGCGACACGCCCATCCACAGCATCGGCTTCTGGAGCCCCATCAGGTTCATCCAGAAGTCTGCCGAAGACAGCGTATGCGCGTGGAGTTTTGAGATCGGGTTGGCGCTACCCTCCGGCTGCCAGGAATACTGCTCGGCGCTGAGATCGCGCACCACGTTGTCGAGCCATTCGAGCGCCTCGCCCAATTGCAGACGGAGCATGGTAGAGTTCTTCATCGGCGTACCTCCTACGGCATCGCCAATACTAGCACGCGGCGTCGATGCGACCAGCCGGCGCATGCGCCTCGCCGAGGCGCTCTACCGGCCCGCCACGCTACTCTCGGGGCCGGCCGAAGCCGAACATCACCTGGGCGATGCGCCGCATCTGGATCTCCTCCGATCCCTCCGTAATCCGGTACCGCCGGTGGTGCCGGTAGATGTGCTCGAAGGGCATATGCCGCGTGTAGCCGATGCCGCCGTGCACCTGGATCGCCTGGTCCGCCGCGTCACAGACCAGCCGGTTCGCGCGGTAGTTGCACATCGCCACCTTGTCGCTGATCTCCATGTGGTGCTTATGGTCCAGCTCCCAGGCGGTCTTCCGCACGAGCTGGCGCACCATCTCGCACTCGGTCTGCAGCTCCACCAGCGGCCACTGGATGGCCTGGCGACTCGCCAGCGGCTGCCCGAACGTGACCCGCTCCTGCGCGTACTTCACCGACTGGTCGATGCAGTATTGCGCCGCGCCCACTCCGGACGCCGCCTGACGGATGCGGTTCTCGTGCGTGAACGTGTTGGCGAGCGCCAGGCCGTCCCCTTCGCGTCCCAGAATCGCGTCCGGCGGCACGCGCACGTCGGCCAGCGTGACTTCGGCGTGGTCGGTCGGCATGTTGAACGTCCACCACATGAAGTCCACCGAGAACCCCTCGGCTTTCGTCGGTACGATGAAGCAGCTGACTCCCTCGGCACGGCCCTCATCACCCGATGTGCGCGCGAAGATCATGTCGTGCGTGGCGCTGTTCATGCCGCTATTGAAGCGCTTCCTTCCGTTGATCACCCATTCATCGCCGTCGCGGACCGCTTTGGTCTCCAGCCACGACGCGTCGGAGCCATGATTGGGCTCCGTCAGCCCGAAGGCGACTCGAGTCTTGCCCGTGAACATCCCTTCGAGAAATTCTTTCTTCTGCTGCTCGCTCCCGTACCGCTCCCACATCTTGATGGTCGGAAAGTTGCCGACGATCGACGATTCATTTTGCAGGTCGTTGTGCAGGCCCAGTCCTTTCGCCGCCAGGTGCTCACGAATGATCGCCATCGCGAGGTTCGAGCCGTCGCGGCCACCGTACTTGCTGGGGATGCCGTATCGCAGGAAGCCGGCTTTATCCGCGCGGCGGCGCATCTCCCTTAGCAGGTCCTCCCACTCCTTGCGTGGCACGCCGCCGTGCTCGAAATCCGTCCGCTCGTACTCGCGGCGGTGATCGAAGAAACGGAGGTTGTCATCCTGCTGCTCCAGCGGCTTGATCTCCGCCTCGATAAAGTCATCGAGGTCCTTCAACAGCGTTTGGACGTCTTGTGGGATCTCGAAGTCCAT
>VBEI01000040.1 GCA_005882715.1 Chloroflexota bacterium | reverse complement strand
GCTTGAGACTCTGGTCTTTTTCCAGATCAACTATCTGGCTCAGGCAGGGCTCTCACCCATAGCCCATGCTGAAGTACAGCAAGACATTCTTTTCGCCGGCGTAATCGCTTAGTGTCGTCACGTCGCCGCTGGCACCGTGCAGGGTGAAATGGGGAGCAACCGAGCCCTCGGAGACCAGAGTGCTCTCAGCGCCGTTGTTGCCGCCTCCGCACGCAACGGTGAGGGTTAGGGCAGTTGTCAGCAACGCCGCCAGAAAGCCGATTCTCATGCTGTGTATGTGACTCTACTACCTATCGCCTCGACTTCGCTGTCGCCATAACCGCCAGATTGCTGAAAGGTTACGGTGCTAAGCATGCCAGGCTGCCGCGCCGGCATGCCGAGAGAGGACGTCGAGAAGGCGGCCGTCGGCGTCACCCGGCGCCGAACGTCGCGGTGACGCGTGTGCCGGCGCCGGGGCGGCTGGTGATCTTCAGGCGGCCACGGACTTCTCCGCCCGCTCTCGCATCGAGCGGAGGCCGAGGTGGCCGGGGAAGTCGCCGGCGGGGTCGAAGCCGGTGCCGTTGTCGGCGACCTCGAGCTGCAGGCCGGCGGTCGTTGAGGCGAGCGTGACGCGCAACTGGGTCGCCGGCTGTGCTTGACGACGTTGTGCGGCGACTCCTGGTGGCCGTCAGAAGTCGGAGGCGGTGCGCCAGCGACGGAGGGGCATGGCGAGTAGGACGGCGGCTTCTTGCGCGCAGACCTGGTTACTGGAGACGCCCGCTGGCCGGTCCGGCGCCGATTTCGATGATTTGCTCCGCGAGCTCTTTCACGCTGCTTCCCTTGAGGATGCAGCGAGAGACGCCGGCTTCACGGAGGGTGCGTTCGTCGCCGTTCGGGAGGTAGCTGGTGTGCGCCACGACCCGGGAGCCCGGGCTAATCCGGCAAAGCCAGCGGTAGGTCTCAGCGCGAGGAGGGCCGGTGCGGCGAAAGTCGGCGAGGATGACGTCGGGCCGAAGTTGGTGCGCGAGCTCAGCGCCGAGCATCGCGTTCGCGGTCTCGCCGATGATGCGGAGGCCGGGGATGAGGGAGAGGCGCCCGGCAAGTAGCGGCGAGATGGTCGCATGCTCGTCGATGGTTAGCACCGTCAAACCGGGCTCGTTCTTCATGCAACCAGCATATGAAGTGAGGACCGCGCTCCTTAAGGGGCAAAAGTCCCGTCGCAAGCGTGCCAACCGGCCCATTGCCCGACCGCGAGCGCGGGGGGCCCGTATAATTTGGAGGGCATGGTTACCTCGTACACGGCGGAGGACATTCGTGGTCTCGTGGATGCCGGCATCGCCCTGACGTCCGAGCTATCGCTCGACGGCATCTTGCTGAAGCTGGTTGATGTGGCGCGCACGCAGGCGGGCGCGCGCTACGCGGCGATCAGTGTGCTGGGCGATAACGGAGAGATCTCGCAGTTCGTGACGAGCGGAATCAGCGATGAAGAACGGGCGAAGATCGGGCACATACCGTACGGGAAGGGCTTGCTCGGCGTGCTTCTCCACGAAGGGGCGAGCCTCCGCCTAGCCGACCTGGCAAAGGACCCTCGCTCGGGCGGGTTTCCGCCGAATCACCCGCCGATGAAATCGCTGCTCGGCGTGCCGGTGGTCTCGCGCGGGCGGATCATCGGAAACCTCTATCTCACCGACAAGCAGCAAGCCGAGGCGTTCGACGAGCGCGACGAGGAGACTGTGCGGCTCCTTGGAACTCAGGCGGCCGCCGCCATCGAGACAAGCCGCCTCCGCGAGCAGCTCGAGAGTCTGGCTCGCCTTCAAGAGCGAGAACGCATCGCGATGGACCTGCACGACGGAGTGATCCAGACGGTGTACGCGGTCGCGCTGCACCTGGAAGACGCCGCGGATATAGTCGCCCGTTCGCCGCAGGAAGTGGGCGCGGTCCTGGACCAATCGATCGAGAACCTGCACCAGGTGATCAAGGACATCCGGAGCTACATCTTCGACCTTCGCGCCCAGGTCTCCGAAGTGAGCGACCTGCCGGGCGCGATCCGCGAGCTGGCGGAGTCGCTACGGGTCAACACACTGATGGATGTGCATGTCTCGGTTGACGAACGGGCTGCGGGTTTGCTTGAGCAGGACCAAGCACTCGCCCTGTTCCACATCGCTCAGGAGGCACTGAACAACGTGGGTAAGCATTCACACGCTACCACCGTCTCGATCACTTTTGAGGGGAGCAGCGCGCAAGGAGTCGCTCTCGCGGTTGAAGATAACGGCGCTGGTTTCGACACCAGCAACCGCGCCGGCAGGGAGGGACACGGCCTCCGCAACATCAAGGACCGGGCTCGGGCGATGGGCGCGAAGCTCACTATCGACAGCAAGCCCGGCATTGGCACCCGCATAATCGTGCAACTTCCGGCGGCGCGGGTGAAAGGATTGGCCGGATGACTGAGGCGCGGGTGGCCATTCTCCTCGTAGACGACCACGAAGTCGTGAGGATGGGGCTGAAGACGCTGCTTGACCGGCGCGAAGGATTTTCCGTCGTGGGCGAAGCGGGTAGCGTGGCGGAGGCCATCAGCGCCGCGCGCCAGACGCGGCCGGACGTAATCGTGATGGACATCCGCCTGCCGGACGGAAACGGCGTCGAGGCGTGCAGGGAGATTCGCGGCGAGCTGCCGGACACGAAGGTGATCATGCTCACCTCGTACGCCGACGACGAGGCGGTCTACGGGTCCATCATGGCAGGGGCGTCGGGGTATCTGCTCAAGCAGACGCGCGGGCAGAGCCTGGCGGAGGCAATCGAGCGCGTGGCCAAGGGGGAATCGTTGCTGGACCCCTCAGTTACCGAGAAAGTACTGGCGCGCATGCGATCGCTGGCCTCAGGCGAAGGCGACGAGCTGGCCGCGCTATCGGCGCAGGAAAAGAAGATTCTGGGGCTGATCGCCCAAGGGAAGACCAACAAGGAGATTGCCGGGGAGGTATTCCTGAGCGACAAGACTGTGAAGAACTACGTGTCGAGCATCCTCAGCAAGCTGAACCTTCGCCGGCGCTCAGAGGCGGCGGCATTCATCGCGGAGAGGCGGGCGAAGACGCTGGACGACGCCTAAGCGAAGGGCTTCCTTGCTTCGCCTCCAGCGTTGTGTCCAGTGGCCGCCACCTGCGCCAAATCTTGGACGATTTGCTGGAACTCGTCCCGGGTGATCTCGCCGCGGGCGTAGCGGCCCTTGACTTGTTCTACCGAGTCTGCCGGGGTCCTGCGTCGGCGTGAAATAACGTAGATTGCGGGTTTGGGCTTGGCTTCGGGCTCCTCGCTCCTGCCTCCTACGGATATATCCCGCGCACCTGCGTCGCTTCAACGACCCGGTTCACGCCGAGAAGCATCGCCGCCTCCCGCAGGCGCACCCCGCGCTGCTCCGCCATCGCAACGACGTCACGGAAAGCCCGCGTGATGACGCGATGCAGCCGATCGTTGACCTCCGCCTCTTCCCAGAAGTAGAACTGGAGGTCCTGCACCCATTCGAAATACGAGACGATTACCCCGCCCGCGTTCGCCAGGATGTCCGGGATAACGATGATGCCCTTCTCGGCCAGGACCGCGTCTGCTTCCGGCGTCGTCGGCCCGTTCGCCCCCTCGACGATGAAGCGAGCGCGCACGGCATCGGCGTTGCGCTCGTGGATCTGGCCCTCGAGCGCTGCCGGGACCAAGAAGTCAACCGGGAGAGCCAGCAGCTCTCCGTTCGTGATGCGGTCGCCGCCGGGTGCCTGCGACAACGGCGACCGGTCACGGCTGCACGGCATGAGAGCCTCGATATCGAGTCCCTGTTCGTTACAGATGCCGCCTCCCGAATCGCTTACCGCGATGATTTTTGCTCCCGCCTTGTGGAGCAGCTGCGCAGCCACAGCGCCTACGCTGCCGAAGCCCTGCACCGCAACGGTGGCGCCTTGCAGCGGCACGCCGAACTGTCGGGAGGTCTCCTGCACGATATACAGGAGTCCGCGGCCCGTCGCCTCTGCCCTGCCCAACGTTCCGCCGGCGCTGACCGGCTTCCCGGTCACGACACCCGCCTCCGTGTAACCCCGGTGCATGCTGATGGTATCCATGATCCAGGCCATGATCTGGGCGTCCGTTCCCATATCCGGCGCCGGGATGTCCTCGTTGGGGCCGATGATGATGCTAATCTCAGTAGCGTACCGGCGGGTCAGGTTCTCGAGCTCGCGGGCAGAGAGCTGTTTGGGATTCACGATAACCCCGCCCTTGGCGCCGCCGTAAGGAATGTTCACGACCGCGCTCTTCCACGTCATCCACATCGCCAACGCGCGGACCTCATCGAGCGAGACGTTCGGGTTGTAGCGAATGCCACCCTTTGCGGGGCCGCGCGCGAGATTGTGCTGGACCCGGTAGCCGCTGAACTCAGCTATCGTCCCGTTATCCATTCGTACGGGGAAGTGGACGGCAAGCTCTCGCTTGCAGTGGCGGAGAACCATGCGCATGCCGTCGTCCAGCGCCAGGCGGTCGGCGGCGGCGTCGAACTGGGCAAGCGCGGTCTTCAGCGCGTCAGAGGCGGGTTCGGCCTGCGTCTCGACGACCATGCGTTCCCCTGCTTCCCATTATAGGCGAGAGAGTATCGCTGGCCTTGGCGAGCGCTCTCCGGCACGCGGATGCTGACGCCGAGTTAGAGAGGCTCCTCGTCGGTTGCCTGGGGCTGCGGTTGGGCACCGTTTCCGCTGGCTTCCAGCTCGCTTGCCTCCTCAGCCGTCGCCGGCGGGGACTCCTCGAGAAGGTCTACTTCGGGGAGCGCGCCGTTCCCAGCTAACTCCTCATCTTCTCCCGCGAGCGCGTCCAGGCCGTTCTCCTCCAAATCCTCGTCCTCGAAGTCTAACTCCTCGAAGTCCGGTTCGAATTCGCCGTCCTCGTCGCGGAAGCCCGGTGGCAGGATCATCTCCGTAACCCTGGCCGGCTGCTCGACCGTGATCTGGGCGCGCGCCGGGATGAGCTTGCCGATGATGACGTTCTCCTTGAGCCCGAGCAGCTTGTCCACCTGACCCTGGATAGCGGCTTCCGTGAGCACCCGAGTAGTCTCCTGGAACGAGGCCGCCGCAAGGAAGCTCTCCGTGTTTAGGGAGGCCTTGGTCACACCCAGCAGAACGGGCTGGGCTGTCGCCGGCTCGCCGCCCTCGGCAAGAACGCGGGCGTTCTCGCTCTCAAAGCGGAAGCGGTCGACGAGCTCGCCTGGAAGCAGATTGGAGTCACCGGGCGAGTCAACACGTACGCGGCGGAGCATCTGGCGCACGATTACCTCTATATGCTTGTCGTTTATCGACACGCCCTGGTTTCGGTACACCTTTTGCACTTCCTCGACCAAATAGATCTGGACTGCCTCCGGCCCTTGAATGCGCAGGATGTCCTGCGGGTTCAGCGGGCCTTCAGTTAGCGGCTGTCCGGCGTGGATGTAATCGCCGTTTTGTACTCGGAGACGCGAAGCGGCGGGAATGATGTAGTCGCGCTGCTCGCGCTCCTCATAAAGGATGACAATCCGCCCCTTCTCGATAGCGATCTGGCCGGACGTCCGCGCGATGATCTCCGTCGGCGCAAGCGCCTGGTCGCCATCAGCGGCCTTCTTCGCGCGCTTGGCGGGGCCGGCGAGGACTGTTCCCGGGACCACTTCCTGGCCATTCTCCACCAGCGCCTTGATTCCCTTCGCAATCGGGTATTCGTCGCGATAGATCTCCGCGCTCGTGATTTTCATACGGCGCGTATCGCCGTCCCTGCTGATCTCGACGGTGCCGTCGATCTCGGCGATCTGGGCGGCGCCCTTCGGCACACGGGCCTCGAACAACTCCTCCACCCTCGGCAGACCGGACGTAATGTCGAGCCCGGCCACGCCTCCGGTGTGGAACGTGCGCATCGTTAGCTGTGTGCCCGGCTCGCCGATGCTTTGCGCGGCGATGATGCCCACTGCCTCGCCGTCCGCGACGAACCTTCCCCGCGAGAGGTCACGCCCGTAGCAGAGGGCGCAAATGCCACGACGCGTTTGACACGTCAGGGCCGAGCGCACGTACACCTTATCGATACCCGCGGCGATCACGCGCTGGGCGACTTCTTCTGTGACTTCGTTTCCGCGCTCGGCGATAATCTCGCCGGTTTTCGGGTTGGCGATGTCAGCCGCGGTCCAACGTCCGACAATCCGCTCGCTGAGCGATTCGAATAGGCCTTTTTCCGACCCCTCGTCGATCCAGATGCCGGCAGTCGTACCGCAGTCCTCCTCGACGATGATGACATCCTGGGAGACGTCAATTAGCCTCCGCGTGAGGTAACCGCTGTCCGCCGTCCTCAGCGCGGTATCGGCGAGACCCTTACGCGCTCCGTGAGTCGAGATGAAGTATTCGAGAACGGACAGTCCCTCGCGGAAGGAGGAGCGGATCGGCAGCTCAATGATGCGACCTGCCGGGTCGCTCATGAGACCTCGCATGCCCGCCATCTGCGAGATCTGGCTGATGTTACCCTTGGCGCCGCTGACGGCCATGATGTACACGCCGCCGTACTCTTCAAGGCGCCTCTGGATCACCTCCTGGACCTTGTCGGTCGTTTCCCGCCAAATAGCAACAGCCTGCTCATAGCGCTCATCGTCCGTGATCAGGCCCATCTCGTACTGTTCGTCGATCTCCGCGATGCGCGCATCGGCCTCGGCCAGCAACTGTTCCTTCTCTGCCGGCAGACGTAGATCGTTCATGGCGATAGAGATGCCGGACTGGGTGGCGTAGCGGAAGCCGATGTTCTTCATCCGGTCCACCATCTCCGCAGTCTGCGCGTTGTCCAGCTTGTGACTACACTCGCTCACGAGTTCTTTGATCGCCTTCTTGTCCATCAGGTGGTTGCGGAAGTCAAGCTCCTCCGGCAGCACTTCGTTGAAGATGACGCGGCCGACAGTCGTCCTGATGCGTTCGCCTCCGGTCTTCTTGTCGCGCACGAGGATCGGGGTGCGCAGGTCGAGGTTGCCCGTGGCGTAGGCGATCTTGGCTTCGTCGAAGGTGCTGTAGGCCCCCTTCGGTTCAGTGGGCTTGCCTTTTTGCAGCTTCTCCTCCGTCAAGTAGTAGCAGCCGAGAACGATATCAAGCGTAGGCGCCACTACCGGCTCGCCGCTCGAGGGGTAAAGCAGGTTCTGGCTCGAGAGCATAATCTGGCGGGCTTCCGCGACGGCGGCACGCGACAACGGCACGTGAACGGCCATCTGGTCGCCGTCGAAGTCGGCGTTGAAGGCGGTGCAGACCAGGGGATGGATCTGGATCGCGCTTCCATCGATCAAAACCGGCTCGAAGGCCTGGATACCAAGGCGGTGGAGCGTGGGCGCCCGGTTAAGCAGAACGGGGCGCTGCCTGATGATGTCGTCGAGGATGTCCCACACCTCCGGGCGCGCTCGCTCTACAATTCGCTTGGCGGACTTAATGTTGTGAGCGAGCCCGCGGGCTACCAGTCCGTGCATAACGAACGGCTTAAAGAGCTCAAGAGCCATGCGCTTGGGTAGGCCACACTGGTGCAGCTTAAGCTCCGGACCGACGACGATGACCGAGCGCCCGGAGTAGTCCACACGCTTGCCGAGCAGGTTCTGGCGGAAGCGGCCCTGCTTGCCCTTTAGCATGTCGGACAGTGACTTCAGTTTGTGGTTCCCCGCCGTTGATACTGCGCGCCCACGCCGGCCGTTATCAATGAGGCTATCGACCGCCTCCTGCAACATCCGCTTTTCATTGCGGATGATGATCTCCGGGGCGCCCAGTTCAAGAAGCCGCTTCAGCCGGTTGTTGCGGTTGATGACGCGGCGGTAAAGGTCATTGAGGTCACTGGTGGCGAAGCGGCCGCCGTCCAGCTGCACCATCGGGCGCAGGTCAGGGGGCAGCACCGGGAGTATCCCGACGACCATCCAGGCGGGCTTGTTGCCACTCTTGCGTAGGGCTTCGACCACGCGCAGGCGCTTGGTCGCCTTCTTTCGGCGCTGTCCGCTGAAGTTCTGTATCTCTGCCCGCAGCTTGAGCGCGAGCCGGTCAAGGTCCACGCGGTCGAGTATCTCCAGGATTGCCTCGGCGCCCATGCCTGCGCGGACGACTCCCGGGTACTTTTCGGTGAGATCACGGAAGTTCTGTTCGGGCAGAAACGTGCACTGGTCGTCGGGGATGGGGTCTTTCAGATCTTCCAGCTCTTCGATCTGCAGATCGAACTGCTCGCGGATGCTCTCGCGCACTTCGTTTATTTTCTTGCGCAGCGGCTCCATCTCCGCCATTGCGTTCTCACGTAGCCGGGCCAGTTCTCCTTCCAGCCCAGCCTCCGCCGCCTTGCGACTTCCAGCGCGGCCGGCCTCAAGCGCCTGCGCGCGCTTATCGACTTCCTTCTGAAGTCGCTTGAGTGCTTCCTTAGGCAAGGGTTCGCCCCGCGAGGTGATGACGAATGCATCATCCAGCGCGATCTTCTTGTTGGCGTTCTTCTCCCCGATCTTCTCGATATCCGCCTGAAGGGAAGCGGCCTTCTCCCGAAGGGAGCTGATTTGCGCGTCGACATCCGCGTCTGCCTTTGCGAGGCGGTCGGCGCGCGTCTCTTCGAGCTTGCCGATCGCCTCGGCCGTGGAACCCTCGATCTCGGCGATCCTGGCCACTTGCTCGGACTCGCTTTCGTCCACGGCTTTGTCCATTTCGGCGCGTAGGGCGTCGATGGCAGCTCGGCGCACTTCGTCGTTCACGGAGGTGACAATAAACTGCGCGAAGTACAGCACCCGCTCGAGGCTGCGCGGCGAAATGTCGAGCAGCAGCCCGATGCGGCTGGGCGTGCCCTTCACGAACCAGATGTGAGCGACCGGCGAGGCGAGTTCGATGTGACCCATTCGCTCACGCCGTACTTTGGAGCGCGTAACCTCTACGCCGCACTTGTCGCAGACGATGCCCTTATAGCGGACGCGCTTGTACTTGCCGCAGTAGCACTCGAAGTCCTTCGTGGGCCCAAAAATCTTCTCGCAGAAGAGGCCGTCCTTCTCGGGCTTGAGCGTGCGGTAGTTGATCGTCTCCGGCTTCGTGACCTCGCCGTACGACCAGGAGCGCACTTGCTCCGGGGACGCAAGGGATATGCGAATCGCGTTGAAGTCGTTAACTTCCAGAGCCAACTAGGTCCTCCCCTTTCTCGAAACCGCTGAGGTCGATCCCCAGCTCCGGCAGGTCTTGCGCGGACGTTTCCGCCAGCAGGACGCGCTCCTCTTCTTCGTTGAGTACCTCAACCGCTAGCCCCAGGCTTTGCAGCTCTTTCACGAGGACCTTGAAGGACTCGGGCACGCCCGGTTCCTGAATGTCCTCGCCCTTGACTATCGCCTCGTATGTCTTGACGCGGCCGACAACGTCGTCCGATTTCACCGTGAGCAGCTCCTGTAGGATGTGAGCGGCGCCGTAGGCCTCCAGCGCCCAGACCTCCATCTCGCCGAAGCGCTGGCCGCCGAATTGCGCCTTGCCGCCCAGCGGCTGCTGAGTGATGAGCGAGTAAGGACCCGTGGAGCGCGCGTGGATTTTGTCCTCTACGAGGTGCACGAGCTTCAGCATGTAGATGTAGCCGACGGTAACCGGTTGGTCGAACGATTCGCCCGTCCGGCCGTCGTATAGGCGTTGCTTTCCGTAGATCGGCGCTGCTAGCCCGCGCTCGAGCAGCATCTTCTCCGCCAGCGCGTCCAGCTCGCGATACTCTTTGCCCTTAATCTTGCGCAGCCCTTGCTGCTCGAGCCAAAGCTCCAAGCCGACGCGAGCTGCTTCGCCTACGCGGCTGTCATCGAAGACAGCGGCGGGGTCGTGGCCTTTGCTCTCCAGCCACTTATTTACCTTCTGCGCGTTGACCCGCTCACCGATTCCGTTCGTAAGCCGATCGCCTCCCGTTTCGTGGCCGTTCGGCGACTCCATCAGAGCAGCGGCCTGTTCGCAGATCCACGCCCGGCACAGCGCGTCTTCGATGGTCTTCGGGTTGCCGCCGTCAAAGACAGGCGAAATCGCCCGGAAGCCCATGCGCCGCGCCGCCCAGCCGAGGTGCGTCTCCAGCACCTGACCGATGTTCATGCGGCTGGGCACGCCGATCGGGTTGAGGATGATGTCCACGGGTGTGCCATCTTCGAGATGCGGCATGTCCTCTGCAGGCAGGATTCGGGCGATCACCCCTTTGTTCCCGTGCCGCCCCGCCATCTTGTCGCCCTCCGCGATCTTGCGGCGCTGAGCAATCGAGATGCTGACGACCGCCTGGACGCCCGCCGGGAGATCATCGACCATTTCCGCGTAGGCCGGCCAGCGGCAATGGTGCCCGGGCTGGCCGTGGGCGGGTCGGGCCGTCTCGTTGTCCTCTTTCGCGCGAAAACGTGTCTCGATCACCTTTCCGCGTTCCCCGTGGGGCACCCGTAGGGAGCTGTCCTTCACCTCCCGCGCTTTCTCGCCGAAGATCGCGCGCAGCAGCTTCTCCTCTGCGGTAAGCTCAGTCTCACCCTTCGGCGTGATCTTGCCGACGAGGATGTCGCCCGATTGCACGTCTGCGCCGACCCGTACGATCCCATATTCGTCGAGGTCAAGCAGGCTCTCTTCACCGACGTTGGGGATGTCGCGCGTGATCTCCTCGGGGCCCAGCTTGGTGTCACGGGCCTCGACTTCGTGCTTCTCAACGTGAATCGATGTGAACTTGTCGTCCCGGGCCACGGTCTCCGAGATGATGATGGCGTCCTCGAAGTTATAGCCTTCCCAGCTCATGAAGGCGCAGAGCAGCGTCTGTCCGAGCGCCAGCTCGCCGGAATCGGTCGACGAGGAATCGGCAAGAGGCTGGCCGGCAGTCACGCGATCACCCCTGCGCACGAGCGCACGGTGGTTGATGCAGGTCCCCTGGTTGGATCGAACAAACTTGCTGAGCGGATAACGGCGCTCGCTTCCGTTATCGTGAAGGACTGTTATATGGGCCTGTCTGCCCGTTGACTGGCGTGGATTCTGGGCAGCGTTGTCGCTGCCGCCGGCAACGCTTGTAACCAGCCCGTCCGCCTCGGCGAGGATCACCTGCCCGGAGTCCTTGGCCGTCTTGATCTCCATTCCGGTAGCGATCAGAGGTATTTCCGGCCTGACCAGCGGGACCGCCTGGCGCTGCATATTCGCGCCCATAAGGGCGCGGTTGGCGTCGTCATGTTCGAGGAATGGAATGAGCGAGGCCGCCACGGAGACGATCTGCTTCGGAGAGAGGTCCAGGTAGTCGATCTGATCAGCGTGGGCAGTGCTGAATTCGCCTCCGGCGCGGACTTCCAGCCTCTCCTCAAGGAAGCGGCCCTTCTCGTCGAGGGGTGAGTTCGCTTGAGCGACCACGAACTCCTCTTCCTCATCGGCAGAGAGGTAATCGACTTGATCAGAAACGAAGGGCAGCAGAGGGATCATCTTCTCGGCCGCGCCTGAGAGCTTCTTGGCAAGCGCCTCATCGATCTGCTGGCCGGCCTTCGCGATAGCCTTGCCGGCGTCGCCTTTCACGTCTTCGCGTAGCGTCTGCCCGCTCAAGGCGCGCGAGCTCTTTGGAAGCTCACGCACAACCTTCCGGTATGGTGTCTCGATGAACCCATACTGGTTCACGCGGCCAAACGTCGCGAGGCTGCCGATAAGTCCAATGTTTGGGCCTTCCGGCGTCTCAATCGGGCAGATCCGCCCGTAGTGGCTGAAGTGCACGTCGCGCACGTCGAAGCCCGCTCGATCTCGTGAGAGACCGCCGGGGCCGAGGGCCGAAAGCCTTCGCTTGTGGGTCAGCTCCGCCAGCGGGTTCGTCTGGTCCATGAACTGTGAGAGCTGCGACCCGCCGAAGAACTCCTTGATGGCGGCGACGACGGGACGGATGTTGACGAGCTGGCTCGGCGCCGTCTCCTGCGGGTCCGTGATCGTCATTCGTTCGCGGATCACGCGTTCCATGCGGAGAAGGCCGATGCGGAACTGGTTCTGGATAAGTTCGCCCACGGTCCGCACGCGCCTGTTGCCCAGGTGGTCGATGTCGTCAGACTTGCCGCCGCCGTTGTTCAAGCGAACGATTTCGCGAACGATGGCGATCAGGTCATTGGGCGTAAGGACGCGCTCTTCCGTGGCATTCGGCCTGCCGAGGCGCTTGTTGACCTTGTAGCGGCCGACCTTGCCGAGGTCATAGCGGCGCGGGTTGAAGAACAACGAGCTGATAAGCCCGCGGGCGTTGTCGATGGTGGGCGGGTCCCCCGGCCTGAGCCGCCGGTAGAACTCCAGCAGAGCCTCTTCCTTGTTTGCGGAGCTCGGATCGCGGTCCAGCGTGGCCTTGATAAAGCGATGGTCGGCGTTGGTGTCGATGTCTGCGAAGAGCGCCAGCACACGGTCGCTGGTGCCCAGGACCTGGAGAAGCTGGTGCCGTAGCTTGTCCGCCTCGCGCTCGGTCTTGGCGTTCGCGATCTTCTCCTCGATCTCCTTGATTTCGGCTGAACTCGGATGCTTCGGCAGCAGTTCCGGCTCGTCGATCGCGCGAAGCAGCGTCGTGATGGGAATCTTGCGCTTGCGGTCGACTTTGACGGCGACGACGTCGCGGTTCGAGGTCTCGAACTCCAGCCAGGCGCCGCGGTTAGGAATGAGCTTCGCGTAGCACAGGTCCCGCCCGCTGGTCTGGTCGCGCTCGAGCGTCAGATACACGCCCGGGGAGCGCACGAGCTGCGAGACGACGACACGCTCGGCGCCATTGATAATGAAGGTGCCCATGGCCGTCATGAGCGGGAAATCTCCCATGAAGATCTCCTGCTCCTTGATCTCGCCGGTCTCCTTGACCAGCAGCTGCACATTTACCCGCAGAGGGGCCGCGTACGTCGCGTCGCGCTCCCGGCATTCCTCCTGGCTGTACTTCGGCTCGTCGAACCGATAGTCGCTGAAGCGCATTTCGAGCCGGTTGCCGGTGAAGTCCTGGATCGGAGAGATTTCGGCTAATAGCTCGCGCAGGCCTTCCTCGATGAATATCTTGTAGGAGTCGACCTGGATCTGGACGAGCGCCGGCAGGGGGATTACATCGGGGATGCGAGAGTAAGACTTGACGATGTGAGGAACGCGGAACTTCTCATAGACAACTTTTCGTGGGACAACCATGCACACCCTCTCCTTAAGAGGCTAAAGCGCTGCTCTAGGTATGGAAATACAGCCTATCGGCAAAGACAGTAAGACAGGGAAATGAGGAATCGGGGACTCGACACCATCCGTGATGCTAATTTAGCACCGGCAAAGCAAATTGTCAACGGCACGGGGCCCGTTTTGGAGCTTCAGGAAACGCTTTCTCCGGCGCTCGCAGAACGCCGCTAGTCCGCCGCGGCCACCTGCGCCACCGGCCTGGTTTGAGTCCCCGGGGAACCTCCGCGCAAGACCATTGCGACCCCGCCGATAATCAGCGCCGAACCAACGACTATGTTGATGCCGATCGATTCGTCGAGCACCGCCCAGCCGAGAAACAGTCCGACGACCGGAATGATGTACGTGACCAGCGAAGCGCGAACGCTTCCTGTCACATCGATCAGCCAGAGATACGCCACATAGGCGACGCCGGTCGCGCCGGCCCCTAGCGCCAGCAGGCAGAGCCAAGCCTCGATGCTTAGCGAATAGTCCGGCCTGCCTTCGACCGCGAGCAAGATGGGCACGGACAGCACCGCGCCCGCTGCTACCTGCAGCGCCGACAGCCCGAGCGGGTCGGTTGAGCGCAGAAGTGTGCGGGAGAAAACCGAGCCGATGCCGTAGCAAGCCGAAGCAGCGATGACCGCAAGCTGGCCCAGCACGCTGGAGCTTGTTACGTCGAACGCCTCGTCGCCGGTCAGAACAAGAACCCCCAGAAAACCAACCACCAGCCCTCCGGCGCGCGCTGTCGTGAACCGCTCCTCCGGCAGAAGCGATGTCGCGAAGATGGCCGTGAAGATCGGCATCGTCGAATTCAGGACGGAGGCCGTGCCGCTCTCGATGTGCTCCTCGCCCCAGGCGATCAGCGCGAAGGGTGCGATGTTGGCCACCAGGGCGAGCACGCTTACCTTCGCCACGAGTGAGGGCGTCCAGGGCACGGGTAGGCCGCGCAGGCGAATGAAACTCAGAATCGCGACGGCGCCGATGCAAAGCCGGCCGGTCGCCACTTCGAGCGGGCCGGTGTCATCGACGAGGACCTTGATGAACAGGAACGACGCGCCCCAGACGCAGCCGAGCGCCAGCAGGACAGCCGGCGCCCTCGCGTCTGCGGACCGCCGGTTCATCCGCCTGCTTTGGACTTCGCCGCGCGGGCCTCGCTCGCCAGCAGTTTTCGCTTGCGTTCCACGCCGCCGCCGTAACCGCCGATATCGCCATTGCTACGAATGACGCGATGGCAGGGAACGGTGAGCGCGACCGGGTTGTCCGCGCAGGCGTTGGCCACAGCGCGCACCGCCGTCGGCCGGCCGATCTCTTTCGCGATGTCGGCGTAGGACTGCGTCTGGCCGTTGGCGATAGAGCGCAATACCTGGTAGACGCGCCCCTGGAACGCCGTCACCCGGATGTCCAGCGGTAAGTCCACGCTCGGCTTGCCGGTCGCGACGTGCTGAAGCAGCGCCTCTACCCACCGCGATAGCTCTCCCTGCTCGCCGCCGCTCAAGCGCTCGATTTGCGCCGCCGGGTACTCCTTGAGGAGGATTGCCTCCAGGTCTTCGTCGCGGTCGCCCATTTTCACGGAGCAGACGCCTCGCTCGGTGGCGCCGACGAGCAGGCGGCCGAGCTGCGAATCGACGATCGTGTAGCGGATTCTCATCCCGCTGCCGCAACGACGGTAGGCGGCGGGCGTCATGCCGAGCGTCGTGCCGGCCGACTCGTACAGCCGGCTGCTCGAACCATAACCCGCGTCGTAGAGTGCGCCGGTCACGTCGCTGCCGTCGCGTAGTCCGTCCTTCAGCCGCTCGACGCGACGGGCGGCGGCGTACTGGTGCGGCGAGACACCCATCGCCCGCTTGAACGTCCGCTGGAGGTGATGGGGGCTCACGCCAAAGCGCGAACCAAGCATGGCCAGTGTGATCCGCTCCTCATTTTCGCCGTCCAGGAACTCGCATATTTCTTTTACCAGGCGCGCGCGGTCCGGCTTCTCGCCTCGCGGGTCGCAGCGCAGGCAGGCTCGAAAACCGGCCGCCTCGGCGAGGTCCGGTGTGTCGAAGAAGACGACACGCTCGCGTGCCGGACGCCGCGCGGGGCACGAGGGCCGGCAGTAGATCTTGGTGGAAAGCACCGCGCCGACGAACGCCCCGTCGTAGGTGGCATCGCGCGCCAGCACCGCTTCCCAGCGCTCGTCGTCTTCGATAGCTGCTCCCGTCGTCACTTTCATTTCTGCAATAACCATCACGTCACCTCCACGCCTGACGCTACTCGGGAGGCGCGAACGTTACTATCCGGATGTTGCCTCCAAAGCCATAGAACTTCCCAATGTTTTAGCGGGCGTCAGACATCGAGGCCGCCACTAGTGATACTATCCAGTACGCTGCAACGATGGAACAGATGACAGCAGGAGGTGGGCTGTGAAGTTCGGAATCTTTTACGAGATTTCCGTCCCGCGCCCGTGGGATCCGGAGTCCGAGCGGACTGTTTACGAGCGCGCGCTCGAGCAGGTGAGACTCGCCGACGAGCTCGGCTTCGACCAGGTCTGGGCCGTCGAGCACCATTTCCTCGAGGAGTACTCACACTGTTCCTCGCCGGAGATCTTCCTCACAGCCTGCGCTGTCCAAACGAAGCGTATCCGCGTTGGCCACGGCATAGTCGTTTGCGTGCCCCAGATCAACCACCCGGTCCGCATCGCCGAGCGCGCCGCCACGCTGGACATCATCTCAGGCGGCCGCCTCGAGATGGGCACGGGACGCTCCGCCACGTGGACCGAACTCGGCGCCTTTTGCGCGAACCCCGACGACACGAAGAAGACCTGGGATGAAATCGTGCGCTGTTTGCCGAAGATGTGGACGCAGGAGCGCTTCAGCCATGAGGGCGCCGCCTTCAGGATGCCACCTCGCGCGATCCTTCCGCGGCCGTACCAGAAGCCGCACCCGCCGATGTGGGTGGCCATCACCAGCCCGGACACCGAGATTGACGGCGCGGACCGCGGGCTCGGCTGGCTTGGACTCACCTTTGGCGGGCTCGAGGAACAGGAGAAGCGCATCGCCGAGTACCGACGGCGGATCAAGGTATGCGAGCCGGTCGGTGAGGTCGTCAACGAGCAGGTCAACACCGTCAATTTCCTCTACTGCCACGAGGACGATGCCACCGGCGTGGCAAAGGGACGCCGGCTTCAGGGCACGTTCGGCTACATGGCCGCGCAGCTACTTTCAGCCCGCGAGGCGTATCCGACCCCGTCGTATCCAGCGCTCGGCCTTCTTCCGCAACTCCGCCCGGACGCGGATAGCCCGGGTGATTCTGTGCGTGTGCCTGACGGGCTTTGCATCGGCAGTCCGGACCGGATCATAGAAGCGATCAAGAAATGGGAATCAGTAGGCGCGGACCGTGTGAACTTCCTCCTAAACGCGATGGAGGTGGTCCCGCAGGAAGAGGTGCTGGCAAGCCTGCGCCTCTTCGCCAAAGAAGTCATGCCGAAGTTCGCGAAGACGGAGAGTGCTGAACCGGCCGCTGTGGTGGCGGGGGGCAGCTAAGGGTGCCGCTTTCGGGCACACTCGACGTTGCCCCTCGTCTCGCCGACGCGCCGAAGCTCGATAACTACGATACCGAAGCGTGGGAGATCGCTGGCGTCGAGCTGCTCAGCCTGACGTTTGAGATCGACGACCGTCAGATGACCGCCGCCCTCCCCCCGGCTCTGCACCCGACAATCCCGCCCGTGGCGTACTTCAGTGTAGCGGCGTACCCGGAGAGCCCGATCGGGCCGTTTGCGCTCGCGCAGGTGCGCGTCGGCTGCCGTGCCTCGGCGCTGCCGCGCGGTTTCTTGCTCCGCGCCTACAGCGATTCGCCGGCCGCCTGCGATGCATTGGGGCGACGATGGGGGTATCAGTGCCTGCCCGCCGACGTCCGTCTCCGGCGTTACCACGACCGCGTCGTCGGCACTGTGGCCGTCGATGGCCGGGAGGTGCTCAGGGCTTCTCTGCTCGACCCACAGCCGATCTCCGGCGGCAGCATCTTTCACGTCTCGACGATGAACCTAGCCCGTGCGGACGACGACGGTGGGCGGGGTGTGCTCGTGCAGGTCGATCCCGCCTACACCTTCCACCGCGCGGAGAGAGGCGCGCCGGAAGTGGCCACTTTCGAGCGGGATGCCTGGAACGCCGAGGGGATCGAACTCGTCTGGCCGGTCACCGCGACGTTCGTGCGCTGTGACACCGGTTTCCCGCGCATCAGGTACGTTCTGGACGCCCAGCAACCGGCGAGAACCGGCACGCGAAAGCTGCGCTAAAAGCCGGTTGTCACCGGCATCGGCATCGCATATATTGGCACGGGCTTTGTCGTGGCAGACGTACCACTCTACCAGGACCTGAAGGTTTTTTCGGGGAATGCTCACCCCGATCTCGCCGGCGCGATTTGCAGCTATCTGGAGATGCCCCTCGGTGAGGTAGACGTCTTCGAGTTCTCGAACGAAAACATCTTCGTCCGCTTCGAGGAGAACATCCGAGCCCGCGACGTCTTTATCGTGCAGACGATGGCGCCACCGGTGAACACTCGCATCATGGAGCTGTTCATCATGATCGACGCGGCCCGCCGCGCCTCCGCCGGGCGCATCACGGCGGTCGTCCCTTACTATCCCTATTCTCGTAGCGACAAGAAAGACCAGCCGCGCGTCCCGATCACCGCGCGCCTGATCGCCAACTTCCTCGAGACGGCGGGCGCGGACCGTCTCCTCACCGTCGATCTGCACGCCGGCCAGATCCAGGGCTTCTTCAACATCCCGGTAGACGAGCTGACTGCGCGCACTATTCTCGCTAATCACTTCAAGGAGAAGGGAATCCCTAACCTTACTGTCGTCGCCACCGATGTCGGGGGAGCAAAGGGTGCCCGGCGCATGGCCGACAGGCTCGACACGCCGCTGGCCATTGTCGAGAAGCGAAGGTTGGGCAACGACGAGCGGGTGGAGGCGATGACGATCATCGGTGAGGTCGAGGGACGGACTGTCCTCATTGTCGACGACGAAGTGTTAACCGGAGGAACCCTTGTCACCACAGCCGAAGTCTGCCATGACCACGGCGCAACAGCGGTGTACGCGACGGCCACCCACCCGATATTCGCCGGCAACGCTGTCGAGCGTATCGAGAAGGCGCCGGTCCGCGAGTTGGTCTACACGGACACGATTCCCGTACCGCCTGAGAAGAAGCTCCCGAACTTCACGCAACTGTCCGTCGCTCCGCTCCTTGGCGAGGCGATCCGACGAATCCATACCGGTCAGTCCGTCGGCGCCCTCTTCAACGGACGCTAGACGAAGTCTGCAGCACTAGCCCGCCAGACACCGTTAAGCTTTCGCTATGCTATCGGATGGTGAGCTGATCCTCGTTGCCGGGGCGCTGCTTGCCGCCGGCTGGACAGCCTCGCTTATTGCCGAGCGTTTCCGCCTGCCGGCGCTTGTCCTCTTTCTCGGGCTGGGCATGGCGATCGGGTCGGACGGCACCGACTGGATTGACTTCGAGGACTACGAGCTCGCCAGGCGAATCGGGGTGATCACTGCCGCCGCGATCCTGTTTGAGGCCGGGCTGGCCGCCGGGTTCGCAGAGATCCGCCCGGTGCTGCGTCCGGCAGTCAGCCTCGCAACGGTCGGTACGTTCATTACCGCGGCAATCACTGGGCTGGCTGCCGTCTGGCTGTTCGACTTCTCATTGCTACAGGGGCTGCTGATCGGGTCTATCCTCGCAGCGACGGACAGCGCTGCCGTGTTCGCATTGCTGAGACAAGTGAGGCTGCCTGGCAAGCTGTCGCGGACTCTCGAGGCCGAAGCCGGAATGGTTGACCCTTTCGCCGTGCTACTCGTGATAACGTTCATCAAACTCATCGACGAGCCCGGCTTCGGCGCACTCGATGTGGTATGGCTCTTCGTCGCTCAGCTCGGCGTCGGGGCGATCGCGGGAATCGGCATCGGATGGCTCGGCCTGCGCAGTCTTCAACTCGTCGAGGGCCTCGCCTACCGGGGTCTTCACCTCGTTGGCTCTGTGGCTGCTATGGCGCTGGCCTACGGCACGGCAGATGTGTTGGGCGGGTCGGGGTTCCTCGCAGCGTATCTCGCCGGGCTCGTGTTCGGCAGCGGCCGGCTTCCAGAGAAGGGCGCGGTGCGCGCCTTTCACAGCGGACTCGCTTCGCTCTCGGACATGGCGCTCTTCCTGGCGTTGGGCTTGCTGGTTTTCCCCAGCCAGCTCGGCTCGGTCCTTGTCGAGGGTACGCTTCTCGCGCTGATAATCGCCTTTCTCGCCCGGCCCGTCGCGGCCGCGCTCGCGACGGCATTCGAACGGTTCAACGCGCGCGAACGCCTGATCCTTGGCTGGGCCGGGCTGCGAGGGGCGCTGCCGGTATTCCTTGCGACCTTCCCGGTAACCGACGGTGTTCCGCGCAGCCTCGAATTCTTCAATATCGTGTTCTTCGCTGTTCTGGTCTCGACCCTCGTCCAGGGTGCGACAGTCGCCCCGCTCGCAAGGTGGCTGGGCATCGCGAGGGCCAGGCCCAAACCGGTGTCTGAGGCTGAGGCCCGCGCGTAAGACCGCCTGTTACCAAGCTGCTATCATTATTTCGTTATGGGGTTCATCAACCGCCTCCTCGGCGGTGAGTATAACGAGAAGGAGCTGAAGAAGGTCTGGCCGATCGTCGACGAGGTCAACGAGCTGGCCGAAGATATGGCCCGGCTCACCGACGAAGAGCTCGCCGAGCTATCAACCGACTATCGTGAGCGTCTGGCCGGCGGCGAGCCGCTTGACGACATCCTGCCCGAGGCGTTCGCGGCTGTGCGCGAAGTCTCGGAGCGTCGCATCGGCCTGCGCCCTTTCGACGTGCAGATTTTGGGCGGGATCGTGCTCCACCAGGGCAAGATCTCGGAGATGAAGACGGGTGAAGGTAAGACGCTCGTCGCGACGCTGCCGCTTTATCTCAACGGGCTCGCGGGCCACGGTGCGCATCTCGTGACCGTGAACGACTACCTCGCAAAGCGCGACGCGCAATGGATGGGGCCGATTTACCATAGCCTTGGCCTTTCGGTCGGCGTGCTCCAGCACGACACCGCTTACGTATATGACCCAACCGCCAACCTGGACAACGCCAGCCTGCGATATCTTCGCCCCGCCACCCGGCGAGAGGCTTACGGCGCCGATATCACGTACGGCACCAACAACGAGTTCGGCTTCGACTACCTGCGGGACAACATGGTCCAGGACCTCTCGCAGGCCGTTCAGCGGGAGGATACACCGCACACCTACGCTATCGTGGACGAGGTCGACTCGATCCTGATCGACGAGGCCCGCACGCCGCTAATCATCAGCGGCCCTGCTGAGGAGACGGAGGAGGTCTACCGCACCTTCGCCCGCATCGTGCCACGGCTCGAGCAAGAGATTGACTACATCGTCGACATCAAACACAAGAGCGTCTCGCTAACTGACGAAGGCTCTTCGAAGGTTGAGAAAGCGATCGGCATCAAGAACCTGTACGACCCCGAAAACTTCCGCCTCACGCGCTTCGTCGACGCCGCCCTCAAGGCACACGCCCTCTATCACCTCGATCAACAGTACGTCGTCAAGGACGGCGAGGTCATCATTGTCGATGAGTTCACCGGCCGGCTGATGTACGGACGCCGCTGGTCGGACGGTCTCCACCAGGCGGTCGAGGCCAAGGAAGGCGTGAAGGTCCAGCGCGAAAGCGTAACGTACGCGACGATCACCCTCCAGAACTATTTCCGGCTGTACCAGAAGCTGGCCGGAATGACCGGCACCGCCTGGACGGAACGCGAGGAGTTCCACCAGATCTACGGCCTCGACGTCCTCATGATCCCGACGGCTAAGGACATGATCCGCGCGGACAACTCGGACATCATCTTTCGCTCGGAGGAAGGCAAGTTTCACGCCGTCGTCTACGAGATCGAGCAGGAGCACGCGCTCGGCCGCCCGTCCCTCGTCGGCACGGTCTCAATCGAGAACTCGGAGAAGCTGGCGGACATGCTAAAGCGCCTCTCCCGCTGCGAACTGAAGGACTGCGCTGAGCACCACGCGGTCTGTCCGCTCAAGGAGCCGCAGGTGCTGAACGCCAAGCAGCACGAGCGTGAGGCTTACATCGTCGCGCAGGCCGGCGTGTACGGCGCCGTTACGATCGCCACCAACATGGCCGGCCGTGGCACGGACATCATCCTCGGCGGCAATCCGGATCGCCTTGCGGAGGATATCGCCCGCAAGCGCGGCTTCGACATTGTCTCGGCGTCTGAAGACGAGGCGGCCAAGGTCCGCAGCGCAGCGCGTGTCCTCTGGCAGGTCGAGCACGACCGCGTCGTCGCCGCTGGCGGCCTGCACATCGTCGGCACGGAGCGCCACGAGGCCCGCCGCATCGACAACCAGCTACGCGGCCGTTCCGGGCGCCAGGGCGACCCAGGGAGCTCGCGCTTCTTCGTGTCCTTCGGCGACGAGGTGATGCGCCGCTTCGCGCCGGACTGGATCGGCGGAATGCTGGGCCGCTTGGGAATGGACGAGAATACGCCGCTCGAAAGCAACATGGTCTCGAAGGCGATTGAGCAAGCGCAGACCAAAGTCGAGGGCCACAACTTCGACATCCGCAAGCACGTCGTCCAGTACGACGACGTCATGAACCAGCATCGAGACAAGATTTACGAACAGCGACGCCGGATCCTGGAAGGCACCGTGGACCTGCGCAAGAACGTCCTCGAGATGGTGGACCAGGAGATCGAGCGCGCCTTCGACACCTTCGCGCCCGGCGAGCGCAGCGACGACTGGGACGTGCCCAGCCTCATCGCTGAGCTCAGGACGATCGTCCCGCTGCCTGCAGCCTTCACAGAGCAGCACGTGCTGGAGGCCGATCCCGGCGAGCTAATAGACGAGGTCACGGAGCATGCCCATAAGACTTACGAGGAGAAGGAGCGAAACCTGGGCGAGGACAAGATGCGGACCCTGGAGCGTCTGGTCCTGCTCGGCACCATCGACCGCCTCTGGGTTTACCACCTGACTGCGCTAGACGAGATGCGACAGGGTATCGGCC
>VBEI01000039.1 GCA_005882715.1 Chloroflexota bacterium | reverse complement strand
TATCTTCGGCGTCCTTACCTGCGACAACGAAGCCCAGGCTCTTGCCCGCTCCGGCGGTGACCGCGGGAACAAAGGGTTCGAGGCGGTCGAGTCCGCCATTGGGACGGCTAACCTAATTCGGTCACTGCGGACTCGTTGACGTGGCCGACCTGACGATCCTCGACCTCGTCACCAACAAGACGTTGAGTGCCCGCGTTGCGGCCGCGCTTTGGGCAGCGATAGACGCCGGGCTATCCTTTGTTGTAACTGCCGTACCACGCTTCGCGGGCAAGTCCACCCTGATGAACGCAGTCCTTGGCTTGCTCCCTCCGGACATCCCGGTGCACCGCTTGGACGGCAGCCGTGAGCAGATGCTCCAGCTGAAAAGAGAAGCGAGCGGCGGATATGTGGTAGTGGCAGAGATCGGCCAGGCACCCGTTCCGGGCTACATCTGGGGCGAACCCGTCCGCGAGCTATTCGAAACACTCGCTGTCGGATACTCACTGGCGACTGCCCTCCATGCCCCGGACGTTACCGGCGCCTTCGACGTCCTCTACCGGGAGAACGGCGTGAGTGACGAAGCGGCTTTGCGCGTGAACCTGGTCCTTCACCTTCTCCGGTTCGGCGAAGACCCCGACTCTTTCTGGCGCCGGGTGGCTGAGGTGAGCGAGATCGACGGCGTGTCGGGAGGCCGGCCCAACGCGCGCGTTCTATTTCGCTGGCGGGAGCCAGACGACGCGTTCGAGGACGTCGAGGTACCTCGCCTGCTCAAGGTCGACCAGGCAGAGCTGGAGGGCCGGGCCCGTGCGATTTCAGAGCGCGTCCGCTCGGGGCGCACTGACGCGGCGGCAATTTCGGAACTGATCCGAGGAAACAGTCCTTAAACAGTGGGGCGGGTGGGAGACCCGCCCTAGCGTCGGTTCCTGATCGCTATTTCCGGCAGACGTAGTAGCTGTTGAAGATATCGCCCTCGATGTGCTCGATATCGATTTGCTTGAAGCCCGCCTCCGTTAGAAGCTCACGCGCCTTTTGCTCGCCCCACACCGTCCCCAGGCCCTCGCCGTTTAGTGCGAGCGAGACTGTCATGCAGTGCAGCGTTGAGACGCCGTAGAGCATAGGCGCCAGCGGATGCTGCATATTCTCTTCCAGGTTGCTTGAAGCCTGGATATCCACGCAGAGGAACACTCCGTCCCGCTTGAGCGCGCGCGATATGTTCGCCAGCACCTTTCGAGGCTGAGCCTGGTCGTGAATCGCATCGAAGACGGTGATGAGGTCGTACGTCGCGGTCTCATTCAGTGCAGCCACGTCCTTCACCTCGAAGCGGGCGTTCGTCAGGCCCAACTGCTTGGCCTCGGCCTTCCCGGCCGAGATTCCACCCTCGGAGAAGTCGTAGCCGACAAAGCGGCTGTTCGAAAAGGCCTTGGCCATCAGATTGATAGCGTGCCCCTGACCGCAGGAGATGTCGGCCACTTCGATACCAGACTTCAGGCGATCGACAAGCCCGGGGACGAGCGGCAGCGTGACATCAGTTAACGTTGCGTCGAACACCTGGGCGCTCTCTTCGGCCATCAATTGCTGGAACTTAGGGTAAGCAGAGTAGGGAACACCGCCGCCCTTCTGGAAGCAGTCGACGATCTGGTCTTCGACGTTTCCCATGAGTGCGGCGAACTGCATGAAGGCGGCGAGGTTGTTGGGTCCCGCCGCGCGAGTGATGGACGCAGCATGCTCCGGCGGCAGGCGGTAGGTCTTGCCCGCGGGATCGTATTCGATAAACCTGCCCGTCACCATCGCACCTAACCATTCGCGGACATAGCGTTCGTTGAGGCCGGTCGCCTGTGCGATCTGCTCGCTCGTTGAAGGCGGTAGCTCCGCCATCTTGTCGAACAGCCCGGTGCGATGGCCGATGCTCGTCATCAAGCCGAGTACGGAGCCGTTGAGGATCCCGACCATCTGGCCGGCGAATGCTACAGCCTTCGCCTGGTCTATGGTTTCAGTCGCCATTCCCGAAGCACCTCCTTGGACTATTAGTCGCAGTGCGGTAGCTTATCACGATCCGCGATCGGGTGGCATATGCGCTTGGTCACACACTGCGCAGCGGGTGTATTTCCGCATCCACGACCCGCTCGGGTCAACTCCGCATCCCTTGGCCGCTTCTCTCGAGTTCGAAGAAAACGTAGTCCAGCTCTCGCATCGGCTTCCCGAGCGCCGCCATCGCCATCGCCGTTTCTGCGCGGTGATGTGTCCCGTGATTCACGACGTGCGCCATGAGCTGCCACATGACGCGCTCGTGCGGGCGTCCGGCGCTGTCTTTGTACGCGAGATTCTCGTCTAGCTGCCGGTCGCTCAGTGTCCCGACAAACGCGCGCAAGCCTCCGTGCGATTGAGCGAACGCCTCGCGGATTGTGCTGAGCCCGCGCGTCTTCTGGAATTCGAGCACCGACCTGGGATTGGAGCCGCCCGTCCAGCGCTCCAACCAGACTACCTGCGCTCCGATGATGTGCGCCAGGTTGCCCTCGACGCTCTCGAAGCTGGCGCCCTGCCTCTGGGAGAACTCCTCTTCCATTAACGCTGATGCCGCCTCGAGAACGTGGTTGTTTGCCCACTCGTTGTATTCGTACAGCCCGCAGATCAACTCGAGCTTGCTCATCTCGCCTTCTCCGGCTCGCTCAACATGCCGACGGCCCACACGTAGCCATCCGGGTCCTCCACCATTACTTCACGCCAGCCATGGCCTCGTTCCGTTACGGGCTTTAAGACCTTCACCCCCAAGCGCCTGGCTCTCTCCTCTATGGACTCCGGGTCGAGCCCCAGGAGACGCAGCTCCGCGCCCAGGCCGCGCGCCTCGCCGCCGGCGAGTCGCGGGTACCAGGGATGAGCATCGTACGCGTGGTCCGCGTGGAGCTGTACCTCCGCGCCGCCGATCTTGAGCGCGCCGAAATCGACGTCCGCATAATGTACGAAGGCGCCCAGCACCTCGCGATAAAAACGAAGGGAGGTCTCGATATTGCGCACGAGCAAATTGACGCTGAAGGGAGGCAGCAGGCGTCCATAGTCCGCCGCCGAGATCCAAGGCTCTCCCGTCCTCTTCTTTGTCACAGACGCCTTTCCATATAGCGGGGATACTGCGCGAAACCAAGTTGTTCGTACACAGAGCGCCCGGCATCCGATGTGTGCAAGTACACGAGCCGGGCGCCCCGCTGCTGGGCGTATTCTATGGTCGCGTTCATTAGCGCCGTCGCGACGCCCCGACCGCGCCATTCCGGAACGGTGTAAACGTTGGTCACGTAACCCTCGCATTGGAGGAACGATGTGCTGCCCGGAGGCCGGCTCACGAACGAAACGCCGCTCGTGGCGACGACTCGTCCCTCGGCTTCAGCGACAAATACGACGAATACTTCCCGCGGCAGAGTTTCGGCGAAGTAACGGCGGCAGGCCTCCCCGGCAGCTGCCCAATCGACCTCGATGCCGTCGCTATTCCCGCTCTGAAGGGCCAGCCGGAGCTCCACGAGGGTCTCGATGTCACGCGTTGTCGCGCGCCGGATCGCGAACGGCTCGCTCACCTGCGTGCACTTTCGAGGGTCTTAGTCTCGCCCCCTCTCTCCTCGTACCGCACGACGTGCTCTTCGAGGATGTGACGCGGGACCGAGCGCAGAAGCAATCCGGCGCCGACGAGGACGATGAGGATGTCGTCGAGATACCCGATCACGGGGATGAAGTCCGGGATCAGGTCAATCGGCGAGGCGATGTATAGCACGAGCACCAGCGCAATGATTCGCGGCGCGATCGGGATTCGGTCGTCGCTGATCAGGGAACCGGCGAGCGAGATCTTATCGAGAAACGGCAACTTGGCGATCCGCTTGGCGAGCTTCTTCTCGTCTGAGCGCTGGATTCGCCACAACATGAACGCGGCGAGTGCAATGAGCAGAAGCAGGCCGGCGGCAATAACGGCAAGGGAGACCCAGACGAACTCCTCCATACGTTTATTCTACTCAGATTGCTTTATGCCCTGCGGTGGCGACGCGTGCTGAAGATATGCGAGCACCTCCTGGGCGTTCTTGTCCGGCGGGAACACTGGATAGAACACCTTCTCGATGCGCCCCTTCGAGACGACGAGCGTTAGCCGTTTGATCAGTCGCATTCCGCCGGCTTCGAATGTTGGCAAGGCGATCGCGTCCGTGAGAGCGAATGCCGCGTCGCTCAGCAGCCGGTACGGGAGATGTGTTCGCTGCGCGAATTCCCGCTGGTACTCCGTATCCTGCGCGCTCATCCCGAAGACCTGCACGCCGAGCGCCTCGAACTCAGCAAAGCGATCGCGGAAGGCGCAGGATTGCGGGGTGCAGCCACGGGCGCCGGGGATGTCGTCCCAGCCGGGGATCGGCGGCTCGTCCGGTCGCCCCGAGCGCGGATAGAAGAAGAACACCGTCCGCTTTTCGCGCGACGCTTCGGCGAGGTTCACAACTCCTCCCGCCGTCGATGGAAGCGGCATAGCTGGCATCTCGACCCCCGGCAGGTGGTCGCACGCGCCGTCGTCGACGGGGACGGGCAAGTCCTCAGGGAGCTCGTGCAGGCTGCCCCGCCGCATTTCCGCCTTCTTAGCCTGTTAACCCCAGCCGGCGACGTTACGGCCGATGGCGCGGTATTCCTCGAAGGTGCCGTAATCCAGGTCGCCGGGCGATCGGCCAAGAGTTTGCAGGTACATCCCGACTTCCGCCCTGTGTTGCGTGCTGTGGTTCACCACGTGCAGCATCGACTGCCAGAGCGGTCGCCGGGGCGGTAGCCATGTTCGTCGGCCCAGGCGACGAGTTCGGTTCCGGCGGACTGGCGGAACGGCTCGTCGATTGGGAGTTCCGCTGGTGCCAGCGTGTCTTCCTCGCTCAGCGATTCGATGAATTCTCGCCACATCCTGTGAGAGCCATCGAAGAGCTCCGAAATACCGTCTACTGAAGCACTATCCCGCACGTTGAGGTTGCTCCAGGTGTCGTAGCCCGCGCAGATACGGAGCCAGCCAAGCTGAGCGCCGAGGTGGTGCCAGAGCGAGCCGCGCAGGCTGCCGAAAGCGACCGGCGCCTCTCGCGCAAGATCTTCGTTCGCCAGGCCGTCCATCGCCTGCAGCATCTGCTCGTCCGCCCACTGGTTGTAGACGTGGATCCGTCGCACCACTTCGAGAACGCTCATTTTGCTTCCATCGCTGGCCTAGCTCCGCGGTTCGTCGCGCATCCAGGCGGCGATTGCCTCGCCGATGCCGTGAGGGTCGTCCTCTTGCAAGAAGTGGGCGCCCGGGCCGACTTCGACTGCCTTCAAGTTGGCGATGCTCTGCCGGCACCAGCCCACAAGATTCCGCAAGATGGCGCCCGGCTGCACGTACAGGAGCAGCTTTGGCGTCTGCGACCGGCCCAGCCACTCGCTATACGCCTGAACGGCGTCGCGCACGTTGGGAGGCTGGCCGTCGATCGGGATCTCGTTCGGCCAGCGCCAGAGAGGCTTCCGGCTCGCCGGCGTCGGGTACGGCTCGCGGTAACGGTCCATCTCTTCGGGCGAGAGCTTGCGGAGGATCGCGCCGGGCAGCACCGCCTCGACGAACATGTTCTGCTCCATGATCATCTGCTCCCCGGTTCCCGGGGTCCGGAACGCCTGGAACATCTGGCGCGCCTGCTCCGGCCACTCGTCCCAGGTCACCGGCCGCACGATCGCCTCCATGAAGGCGATTCCCTTCACATTGCCCTCGTGCCGCCGCGCGTAGTGGAAGCCAAGCGCCGACCCCCAGTCGTGAATGACGAGCGTCATGTTCCCCAGGCCCAGCGCATCGATGAAGCCGTCGACATAGCGGGAATGGTCGAAGAAGCCGTAGTCGAGGTCGGGTTTGTCGGACTTTCCCATGCCGATCAGGTCGGGCGCGATGCAGCGGCCGATGGGCGAGATGTGCGGGATGATGTTTCGCCAGAGATAGGAAGACGTCGGGTTGCCGTGCAGGAACAACACCGGGTCGCCGCTACCTTCTTCGACGTAGTGCATCCGCGAGCCGAGTACGTCAATATACTTCGATTCGTAAGGGAAGCTAGGCGATATCTCTCGTTGCTCGGTCATGTTCCTCTCTCGTCACGCGCCGATGTCCAAGTTGTGACAGAACCGGGTTGCCTCCGCTTTGCGAGCGGGTGGTATCATAGCACCCCGCCCGAAGGCTCACCGCGAGCCGAATCCATGAAGGAGGAGAAGAAAGATGGCAGTCAATCCCGTCCCTGCGGAATACGGCAGCGTCACGCCCTATTTGGTGGTTGACGGCGCGTCCGGGCTAATCGACTTTGCGAAGCGGACGTTCGGAGCCGAAGAGATCATGCGTATGCCCGGGCCTGGCGGCACGATAGGGCACGCCGAGATGCGCATCGGCGAACGCATTGTTATGCTCGGCGACGCCGGACCAGAGAACCCCGCGCGGTCCGCCGCCCTCGTGCTGTACGTCAACGACTGCGACACGACTTACCGCAAGGCGCTGGAAGCCGGCGGAGTCAACGAGATGGAGCCGGAAGACCAGTTCTACGGAGACCGGCGGGCCGGAGTAAACGCTTTCGGCATCAGCTGGTGGATTCACACGCACGTCGAGGATGTGTCGCCGGAGGAGATGCAGAAGCGCATGGCAGCGATGATGCCTGCGGGCACCTAAACCTCAGCCTGCGGCAACCCTCATCCCCACCACCAGCGCCGGCGGTATCTGCTGGTAGTTCCCCCAACCCAACGCCCGCTTCGCCTCCGTCCCCTCGGGAAACGCCGGCTCTTCGATCCCGTCCATCACCATCCCGGCGCGAAAACACTCGTTCAGCAGCTCTTGGAGCGGACGGTGGAAGTAGTAGTGCGGCTCCGGCTGCCCGATGATCCCGATCCCCCTCTGCACGCTCTGCTTCAGGTACTCCACCACCTTGATGCTATACGTGTCGATCAGCGTGCCATCCCGGTCCTCCTCCTCCACGCACATCCGTATGCCATTCCCGTTGAAGCAGGGGTGCGTCACCGAGAAGACGAATCGGGCGCCCGGCTTTAGCAGCCGCGTTAGCGAACGCATCAGCGGCGCGATCTCCGTCATGTCCATCAGCGCCATCGTACAGACTGCGGCGTCGAACCGGCGCTCGCCGAGCGACAGCAGCTCGTTTTCATCCGTCGCGTCCAGCGATTGATACTCGATGTTCTGTATGCCGGCCGCCTCAGTGTGCTTGCGCGCCCGCGCCAGGAACCGCTCGGTGAAATCGAACGCCACCACGTTTACGCCCGCCCGCGCCATCTCGCGCGCAAACTGCCCGTTCCCGCAGGCGATATCAAGCACCGTCTCGCCGCGCTCGAGGTCGAGCAGTCGCATCTGCGCCGGCGCGATTAGCTTGGAGTGGAATTCGTTTCCTTCGGGCCCGATCTGATCGTCCCACCACTCCGCCGTCGCCTCCCAGGTCCGCTGGTTCTCCTCCCTTACGTCCATCGCCGGTCACCCGCGTACCAGTCCAATCTCATCTCCGCGTTCTCATTTCAGATTTCCGTACAGTAATCGCCCCACGTCCTCCACCACGTTCGTACCATCGAGCCGGAGGTGACGCGTGTTGGACCGCTCGTGCTCGACGCGGACGACAAGCGAGCCGGGGTCCTCGCCGACCGGCAACGGCAGGCCGGCGATCCCGAACGCATCGGTTTTCGCTTCGGCGAGAACGCGAGAGTGCGCGCCGATCACCCGGATGTCAGCGCCGACCACGGGCGGCTTCTCACCGGAGGCGTCGGTGTCGTTCTCGAGCACCGTGACATTGACTGTTCGCCCGTCGGCGGAAGCTTCCAGGGTCACTTCCACATCGAGAAGATAGATGAGCGGCGAGGTGACCACGGCCTTGATGCCGGCGTCCAGAACGGCCTGCGCCGGGTCTGCGGCCAGCGCGACATCCGTTTGGGCCATTCCGTGGTCGGCGCTGATCACGAAAAGCGTGGACTCGAAGAGGCCGCGCCGGTCGAGGACTGAGAGAATCTTCCCGATCCGCTTGTCCGTCTCGACGAGCGCGTCGAGCATCGCCTCGTGGTGCGGGCCGTAGTCGTGGCCGACGGCGTCAGTGAGCGAGAACTCGTGGAAGGTGAACACCGGTGGCGGCTGCGTTTCGCTGTCGAACAACATCAGAGATTGGGCAACCGCCTGGATGTCGGTCCCCGAGTAGCGGTAGACCTGCTCCTGCCCCTCAGCTTTCCACCTCGGGTTCGTGTCGGCCCTGTTCGCGCGTGCGACTTCCCGCAGTTTCTCGCCGTCGACGAGCAGCCGCCGTTCGAGCGTGGCATGCAGGGCGCCGCGCCCGCAGGGCTCGTTCAGCGAGGCCGTTACCACGCCTTTGCCGGTCGCGGGATCCCATTTCCCGTATTTCCGGTGTAGCGCTTCGTACAGCGTTTCGACTTCCTCCGAGAGGTACTTCCCGGTCTCCCAGATGCTGCCCTGTGGCGTGACCACCTGGCGGGTCTCCCGCAGATAGTACGTCGGGTTCACGATGTCGTGGTGACCGCACCAGGCCCCGCTGCCGAGCGCGTTGTGGCTGGGCCACGTGATGGTCGGGAAGGTGGCGAAGACGCCGTAGCGGAACATCACTCCGCGCTCGATGATGCGGGCGAGGTTCGGGATCGATTCCCGGTCGTGCTCGAGGCGCTCCTTGAGCTCCGTGTTGCTCAGCCCATCGAGGAGCAGGATGTAGGCGCGCTCGGGTTTTCCGGTCTCTTCATCTAGAACATCCTCGATGACCTGCCCGTCCTGCCGCTTGAGGTAGACGTCCGGCCGGACGCCGCGCTCGCTCGATGTACGGCCGCTGGAGTCCTTCCCGTCGATCAGCGGCAGGCCGAGGAGCTTTGCAAGCGTCGGCGTCACGTCGACGTGCGAGCAGATAACGTCCGTCTCGCCGGAGATAACGCCGGGTCCCGAGAAGATGAGCGGCGCGCGAGACTGAACGACGTCCAGCGCGCCGTGCTGCCCCGGCTGCCGCCCGAAGGCGAACGACTTGGGGCTGATAGCGATATCCGGCGCGTTGGGGCTGTCGAAGAGCTGCGCGATGCGCTCGTACGCGAGCGGGTACGACATATGCTCCGGCTCGATGAACGGCTTCGCCATGTCGGCACCCGAGAAGCCCGATTTCGCGGCCGCCTCGAGCTCTTCCGCCTTCGTCGAAACCGCCGTCGGGTCCTGGTCCGCGATCGGGTTCTCCCCCACTTGCTCGATCACCCGGTACCCATACCCACCCGCCGGGTCGAGGAACCGCACAAACCGCACCATGCCGCGCTTCGCCCAAACCTCGTACGACCCGCCGGAATCCGAGCCCTCATTCCGCTCATCCTGAGGTATCGAAGGACTGAGCGGATCCACACTGGCATCCGCCTCACGCCGGGACGTCATGACGAGGTCCACTTGTTCCCCGCGCACCGGGTCGGTCAGAAGGGCCACGATCGCCCGGTTCCCGGACTCCTCCTGGTGGTGGTCGAGGCCCTGTCCGCCCGAGCGCTCCGGCCCCGCGATTCGCTGTTCAACTGTGGTCATAGGCCGCCTCCATTGTCATTCTGAGCCGGCGTTTGCGCGCAGCCGCTCGCTTGCATTCAAGCGCCTGATAGCGCACATCACCTGTGGCAGGAGCGAAGAATCTCGGCGGCTCGCCACCCGTAGGTGGGCGCTATTCTACAGTACAAGCGGAATGTAGGTCGGGGTCTTCAGACCCCGACCTGATAGGCCATACAGAAGAGCGCCGGCCAAATTCAGCCTGATTCAGTCTTGCGGGCATCTTCTTCGCGGAGAACTACCGTCAGGGCGCCGATCATCAACATCATCGGCAGCTCCCAGCCGCCTCCGCCAACCATCCCGTGGCCCCAGTACACCCGGTAGATCGAGGCGCCCAGCTCCCCCGCAAGCGCTAGGCCAGTTAGACGCGTCTTGATGCCGAGCGCGAACAACGCCCCGCCGAAGCACTCGGTGCCCGCGAGCGCGTACGCGAATGCGCGCGGGTTCGGCGTGCCGAGGTCGCCGAGCTGCTCGGCGAAGCGGTCGATGCCGCCGCCCTCCATCCATTCCTGGTACTCATCCCCGAGGTACTTCAGCGCGGCCTCGGGCACCTTGCGGTTCGGTCCGCCGAACAGCCGCGCGAAGCCGTGCACGAAGAGGGTGCCTCCCACAAGTACGCGAAGGGGCACTAGCCGTATCGGCGTAGCCATCTGACCTCTTACCTCTTACCTCTTCCCTCTTACTTCTGACCCGCCCCACTTCTCCCACATCACGTAGTCCTCCACCGGCACCCGCGCTCTCCCCATCGACATCGGCACCGACGGCTCCGGATACCCAAGCGCGATGATGACCACGACCCGCCAGCCCTTCCGCCCGCTCGCCTCGCCCACATCGTCCTGCGGCAGCCCGAGTTTTTCGATGATGCACGGCTGGTCGTGCACAGAGGTCGGGCACGAAGCGATGCCCTCGTTCCAGGCGGCGACCATCATGTTCTGCGCGGCGCGCCCGGCGTCGAAGTCGCTGCCGTCTGGTGCGCAGCAGACGGCGATGCCCGCCTGCGCCCCAAGTAATGGCTGCGAGAACTTCCCACACTCTGCGATCTGCTTCAGCCACTCGCGGTCGCGGATAACGACGAGACGCACCGGCTGCGTGTTCTTGCTGCTCCCTGCCATCCGCCCGGCCTGCAAGATGCGCTGAAGCACCTCATCCGGGATCGGTTGGTCCGTGTAGGTCCGCGTATCGCGCTTTGTGACAACTACCTTGTATGCGTCCATTTGGCTCCTGGTCTCTGCTATGTCACTCGCTGTACGGAGTCGCTGGGATCGTACCTGCTACAATACCCCGCGACTACACGCCAATTGCAAGCCCATGATCGACCGCGTCGTATTCATCCGCTACATCGAAGAGACCGAGCCCCCGTGGGACCAGGGAAACGTGCCCTGGATCGTGCGAATGCTCGTGCGCTGGGGAATGACAATCCTCGCCTTCATCGTCGCTAAGTGGTTCGTGAACGGGGTCTGGGACGGGACGCCGATCTTCCTTCACGGCACGGACGGATACCTCGTCGCACCGGCGATCTTTGTCGTAGTGCGGGCGATCTTCCGGCCGATCCTGATCTTCCTGACGTGCCCGCTCCAGATCATCACGCTCGGGCTGTTCATTCTCGTCGTGAACGCATTGGTAGTGGTGCTGACCGAGGAAGTCGGTGATTGGTTCAACGTGAACTTCGAGATCGACGGTTTCTGGGCGGCGTTCGTTTTTGCGATGGCCGTTTCCGCCGTCACCTTCGTCCTTTCGCGATTTCTTCGCCGCAGCCCCTTTAGCACGCGGCGGCGCCTGCTCTAGTCGACCCGGTAGACGTGGTCCCCGCCGCGCACGCGGTCGCTCACCTTCACGCCGATCTTGTCGCCTGCTTTCGCCTCTTCGACCGACTCGTGCTCGACCTGCAGGCTCTCGACAACCAGCTCCATGTCCGTCGTGTGGCCCTTTATCCGAATGCGGTCGCCCACCTTCAGCGGCGCCGTTAGGTCGATCCCTGCGACATTGATATGCGCGAAGTAGTCGTTCACGCGTCCGACTTCCACCTCTTCTGCCATCACGTCACCTCCTTCTCCTCACGGAGCTCCCGTCCGATAGCAGCGTCCTCGGCAGGCTGCAGCGCCACTCCCGACTCAGACGCCGCGCGGGTCCCCGCGTCAAGAGCTAAACCGAAGCCGTCGGCCAGGCGCGTGAGGTAGTTGAAGATGCCTACGATGTGACCGACCTCGAGACACGCCTTGTCGTCGAACCCTATCGCGCGCAGCGGCTGCCAGTCCTCCTCGACCATGCGCGTCGGTGTCGCGCTCATCTTCTCGGCGACGGTGCACAGCGCCCGCTCGCGCTCAGAGAGGCCTTCCGCCCGGCGCCAATCGCCTGCCTTAATCGCTTCCACCAGCGCGTGCTGGCCGCCTTCGACACGCAGAAACTCTGCGTGAGACTGCGTTCAGTAATGGCAGTCCTGCGCCGCCGCTGCGACCGCCGCCACCATTTCCCGTTCACGGCGCGACAGGGCTCCGGGGCGAACATGATTTGCATGAACAGCGCTCCGAAGAACGGTGCGATTTGAAGGTGCGCCATGACCAGGCGCTGCATCCCGGTCAGAAAGCCGAAGTCGTAAACGTGTCCCGAGCGCATGAACGCGCGGATCGTCTCCTCGCTGGGCATCTCGACCCAAGCATCGGGTATCGGTGGTCTGTCGCCGTCTGATGTCACAGGGTCCTCGTCTACTTGCGCCGCGATTCTAC
>VBEI01000038.1 GCA_005882715.1 Chloroflexota bacterium | reverse complement strand
GCCGCTCTGTGCGCACATCGACAGTCGGGTAGATGAGGCACATGTTGTTCCCCCGCGTCTGCTTCGTCGCCGGCGGCGAATCGACAACCCGGACGAACGGCTCGGCGTCAAAGAAGTCTTGATACAGCTCGCGTACGACGTCTCCCGCAACGCCCAATGGCAGCGCGCCAGCGGTCACCGGTGCGTAGCAGGTGGAGAGGATGCCGCGGGTCATGGGGATCAGATGCGGTGTGAACGTGACCATCGGGCGCATCTCATCTGCTCCATAAACAAATCGCTCTTGACGTTCCCTCGTCCATTCTCGTGCCGTCTTAAGGACGGCGACTCTTTGCTGTTCATCCATGTCAGCGAGTGCCGTAGTTAGCTCGGCGCCGGGCGACCTCGAAGCCACGCCAACAGCGAGCCACGTTCCGCGCTCTGTTCCCGTTTCCTTAGGCCACATTGACGCCAGCTCCTGCACGATCTCGGGCAGGTGGCGATGACCCGAGAGGCCGTACGCCGATACGCTCTCGTCCGCTTCACCAAAGTGATACTTGAGGTCGAGGCCGCGGCCGGCGCCCGAGATCCCCGACTTCGAGTCGACGATGATCTCCGGCCCGATGATCCCCGCTCTCACTGCAGGCGCCAGCGCGAGCAATGCGCTCTCCGGGAAGCAGCCCGGATTGGCGATGAGCTTCGACTGCCGCACTGCCTCGCGGTTGAGCTCCGTCAGCCCATAGACCGCCTGCGAAAGCAGTTCCGGTGCCGGGTGTTCGCCGCCGTACCACTCGGCGTATTTTTTTGGGTCGCGGAGACGGAAGTCGGCGCTGATGTCGACGACGGGAATTCCCGCGCGAACTAGCGGCGCGCACACCGCCGCGCTCGCCGCATGCGGTAACGCGGAGAAGGCGAAATCGACATCGCCAATCTCCTCGCCGATAGTCAGGTCATAACAGGCGAGGTGCGGGAAAACGTCCGCCAGCGCCTTGCCCCCCGCGCTCCGCCCGCTGACGCTCGTGAGTTCGACCTCGGGATGCGAATACAACAGGCGCGCCAGCTCGGCGCCCGCATATCCCGTGGCGTTTATGATGCCTACTTTCAACATCGCATCGCTTCCTGAAATGAAAAAGCCCCACCCGTCGAAAAAGCGGTGGGGCCTAGCGTACTCTGTCTGACTGACGCCGGGCTAGCGGTGAACGCGCGCCAAGCCCCCGCTGTTAGCTCGGGGCCGTCGCGGCGTGCCGCTCAGCTCAGGCGTCATGGTGTATATACCGTAGGCGTTTTCGGACGGAGATGTCAAGCGTTGGGTGCGATGACAAGGCCCTCGGTTTGGGCCGCGACGAGCAGGCGGCTGTCCCAGGCCGAGAATGTAACGGGCTCGCCGCCCTGATCCTGGGCAAGGAGGGCTGACGCGAGATGGATCGAATCAAAGCCCCTCAGCAAGTGTCGCTCCGCGAGGTCGCCGGCATTCTGGATTAGAGTCTCCGATACATCGACGATGACGATACCCGCCCATTGGATGTCAAGCGTAAGGCGAGCTGCTCTGTACGCGGTGTCCTGCAGCCGCCCCGCGTCTCGCGCCCTCGCAAGGCCGGACCTTGCCTCGGCGTAGCCCACCCGGGACATTATCAGCGACGGCGCCAGGGCCATCATACTTCTGACTGCACCCGACCCTTCCTCCTCGATGTGGAATTTAATTAGGCTGCTGGCGTCGAGGTAGACGATCAACGCCGATCTTCGACAATCATTTCGGCAATTGTTGGCCCATCACCTCGCATGCGTACGCCCTTCTCTGGGAAGACCGGTTTCCGCCCGGACCAGGTGACGATGCCCTTGGCCATAAGCGCGCGGATCGCCCGTTCAGCCGAAGTTTCCTCCTCGGTCCGCCCGAGCGTAGGTATGATTGTGCCGACAGTCTTACCGCGACGCGTGATCTTGATTTGCTCCCCCTCTTCCACCCTGCGCAAATAATGGGACATCCGGCTCTTCAGTTCTCGAACGTTCACTTCAATCATGGTGACTACATTCTATCTGTTTGTAGTCACGTCGTCAATTATCCCGACCGACCGCGAATGAATCCCTGCCCAGCCGGACAGCCGTCCAACAGCGGGCACCGCTCGCAAAGCGGCTGTTGAGCACGACAAATGCGCCGTCCGTGCTTGATCAGCGAGATGTGGAAGGCGTACACCTCGTCCGGCTCGAGGATCGCTTCGAGGATATCGTGCGCTTGGGCAGCGCCCGCCTTCGCCGGCACGAGACCGAGGCGCTGGGCGACGCGGTGCACGTGCGTGTCGACTGGTAGGGCCGGCCTCCCGAGCGCAAACATCAGCACGCAGGCTGCCGTCTTGGGGCCGACGCCCTTCAGCTCGCGCAGCCAGGCCTTCGCCTCCTCCAGCCGTAGCTCGCGGAGGAACTGGATGTCGAAACTCCCGCGCCTTTGGTAGACGGCCGCCAGCGCCGCCTTGATCCGCGGCGCCTTAATGCGAGCGAGCCCGCCTACCTGGATCTCGGGGACGATCTCCTCCTGGTCCGCCGCGAGCAGGTCCTCCCAGGACCCGAAGCGCGACCGCAAGCGCATGAAAGCCCGCCCCGAGTTGGCGTCGGACGTGTTCTGCGAGAGGATGGTAAGCACAAGCTCCGACATCGGGTCGCCGTGCGGGCGCCACACCGGCTCTCCGTAGAGTGAGGAAAGGCGGGCGACGATCTCCGGCGCTGTCAGACGTTTGGCACGCTTGGGAGGCACGGTCGCGTCTACGGCTGCGCGGCGAAGTAGTCCCAAACGGCGCGCGAGACCTCGCGGATCGCGTCCCAATCGTATGAGCGGTCGGTCAGGACAGCGATGACGTACGGCCCCTTGGGCCCCCAGACGAGCGCGACGTCATGAGTCGCGTCTGAATAGCTGCCGGTCTTGTGGGCGACCACGGTGTCAGACGGAACACCCGCCACGACACCCGCCCGGTATCCTTCTTGCTCGAGGAGCGAAAGCATCTCGAGGCGCGAGCCCGCGTTCACGCCTCCTTCGCCGGCGGCGATCGCTGTCAGCAGGCGGGCCATGTCGCGGGCCGTTGTTGGCAGGTCTCGGTTGGCGCTCTCGGTGCTGCCTAACCCGAGAGAAGCCAGCGTTTCATCGATGCGCCCCGCGTTTACGGTGTCCTGCAGCAGCGCCGCTGTGGGGGTGTCGCTGACGATCGTCATCGCACGGACGGCATCCTGCACGGTCACCATGTCGTTCTCGATTATCTCGAGCGAGTCCAGCGTCTTTAGGTCGAGATCGACGTACTTCTTCTCAAGCGTCAGCAGGCTGCCGAAGTCGAGCTGCCCGCCGTCGCGCTGGCGGTACGCTTCGAGCAGGACCTCGAGCTTATACAGGCTGGCCGCGTAGTAAACCTTGTCGGCGTTAAGCGACGCGGCCCGCCCGTCCGCGAGGTTGTGAACGACGACCGAGTACGAGCCTTCGCGGCCCGCGAGCGCCGTCTCTATCGCCGCCTGCAGCCCGGCGTCAGGCGACTGCGCCGCAAATGACGAGGGCAACTCGGGCACCGCCGGGGAGTTGTCGAGCCAGGCCAGCGATACCACCATCGGCGATCTCGGAGGTTGCGTAGGCTCCTGGGTTTGCACCTCAGCAGCGGCAACAGGGGACTGGAACGGGCCGGGGGAGCGAGTCGGCAGACCGCCGGTCAGAACGCCGGGCGGCTTCGACTCCGAGTCTCCGCCACAGGAGTTGAGCGCGGAAACGAGTGCGATGAGCGTCCCCAGGATGAGCGCCGGTCGCGAACGCACCCCCGCATTATACTGAGGGCGAAAGGAGTCTGTTGAGTACTGAGCACGTGCGTTTGACGGCGCTCGCGTCCTGCGCCGGCTGAGCCGGCAAAGCGGGCGCTGAGTCCATAGCGCAGGTCCTGCGCTTCCTGGCAGACCGTCCGGCCAGCAGCGATCCTGACCTGCTGGTCGGTCTCGACGCGCCTGATGACGCCGCCGTCTACCGTCTGAACGACGAGCAGGCGGTCGTGATGACCACGGACTTCTTTGCGCCGCTAGTGGACGATCCGTACGCGTACGGCGCTATCGCCGCAACAAACGCCATGAGCGACGTCTACGCCATGGGCGGGGAAGTCGTACTCGCCCTGAATATAGCGGCCTTTCCCGAGGACCTCCCAGCCGAAACGGTCGCTGCCATATTGGCGGGCGGAGCGGACAAGGTAGCCGAGGCTGGCGGAATTCTTGCAGGTGGACACACCATCATCGACGCTGAGCCGAAGTTCGGCCTCGCCGTCCTCGGCCTCGTCCACCCGCAGCGTGTGCTGACGAAGGCAGGTGCGCGCCCGGGAGATGCCCTCTTCCTCACGAAGGCGCTCGGCACGGGCATTATCAGCACGGCCGCCAAGCAGGGCGACGCCGCGGATGAGCACCTGGACACCGCTATCGAGAGCATGACACGCCTCAACCGCCACGCCTCGCACCTGGCACGCGAGGCCGGCGCGCGGGCGCTTACGGACATCACCGGCTACAGTCTGCTCGGCCACGGCTACGAGATGGCAGCTGCGAGCGGGGCGGCGCTCCTCTTCAACGCTTCGTGCGTCCCACTGCTGCCCGGCGCGCTCGAGTACGCTGCGCGCGGCATCACAACCGGCGGCGCCGCGCGCAATCGGAGCTATCTCGCGGGCAAGGTGAGCCTGGCCAGCGGAATTCCGGAGGCGATGGAGCACTTGCTCTTCGATCCGCAGACGTCCGGCGGGCTGCTCTTCGCCGTCGCGCCCGAGAACGCAGGCCAGGTAGAGTCGCTCTTCGCGGTGGCAGATGAGCCGGTGTGGCGTGTAGGCGATGTCGCCGAGGGCGAGCGCGTCGAGGTCGTCGCCTAGGCGTGACCCTCCCGATCGCCGTGACTAGTCGAGGCCTCGACCCTACAATCGCAGCCGCATCGGCGTCATCTGCTTGAGGATCTCCGGCCGCTCAGTGAGGCCCACATATTGCCAGGACTCCCGGACGGCCGGCTCGAAGTCGTCCGTCGTGACGGGTTCGAAGCCGTAGCGGGCGAAGAACGGCGCCGCGTGCATTGTGAAGAGGTACACCCGCCTCGCGCTGTGGTCTCGCGCATAATCGAGACCGGTTCGGACGAGGCGGTCGCCCTCTCCAGTCCCGCGCAGTTCGGGCGCGACAACGACCGATCGGAGCACCGCCGCCTCGCCGTAGATCTCGATCCCGGCAGCACCCGCGACGCGGCCTTCATTCTCGAGTACCCAGAACGACTCGAGAAACTCCTGGATGGCCATCGGCGGCAGCCATTCGGCGGCCAGCAGACGCTCGATCTCCGGAATATCACCTGAGCGAGCCGGACGTAGCGAGACGCCCACGCTACATCGACCGCAGGATTCGCACGCGGTCTTCGACTGGCGGGTGCGTCGAGAAGAGGTTGTTCAGGAAGCTCTCGTGTCCCTTCAGTGGGTTGCAGATGTAGAGGTGGGCCGTCGCCTTGTTTGCCACTTCCAGCGGCTCGGGGTCGGCCGAAATCTTGAGCAGAGCGTCGGCGAGCGCGTCCGGGTTGCGGCAGAGAAGCGCCCCGGAGGCGTCGGCCAGGTACTCTCGCTGTCGCGAGAGCGCAAGCCGCATGATGCTGGCGATAACCGGAGACAACGCGATGAATACGACCGCCACTGCCAGAATAACCAGGGCGATCGCGCCGCCGCCCTTATCCCGGTTACTGGAACGCGCGCCGGCACCGTACCAGGTCAGCCGCAGCATGAGGTCTGACAGCAGGGCGACGAGGCCTACGACAACAGCGACGAGCGTCATCAGCCGCGTATCGTAGTTGCCGACGTGCGAGACCTCGTGCGCTATCACGCCTTCGAGCTCTCGCTTCTCCAGCTTGTCGAGCAGGCCCCGCGTCGCCGCGACGTGCGCTGCGCCGGGATTGCGGCCGGTCGCGAAGGCGTTCGGGGCGCTGTCCTCGATCACCCACACCTTTGGCATCGGCAGGCCTGAGCCGATACTGAGGTTCTCCACGATTCGATATAGGACCGGCTCCTCTTCCTTCGTGACCTCATGAGCGCCCGAGATGCCGAGCACGATCGAGGTACTGGAGCGATACATGATGACCGCGATCGCAAGGCTAATGACACCGGCGATTGCACCTACCACGAGCGTTATGGTCACCTGTTCGCTGCGTGGCACCTGGCTGCTGAAGCCGATCACTGCGCCAATCGCGGCGAAGAAGAGAGTGAGAAATATCACGTAGCCGCCCATGATCATCAATGTCTCGCGCTTGTTTTTGTCGATCCGATCGTAGATGAGGAGGCGTTGGGCGTCGCCGACATTTATCGGGTCGGGCTTCCAGTCGCGGTCCGCGGCTCTACGCGCTGCTTGTGCGGTCTGGTCGCGTTCGAATGCTGCAACCCCTGCGGGCGACGGCCCCAGCGGCGCTTCGGGGTCGGGCGGCTCTGGCTGTGTCGCCAGCGACATCGCCTCGACCTCGTTGACGGGCGTGGACGCCGGAATAAAGCCGAAGCTGTCGTCTGGCGTTATGACGTGCAGGAAATCGCCCGAGCGATCATGCACGGTGACTATTGACCCCGCCGCGAGCGTCGCCACGACCCGCGCGGAAGCGTCGGGCGTCTCGTACAGGGGCGTCTCGCCCGTTAGGCGGAAAGCGTATTCGCCGTCTCTAACCGCTTCGGCCGCCGTACTGTCGTCCGTCATGCTAGCTCGCGGACTCGCGAATCTGGTCCGCTAGCTCGTTGGCGCCTACGAGGGCTGTTGTCCCGGCTGTTCCGGCTGGGTTTCCGCGCCTTCTGGTGCGCTTGCGGCTGGCGCGGCCGCCTGCGCTCCCGTGAAGTCGACCCGAACCTCCGCACGGCCTTCCTCGTCTGCCTCGAAGAACTCCTCGCGCTGGAAGCCAAACATGTTCGCGATGAACACCGTGGGCACGGTCTGGAGCCGGTTGTTATAGTCGAGGACGTTCGTGTTATAGAACTGGCGCGAAAACGCGATCTTCTCCTCGATGTCAGACAGCTCGGTCTGCAGGTTCATGAAGTTCTCGGATGCCCGCAGTTGAGGGTAGTTCTCCGCCACAGCGAACAAGTGACGCAACGCCCCGGTAAGCATGTTGTTCGCCGCCGCGGCGTCCGGGATGCTCCCCGCCTGCTCGACCGCCGAGCGGGCGCGCGTCACTTCTTCGAACGTCTCGCGCTCGTGTGATGCGTAACCCTTGACGGTCTCCACCAGATTCGGGACGAGGCTGGCGCGCCGCCGCAATTGGACGTCGATCCCTGACCACGCCTCTTTCACCCGGTTCCGTGACCGGATCAGCCCGTTGTACATCCCGAAAAGGATCAAGGCGACGATCACAATGATTACCGCGAGCACCGCGATTATGATGATTGCTGTCATCCGCTCCTCCTTCCCCGCCGGGCGGGAGAGAAAATCAGGGGCGCATACCCGCTAAATCTTAGCACGGCGCGAGCCCCGCAGCCGCGTTGGGCGAGCCGCATCGGCTTTTCGCTGCGCTTGTGGTTTGCTGGCTCGGCCGTTTCCGTCTGGTATCATCCCCACATGCCCCTGCGCGTCGCCGAGTTCCTCCCACTCGTAAACGACCGCGCGATCTCGCTTCTCCCCGAAGAGCTGCGCCACGGCATAACCTCCCGCATCAGCTCCGTCTGGCTCTGGATGCACTATCACTCCCCGAAGGTGCACTACGAAGTGTGGCTCGCACGCAAGACCGGCCGCATCGAGATCGGCCTCCACTTCGAGGGCCCCCGCGACTTCTCCTATCGTTGGGCGGAGCTGATGGCACCCCACATGCCCGAGATCCAGGCCCGCCTCGGCCCGCAGGTGGAGTTGGAGGAGTGGACTGCTTCGTGGGCCCGCATCCACCAGACGGTAATTTACGACCCCCTGACCGAACCTCTCGCAGACGAAGTCGCGCGCCTTCTTGCCCAGACGATCACCGTCCTTCAGCCGATTGTCGAGCGCGAGCGGGGAAGCATTCCACCTGAGCTGTCGCCGGTGCGGGAGCGCCGGCCCGTCAACACCAGGCCGTTCCGCCACCGCCGGAGACGAAGCGCCTAACTTCGACGCGGCTCGTAGGGGCGCAGCACACGCGCATGCGGGGATAGGTTCCACTCTGGAGGTCATCCTGCGGGGAACCGCCCCGGCGATTACACGCGTGCTGCGCCCCTACACCTCGCGTTGTGTAGGACGCTCGCCGTGCACCATATCCCCCAACGCCGCAATCATTCCGAGGGGGCCGGAGCGATCCCCGAGCGCTGCGCGCTCGAGGCGGACGTACTTCAGTGGCTCCTTTCGCGCGAGCTGACGCATGATTCGCTCGGCGTGTTCGAGGAACAGGTCGCCGGCGCCGGTGAGCACGCCCCCGCCGAGGACTATCATCTCCGGGTTGAAGATGTTCACGTAATTGGCGAGCGCCACACCCAGGTAGAGCCCGGCCTCATCGAACAGGCGGCGCGCATCCTTGTTCCCGGCTCGGGCAGCGTCCGCGATCTCGTCGGCGTCCAGCTCTCCCTTCTCGCGAAGAATGTTGGCAAGGCCAGGCGCTTCCCCGCGTTCGACCAGCTCCTTCGCACGCCACGAGAGCCCCGTACCGGAGGCGATCGCCTCCAGACAGCCGCGCTCGCCGCAGAGGCAGCGCGGGCCGTTGAACCAGACGACCATGTGGCCCAGCTCCCCCGCGGCGCCGCTCACACCGTGATAGACCTTGCGCTCGATGATGATGCCACCGCCTACCCCTGTGCTTATCGTGAGATAGACGAGGAAGCGCGTATCCCGGCCGGCGCCGAAACGGTTCTCCCCGAGCGCTGCTGCGTTCGCGTCGTTCTCGAGCAGCGCCGGGATGCGCAACCGCTTGCTCATGATCTCGACCAGCGGAACACCGTCCCAGCCGGGAAGCTGCGGCGCCTCGAAGACGAGCCCGTGGACGAGGTCCAGGGCGCCGGGAGACGCGACCCCGACCGCGCGCAGTTGCGAGGCCGAAACGCCCGCTTTGCCCGCCGCAGCCTCGAGTGTCTCGATCATGCGGGCGATCACCGGCTCTGGGCCCTCGTCGGCCTCCGACGGGCGGATGATCTCGCCGAGGACGTTGCCGTCGAGATCCGCGACGATCGCTCGCAGCTTCGTACCGCCGAGGTCGATCGCGCCGTAGAGGTCAGGCATGGGGCTAATTGTAAGACCGGCCGCGCACAAGAAAGAACGAAGGCGCGCGCACCCCTAAAGGGTTCGAAGTCAGACGATTTGTTTAACTAGCCCAAAAGTCGAGTTCTCGCACAACATACTCTGCAACGGCTTCATCCAGTGAGCCGAAGCGCATCTCTGATTGCGAGCCGCCAACTCGCCCGATTGCACCCTGTTCTAATAGATACCAACCTCCATCCGTCCGCTTATCCTCCGAGTAGGCGAGCCACGCTTCAGCGAGTGTTGGGTGAGTCTTGATTACGGGAAGTAGGTCCTCGGGGCCGAAGCCGGAACGCAAATCCCGGTAGCCGTTACGAGTCAAAGCCTCGCTCAGAGAGATACCAGCCCCTCTAATTGATGCCTCGTGGCCGATGCGTAAGATTGCAAGCAACTGACTCTCACGGTTCGTCATTACGGTCGTCCCGCTAACGGGCGGGTGGGCTATGCCACGACACGAGCTGCTAGCAGTTAGGTCGAGGCGTCCGGCTCGCTCTCGCTCGGTTCGCGCTCCCACAGCGTGTGATAGTTGTGGCCGGTGATGGCGTCGTTGGTCGCCTTGCGTTCGAGGGAAATCAGCTTCCAGATCGATTCCGCCACAGAGCGGCCGATGTCACCGTTTTCGTTGTCGAGCGGGTAGATGCGCTGGCGGATGCGGTCCATCATGCCGGACTCCTCGAGGTAGCCGACCGAATGCGGCCAGATGAAGAACGTGAAGCTTTCGGGCACCCCGAAGTTCGGCCGGCGCTGACCGAGCCAGAAGAAGCGCTCCTCCACGGTGCCCACCGGCGCGACGATCTCGAGCATCGGTCCCTCTTCGCCGGTCGTCCGGGTGTCGACGATCATTCGTTCGGAAAACAGCCGGAAGCCCACGGTGAACACATCGCACTTGTCGATCACCTTGCGCAGCTCCTCGAAGTCGATTAAGACGCCGTTTTCAGTAAACACTCGCTATCTCCCTCTCTGAGCGGATTCTATCCTGCCTATTCAAGTATAACGCCGGGCGGGTCTGGCCGGTCTCTAGCCGAATGGCACAACCGGGTGACGATTGCGTGACAATGCGCGCCGCCAGCGTCGACGCATCCACCCGACAAGATGGGGCGTCTCTACAAGACCGCCGTCTAGTACATATCCGACATCGCCGGAGCGGGCGCTGCCTTCCTCTCGGGGATCTCGGACACGAGGCAGTTCGTCGTCAGCACCATCGAGGCGATGCTCACCGCGTTCTCGAGCGCCGACCGCGTGACCTTCACCGGGTCGACGATGCCCTTCTTGACCATGTTGCCGTAGTCGCCTGCGGCGGCGTCGTAGCCCTGTCCCGCCTTCAGCGTCTTGACCTTCTGCACAACCACTGAGCCGTCCTGCCCCGCGTTCGTCGCGATCCGCCGTACCGGCTCTTCGAGCGCGCGGCGCAGGATCGCGACCCCGGTCGCCTCGTCGCCGTCGAGTTTGAGCTTATCGAGCGCGGGAAGTGCGTTAATGAACGCCACGCCTCCTCCCGACACGATCCCTTCCTCGACCGCCGCCCGCGTCGCCTGCACGGCATCCTCGACGCGGTGCTTGCGCTCCTTGAGTTCGGGTTCCGTGGCGGCGCCCACCTTGACGACGGCCACGCTGCCCGTCAGTTTGCCCAGCCGCTCCTGCAGCTTCTCGCGGTCCCAGTCCGATGTGGCTGCGTCGATCGCGACTTTGATCGCGCCGGTTCGCGCCTGAACTGCCTTGGGGTCGCCCTTGCCTTCGACGATCGTCGTCTCTTCCTTCGTGATCACCACCCGGCGGGCGCGGCCGAGGTCGCTCAGCTGAACGCCGTCCAGCTTGCGCCCCAGCTCCTCGCTGATGAGCTGACCGCCGGTGACAGCGGCGAGGTCGCCGAGATTGTCCTTCCGCCGGTCGCCGAAGCCGGGCGCCTTCACCGCGCAGACGTTAATCGTGCCGCGCAGCTTGTTCACCGCCAGCGTGGCGAGCGCCTCCCCGTCGCAGTCGTCGCAGATGATCAGCAGGTTCTTGCTGCCGCCCTGCAGTACCTTCTCCAGCACCGGCACGATGTCGTTGACCGAAGACAGCTTCTTGTCGGTGATCAGGATGTATGCGTCTTCGATCACGCACTCCATGCGCTCGGGGTTGGTGATGAAGTAAGGGCTGATGTAGCCGCGGTCAAAGTTCATGCCCTCGACGTATTCGGTCTCGGTCTCGATGCCCTTCGACTCCTCGACAGTAATAACGCCGTCCTTGCCCACCTTCTCCATCACGTCCGCGATCAGCTCGCCGATGGCGGGGTCGTTGTTGGCCGAGATCGCCGCGACCTGCGCCATCTGCTCGCGCGTGGTGACGGGGATAGCGTTCTTCTTGATCGCCTCGAGCAGAGCGTTTGCGCCCTTCTCGATGCCGCGCTTAAGGGCCATCGGGTTGGCGCCGGCGGCGACGTTCTTCAAGCCCTCGTGGACGATGCCCTGGCCGAGGACGGTGGCGGTCGTGGTGCCGTCGCCGGCGATGTCGTTCGTCTTCGAGGCGATCTCCTTCGCGAGCTGGGCGCCGATGTTCTCGAACGGGTCCTCGAGCTCGATGTCCTTGGCGATCGTCACGCCGTCGTTGGTGATCGTCGGCGAGCCGAACTTCTTCTCGAGCACGACGTTGCGCCCCTTCGGCCCGAGCGTGATCTTGACCGCGTCCGCAAGGGCGTCGACGCCGTTCTTGAGGGCGTGGCGGGCGGCTTCATCGAAGAGCAGTTGCTTGGCCATGTTAGTCTCCTCCTGCTGTCCCGCATTTAGGGAGCGGGAATTTGTTTTGCAAAAATGCCGCGTGGACGGGTTAGCACTCTCAGGGGCGGAGTGCTAATGATGTTTTAGCGCATCGCGACGCGATGTGCAAGAGGCGCACGAATTGACTATCTAACCTCGCGAGACCGCCCACGAAGAAATGCCAAATAACAAGCAGGTTTGCGTATTGACAGGCTCGGGGCGCGGATGTAGCCTGAGGCCGCGATAACGAAGGGGACGCCTCATGATTAAGCCCATCTGGGCAGCCGTAGGAGGGCTCGCGCTACTCGGAACCGCCGGCGGAATCGGCGTGCTTGTCGCAACGACCGGAGGCGAGGACGAGGTGACTTTTGGAAGAGGCCGCCTTTGAGCCAAAGTCAACAGCGGTGCCCGCCACTATTGCACCCTCGCCGGTCATGGACACGCCCAGTCCGGGACCTGACGAGGCACCGGAATACCAGTTGGACGTGCCTTCCTTCGCGCCCGTCGCCACATGTCTTCCCTCGGTTTCAGCACCCGGCACAAAAACGTGGCGATGGGGTGACGTCACAATAGTTACTCCCGAAGGCAGTGGAGTCCATGTGGGCGGCATCCTCGGGCCTCAAGCTCAGCCCGTAATGGCGATATTTTCAGAGACGGACACGAGCGAGCGAATTCTAATCGACGCGTTTAGCGGGCAACTTGTCTCGGCGGGGCCGGATGACGATCCAGTATTTGAAAAGCAGAAGGAAATTGGGGCGGCATTGGCAACCGTGTCTATCTGTCCTATCGACCCGAGCACAGCCCCCTGGCCGTATGCCGGGCCGTCTCCGAACGGGCCACGACGGACGTTGGGGAAGATTAGCTTCTTGCAGCCTGATCCCGCGTCTGGAGTTCAATGGACTTTCGAAATTGACGATCCCGGGGGAATGTTCCTACTTCTTCAGACTGCCCGGTCGGAGGTGGCAATAGATGCTGAGACGGGTGCGGTATCGCAGGAGACGGCCAGAATTCATGCGGACGATAAAGTCGCCTTTGACCGCTACATAGCCACGATACAGATAGTTGAAAAGTGAGACAGTGAAGGGCATTGGCTTATCGGTCCTGCTTCTCGCGCTGACCTTATTGAGTCTCGAGCGATGTGCAAGAGGCGCACGAATTGACTGTCTAACCTCGCTAGACCGCCACCGAAGAAATGCCAAAAAAAAAGCAGGTTTGCGTATTGACAGGCTCGAGAAGCGGATGTAGCCTGGGGCCGCGATACGAAGGGGACGCCTCATGATCAAGCCCATCTGGGCAGCCGTAGGAGGGCTCGCGCTACTCGGGACTGCCGGCGGTGTCGGCGCGCTCGTAGTAGCGTCCACTGGCGGTGAGGAAGAGGCCGCCTTTGAGCCAAAGTCAACAGCGGTGCCCGCCACTATTGCACCCTCGCCGGTCATGGACACGCCCAGTCCGGGACCTGACGAGGCACCGGAATACCAGTTGGACGTGCCTTCCTTCGCTCCCACTCGGAAATGCCCCTCCTCCGGCGCGGAAACAGGAACAAAGACTTGGCGATGGGGTGACGTCACCGTAATTACTTCAGAGGGCAACGGAATTCGTGCAGGTGGGCTCCTCCATCCTTATTCTCAACCAGTCATGGCGATATTTTCTGAGGACGACACCAGCGAGCAGGTCATGATCGACGCGTTCACCGGGCAACTTGTATCCGCTGGTCCTGATGACGATCCGGTGTTTGAGAAGCGGGAGGAAATTGCGCCCGCGCTCAACACAGTCTCCATCTGCCCCTTCGACCCCGCGGCCGCGCCCTGGCCGTATACCGGCGCGGCACCGGAGGGGCCACGACTGACGTTGGGCAAGCTCACTTTCTTGCAGCCGGATCCTTCCTCCGGAGTTCAGTGGAGTTTTCAAAGCGCTGATCCAGGCGGTTTGTTCCTCGTCCTTGAAACTGCCAGATCAGAAGTGGCAATTGACAGTGCGACGGGCAACGTATCGGATGTAACAGCCCGAATTCATCCTGACGATAAGGCGGCGTTCGACCGTTACATCTCGACAATCGAGTTAGCCGGAAATTGAGACTAATGTCGCTGCAATCACAGGCCCGCCTTGACATCCTGGGGCGCTAACCGGCTCGACATATTCGTCCGCAGCGAAAACGACACTCTGTACCACAAGTATTGGACGGGCGGTGTTAGCTGGTCCGGTTTTGCTGATCGCGGCGCCTATCCTTGAGAGAGGACATGATACCCGTCCGAACCCGCGTATCCTCGCCGCCTCCGGGCGGCCTCACCCAGCGATGCTCGCCCCGCAGTTCGGGCAGAACTGTGCGTCTGCCTTCACCGCTCGCCCGCAGTTCCGGCAGAAGACCTCGTCCGCCCCGCGCGCTTGCGGTGACGCCCCGGGCGGTGACGACGCGGGAAACGAGACCGGCGGCGCGTAGGCCGGAGGCGGCGTGACGCCCGCCGGCGGCGCGCCCAGACCGCCGGCCTCGATGATCTTCTCGGAGCCTTTCGCCTTCACGACGACCGTCCCGACTACTTTGTCGTGCAGCGTCTGCGCGTCTTTGTCCCAGAGCAGCCAGGCGCCGTCGACTATGTTGCCGAAGGGCACAATACCGGCCGCCCAGCCGACGAGGCCTCGCACGAACATCATGCCGGTGCCGACCGCGCTGCCGTCTGTCCTGATCACGCGCAGCCCCACGATCGCCTTGCCCGGGTTCTGCCCCTTCGGCGCGACGATGAACCACCAGATGATCCACCCGATGACGAGGGTGACGATGAGGAGCAGTGTGTTGACGAACCACGCCAGCAAGCGCTCCCAGCGGCCCGCCATCGTAACTGTACCCTCGCGGTCCAGCTGGAACGCCCCGCAGCTCTGACAGAACAAGCCATCGCCTATCAGCGGATGGCCTCGAACACATTGACGGGCGGTGGTCGGCTGCATGGCTACCTCCCTCACAGGTCAGCGGATGCGCGAAATTATACGCCGGAGAAGGGGCCGCTACAAACGGCCGGCTGCGGCGCGCTGCGCCACGACACCGGATGGCGGCTATGCCCGGCAGATGTTGATCGGATTGTCCGGATCCTCGGCCCATTTCCGCGGGTTATCGCGAATGTATTCCCGCACGCGGCGAAGGTCCTGTTCGCTCCGGATGATGTGGTCGTAATAGCTGCGTTGCCATACCCGTGCGCCGGGCGTGCGGCGGATCTTGTTGACCGCCAAGGCCGCGGTCGTTTTGAACGATGCGACCAAGTCTCGGAGTCCACCGCGTTGAACATGAGCGAACGTCCGGGCTGATTCGGAGTGTAGGGGCGAACCGTCCACCGATGCGAGAGAGCCATCCGAAGACAAAACGCAATCTGGAGGCGACGCGGTGCCCCGAATTGGTGGACGGCTCGCCCCTATGGTGGCCCCGAGCCCTGTCGTCTGCCTGGCGCTAATCCAAACGATGCCGTGGATGTGATTCGGCATCGCGACGAACTCTCCGTCGTTCGGATAACAACCACGTCC
>VBEI01000037.1 GCA_005882715.1 Chloroflexota bacterium | reverse complement strand
ATCCGCTATACTTACGATAGAACATCCGTTCCGCAAAGGAGAGCCTCGCCCATGCCAGCCCTGACAGGCGCCGAAAGTGGCCAATCACGAATAACCCACCCCAGATCCCCAATTGCCGTTCGCCGACTGCCACTCGCTCGATTGTCCGCTCCCCCCAAGGCTTTGTGGGACGCTCAATCAAGCAAATCGCGCCGAATCCGGCCGCGGCCACGAACGAAAACAAGAAAATCGCCCTCCCCTCAATCAACTCCCACACACGAAGCGCCCGCCCAATCAAATTTCACTCACGAAAACCGGTTGATTGAGCGCGCAAACCCCTTGCCAAACACCCTCGAAGCGCATATATAGGCTCCAAACCAAACCGTTCATAGGCGTACATCGGAAAGGGGCATCCCATGCGTCGTCTCGTTCTCGCCGGCCTGTTCCTCCTCGCGCTCTCCTTTGCCTTCCTCGCGAGTTCGCCCAGGCAGTCCAGCGCAAACCACGTCGATCCCATCCTCTTCGTTCACGGCTACACCAGCGACGCCAGCGCCTGGAACACCATGATCTCCCGCTTTCAAGCCGATGGCTGGGAGTCCAACCGCCTCTTCGCCTACACCTTTAGCAGCACGAAGTCGAACGCCTCGATCGCTCAGGACGTCAAGGCCCGCGTCGACCAGATCCGCGCCGCCACCGGCGCCGCTAAGGTCGACATCATCACCCACTCGATGGGCGGCCTCTCCAGCCGTTACTACCTCAAGAACCTCGGCGGTCAGGCCGACGTCGACGACTGGGTCTCCCTCGGCGGCCCTAATCACGGCACCACCTGGGCCTACGGCTGCTTTTTCATCTCCCCCTGCAACCAGATGATCCCGGGCTCGAGCTTCCTGAACCAGCTCAACTCCGGCGACGAAACCCCCGGCGCCGTCAACTACGGCACCTGGTGGTCCCCCTGCGATGAGCTGATCAACCCCGACACGAGCGTTATCCTCAGCGGCGCCACCAACACCCAGACCTCCTGCATGGGCCACTCCGCCCTCCGTACAGACGCGACCGTCTACAGTCAGGTAAGGGAGTTCGTCCGCTAACTCGGCACTGATGGCTGACGGCTGACAGCTGACATCCCATGTCCCGCATCTTCGATATCGCCGATCGCTACGTCGACGGGATCGCTGCTCTGGACCCGATCCTGGCGACGGCCATCGGCGTCCCCGGCCACGAACGGGAGATGACCGACTTCTCACCCGACGGCGTATCCGCTATTGCCGCCTTCCACGTGCGCTCCATGGCAAAGCTCGAAGCGGCTCCAATTGAGGATGATCCCGCGGGAGGCCCAGCAAGGGCAGATCGGATCGCGCGCAGCGTCATGCTCGAACGCCTCGGCGTCCATCTCGACCTCTTTGAAGCAGGCGAGCACTTCCGCGATCTCAACAACATCGCCAGTCCGCTCCAGAACATCCGCCAGGTGTTCGACCAGATGCCCCGCAGCACAGAGGAGGAATGGTCGAACATCGCGGCACGCCTCCAGCTTGTCCCGCAAGCAATTGCTGGCTACCGTCGGACACTCTCCGAGGGCGTCCAACGCGGGACGCCGGCGGCGCGACGGCAGGCGCTCGAAGGCGCCCGCCAGGCGGAGGTATGGAGCGGGGACGCTGGTTTCTTCGCCGGCCTGGCAGCACGGTTCGATGCAGCTGAAGCAGGCCCCGAGACTCTTCGCGCAGACCTCGGCCGGGGTGTGCACCTGGCCCGCGAGGCCTATGCCGAAATATCGCGGTGGCTGCGGGAGGATTACGCACCGAAGGCGACCGAGCGCGAAGCATGCGGCGAGGAGCGGTACCAGCTCCTCTCGCGCCTATTTCTCGGCGCCACCCTCGATCTTCCGGATACGTACCGATGGGGCTGGGAAGAGCTGCATCGAGTCGAAGGCGAAATGGAAGCGACTGCCGAGCGCATTTCCCCCGGCGCAACTGTCGGCGACGCAAAGCAGTTGCTGGAGACAGACCCGGTACGCGCCGTCGAAGGAGTCGAAGCTTACCAGGAATGGCTGCAGCAGCTGCACGATGAGACAGTCGCTTCGCTCGACGGCATACACTTCGAGATCGACGAGAAGATTCGGCCGATCGAGGTCATGATACCGCCCGCAGGGGGCGCCCTCATCCCTTATTACACCGGACCGTCCGAGGACTTCTCTCGCCCGGGCCGCACCTGGTGGCCGGTGGACGGCCGAACGCGCTTCCCAAAGTGGGGCGAGGTCAGCATCGCCTATCACGAGGGTGTGCCCGGCCATCACCTGCAGGTCGCCGGAGTGCGCTTGCTGACTGACGAATTGTCGCGCTTCCAGAGGACGCTGACCTTCATTTCCGGTCACGGGGAGGGCTGGGCGCTGTATGCCGAGCGGCTAATGGGGGAACTCGGTTACTTCCAGAACCCCGACTACTACCTGGGAATGCTGAGCGCTCAGGCGCTACGCTGCGTCCGCGTTATCATCGACATCGGAATGCACCTGGAGCTCGAGATACCGCCGGCAGAGAGTTTTCACCCAGGCGAGAAGTGGACTCACGACCTCATGCTCGAATTCGCCGTCCAGCGAACCCAGAGACCACGCGAATTCCTCAAGAGTGAGATACTCCGCTACCTCGGCTGGCCCGCGCAGGCGATCGCGTACAAAGTAGGCGAGCGAAAATGGCTCGAAGCGCGAGAGTCCGCTCGCCGCAGCGCCGGTGCTTCGTTTAGCCTCAAGGGTTTCCACAGCCGGGCGCTCGCGCTGGGGCCTATGGGCCTCGACATGCTCGAGGCGGAACTAGCTGCGGAGCAGGTGGCCCGTGGCACGTAGAGAACGCGTCCGCAGCCAGCGGACTGCAACCGAGGACCGTGGCGGGTCAATGCTGACGCTTGTCCCCGAGCCGATCGAGCGCTACGCCACGGCCCACACGACGCCCTTGCCGCCGCTGCTCCAAGAGCTAATCTCGGTCACCCAGGAAAGGTTCGGGCGGCAGGCGGGCATGCTCTCCGGACAACTCGAGGGCACGCTTCTCCAGATGCTGATCGCCTCGCTGGGGGCACATCGCGTTCTCGAGGTCGGCACTTTCACCGGCTTCGCCGCACAGATGATGGCGGCAGCATTACCCGAAGACGGCCAGTTGATAACGTGCGACACCGACCCGAAGGCCATCGAAGTCGCACGCAGCTTCTTCGAACGCAGCCCGCACGGCCATAAGATCTCGCTGCGCGAAGGTCCAGCGCTCGAAACGATGCGCTCCCTAGAGCCCGGCTTCGATCTCGTCTTCATCGACGCAGACAAGGAGAGCTACATCAGCTACTACGAGGAGGCGCTACGGCTTTTCTCAACGAGCGGCCTAATTGCGGTAGACAACGTATTGTGGAGCGGCCGCGTACTCGACCCAAAAGACGAGAGTGACCACGCGATCGTCGCCTTTAACAAGCACGTCTCCCGAGACGAGCGGGTAACGAACGTGATCTTGACCGTCAGGGACGGCCTCATGCTCGTGAGAAGGAAATAGCCGGAACTCGCGCTTATCGCGCACCCTGATCGGCTTATAATGAGCGCCATCCAGAGGGAGGTGCCGTATGCTAAATCCCGAACTGATCGCGTCCAAACCCGAAGATGTCGGCATCGATAGCGAAAGGCTCGAAGCAGTCTTCGCGCGGGCGAGACGGGACTTGGATGACGGTGTACTTCCGAGTGCCCAGGTGGCCGTCGCCCGGAACGGAAAGCTGGCCGGAATGCGGACGTTCGGCTCCGCGGTTCAGGGAGGCGAAGGGCGTCCGGCAACGGACGAGACGCTCTACAGCATCTTTTCGTCGACGAAGGCGGTGGTCGGCGTCGCTGTTTGGCTCCTTCTCGAAGAAGGGCTGCTGAAGCTCGACGAACGGGTGGCCGAAATCATCCCTGAATTCGGGACGAACGGAAAGGAAGTCGTGAGCGTAGAGCAAGTCTTGCTGCACACGAGCGGCTTTCCTTACGCTCCCCTGCGCCCGGAATTCTGGGGCGACCGCCAGACGCTTCTCGAAGCCTTCGGGCGCTGGCGGCTGAACTGGGAACCCGGGACTCGCTATGAGTACCACCCAACCTCGGCGCACTGGGTGCTCTCCGAAATCATCAACCGCCGCACGGGCGTCGATTTTCGCGAGTTCATCCGTAAGCGAGTGACCGAGCCGATGGGCCTCAACGAGCTCTTCGCGGGGTTACCACCGGAGCACGACGCGCGCGTAGCCGAAGTGCGCTGGGTGAGCGAGGCGGTGGAGCCGCCCGGCGGCTGGGGAGAAGTTACGCCGGAGGCCGTTCTGCGCTTCAACGGCACTGAGGCGCGGCGATCGGGTCTACCGGGAGCGGGCGGCATAGCAAGCGCCGCCGAGCTGGCGATGTTCTACCAGCCGCTAATCAACGGTGGCCAAACGGTCGATGGCCGGCAGGTCCTCAAACCGGAGACGATCGCCTTCGGGACCACGGTGCGCACGGAGGGACGACACGTCGATCCTGTCTGGAAGATTCCGGCAAACCGCGGTCTAAGTATGGTCGTCGCCGGGGACGACGGAAACGCTTTCATGCGCGGTTTCGGGCGCACATGTTCTCCGGTCGCATTCGGACATGGTGGCGCCGGCGGCCAGATCGCCTGGGGCGACCCAGAGACAGGTATTTCGGTAGGTTACTGCACGAACGGCTTCACGGACTGGCTTACGGTTGGCCGGCGGGTGACGGCGATCTCCAGCCTGGCCGGCTCATGCGCCATCTAATAGCGCGGACCGTGTAGCTACCCAACGGGTCGCTCTACACCGCGCTGATAGGCGGGCGCTTGTTGGCCCACGGGCACGCCTCTTCCAACTGCGCCGCCAGACGAAACAGCGTGTCTTCTTCGCCGAAGCGAGCCGCGAAGTGCACCCCGACGGGCAGGCCTTCGCTGTTCCAGAAGAGCGGTACGGACATCCCGGGCTGGCCTGTCGCGTTCTGGAGAGGCGTGAAGGGAACGTACTCGATGGCTCGATCTAGGCCGACCATGGGGTTGTCAGGCGTCGCATCGAAGTGACCGAGCTTGGGCGGCGGAGATCCGAGAGTGGGCGATAGCCACACATCGTAGCGTTCAAAGAAATGAGCGACCGTCCGAGACATCTGTTGCAGAGCAGTGACGGCGAGCAGGTAATCCCCCGCCGCAGTCCGCTTTCCTTGCTCGTATAGCGCCCAGGTGAGCGGCTCGAATTTTTCGGGCGAAGCCTGACGCCCAGTCAGGCGCCCGATCCCCTCGATTCCCCACGGGACTCCGGCGGCCCAGATCGTCAAGAACGCCTCCTCCAGCATCTCAGCGTTGATCGGGGGAGGCCCCATCTCCTCGACGTGGTGGCCAAGTTCCTCGCACAATGCGGCCGCATCCTTGACCGCCGCGATGTTGTCCTCGTGAAGCGGTGTTCCAGTGGCCGTACGAATTGAAACGGCGATGCGGAGGCTCCCGGGGTCGGCGCCGAGATCTTCGACGTACGGCCTGATTTGCGGTGGGGCGTAGTAGGGGTCGCCCAGCTCCGGGCCCGCGACGGCATCCAGAAGGGCGGCGCTATCTCGCACCGAGCGCGTCACGGCGTGTTCGCAGACGAGTCCGCCCATCATGTCGCCGATGATTGGACCTAGCGGCACGCGCGCCCGGCTCGGCTTGATTCCAAACAGACCGCAACACGAGGCAGGGATGCGAATAGAACCGCCGCCGTCATTTGCGTGGGCCATCGGTACGATTCCAGCAGCAACGGCAGCAGCCGACCCGCCGCTCGAGCCACCCACCGAATGCTCTGGCGCCCAGGGATTGCGGGTCGGCCCGAAGAGCCGCGGCTCAGTTGTCGGGACGAGACCGAACTCAGGCGTATTCGTCTTCCCGGTGATGACCAGGCCGGCCCGCTTGTAGCGAACCGTCAGTTCGCTGTCGAACGGCGATACGAAGTCCTCAAGGAATACTGAGCCCTGCGTCTGACGAACGCCTGCATACCCGGCCCCGAGGTCCTTCAACAAGAACGGCACCCCGCTGAAAGGCCCATCCGGGAGCGGCCCCTCCGCCGTCTTGCGCGCGATTTCGTACATCGGAGTCACGACGGCGTTGATCTGCGGGTTGATGCGCTCGATCCGCTCGATTGTCGCCTCGAGAAGCTCGATTGGCTTGACCTGCTTGCTGCGGACGAGCTCCGCCTGGGCAGTGGCATCCAGCAGGGCGATGTCGTTCATATGGAGTACCTCCGGCGCCTACAGTCGCACGCGGGCGAACAGGGGTCAAGGCAACGCGCGGCGACCAGAGAGCCGTTGCCTGCACTTGATCCTTAAGCGGAATCATACCGGTAAGCAACCACGGTAATGTAGGCGGGTAGCTTCAGCCTTCCTGCGTCCGGCAGCCTGCCCGTTTCCCCATTTCCCATTTCTCATGCCTCATCTCTCGTTTCCCACCGCGTCTTCAACCACACCAGCACCAGCCGCTGTGCCGCGGTTAGCGTCGACATCAACACCAGCACCCAGAGCATGATGTGCACACTGCTCTCCCACACATCCCAGTATGGCTCCAATATAAGTCCTGCTGAAATCAGGAGGACGCGCGGTGCGCGGCTGAGCAACCCCTCGCGCAATTCCACGCCCACGATCTCTGCCCTCGCTCGTATGTAGCTCACAAGGAGGGACGCGACGACTGCAACGAAAGTGAGCTGCTGGTCCTCCGTCCGGCCGATGTCGCCGAAATATACGAGCAAGCCGAACAGCACCGCCGCCTCGGAAACGCGGTCCGCCACGGCGTCGAAAACCGAGCCGAAATCGGTCGCGCGCCTCGTCGCCCGTGCCAGCGCCCCGTCCAGCATGTCAAGCGCGCTGGCGGCGAGAACCAATATGCCCGCGATGACGAACTCCCCCCTTCCCACCAGCACCGCGGCGACCACGTTGCCCGCCACCCCGGCTACTGTAAGCATGTTCGGCGTCACGCCGGCCCGCGCGAGCCAATCGACGATCGGGTCGGTGAACCACCGCGGCGCTGAACGAGGAAGCAGCGTTGGCATCACGCGTGCCCTTCACTGCGATCAGCCATGCATTCCCCGTAGTAGTCGATGATTCGCGCTGAGACGCTCGCCCAGTCGTATCGCTTCGCCGTCTTTTGCGCCCGTTGGGCCATCTTCTTGCGCAAGGCGTGGTCGGATAAGAGACGCTTAAGCGCGGCCGCCAGCGCCTCGCTGTCCCGCGGCGGCACCAGAAGCCCTTCACTGCCGTCCGTTAGAACCTCCGAGAACCCTTCGATGCGCGACGCCACGATCGGCGCCCCGGCGGCCAGCGCTTCGAGAAGGACCATGCCCATGCTCTCGCCACCGGTGTTGGGGGCACAGTAGATGTCCGCCGCCTTGAAATAATGCGGCTTCGCTTCGTCGGGCACGTAGCCCGTAAAGACGACGTCCGGCAGCCGGTTTCGCTCGACATACAGCTCGCACACCGAACGCAATCCGCCGTCACCACCCACGACAACGAGCCGGGTATCCGGAAAATCGCGTTTGACCCGTGCGAACGCTTCCAGCAGGAACGGCAGCCCTTTCCGCTTCTCGAGCCGGCCAAGAAAGAGGATATTCCGCTTGCCGTCCGCAAAGTCAGCAGTCGGGCTTCCATTCGCGAAGAAGCCGCAGTCCACCCCATTCGGGATGATCCGATACCGGCCGGCGAAATGCTTACCGATAAGGCGCAACGCAGCCCCAGAGACCGCTATGCGCCCGTGAATCCGCCCCCACCATGGCCGGATGATGTACTTCGAGTAGGCGTACAGGCGGCTGCCGCCTTCCCTTGCAGCGTGGAACGTGGCTATGTTGGTAGCGTTCGAGTAGCGGAGGAACTGGAACGGCAGCAGGGGCATGAACGGCTCGTGCACGTGTACGACGTCGAAGTGCTCGCGCCCGCAAAGCTGCTTAACCCGCGGCCCCAGATCGTACGAAAGGGAGACTTTGGCGACTGACCCCGTCGCGGGCAGCCCGAAAGCGCTCTCGCCGATTACGGTGACGCATCCTTCGTTTCGCTCGGGCCGCGATGAAGGCGCCACGATCCGCACGTCGTTACCGGCGGCCTTCAGTCGCTCGGCCAGCGGCGCAATGTGCAGATTGACGCCGCCCGGCGTCGCCCAATCGTACGGCGTTACGAGTGCAATCTTCATCTTGTCATTCTGAGCACCGGCCACGTTCGAAAACAACGAGAGCGCCTACGCGAAGGAATCTGGCGGCGTAGCGATGTGCGAACGGCATCCGCTGCGTCACCGGTGCCATGTTTCACGCGCCTATCTTAGCGCGAGCGAAAGATCCGCCTCACAAAGCTCCGCGCGGTAGGCCCCAGCCCCATCGCCCGCGGCGTCGCACAGATGCCCCGCCACGTCTGTCGCGCCATCTGTCGTATCCCGATACTCTGCCAGTCCACGGGCGCCCCGTATACAGCACGAGTCGTCCTCGCCGTGATCGCCCGCTTCAGATCGGCAGCCGAGCGCCCCTCAAACTGGGTGTACGACGACCCGACGGCCTGCAGGAAGTGCGCGTCGCTCCCGCCCAGCTCGGCCATCTCCAATAACCGGTTGAGCGCCGCCGCCCGCCCGTTGCTTACGCGCGCCGCCGGCGAACAGCAGGCGACTTCGATCCCATCCAGAGAGCCAACGAAGCCCCGCAGCGTTTGCTCCCCGATGCTTCGCGTGAGCCAGCTCATCGGGTGCGGCACCACGCATAGACCTCCTTGCCGATGCACGTCCTCCACCACTCGTTCGAGCGGACGCAGCGATTCCATTGGCTCATCAACGTAGAGCGCGAGCAGATGTCCTTCGATCGCGGTGACCTCGATGCCCGTGACCAGCTCGAACCGGTAGCTCCGTTTCGCCCACTGATCTCGAGCAGCCAGCGCCCCCCGCACGTCGTCGTGGTCAACTATCCCTATTATGTCGAGGTCAGTCTCGCTCTCCACGTAGTCGAGCAGCTCCGGCACGTCCGCCATCCCATCACTGAACGACGTGTGTATGTGCAAGTCAGCCTTGCCCGCGTCATCCTGAGCGCCGACCACTTCCTTGAGTGGAATTGGGCCGCTTAGCGAAGGGATCTGGCGGGGGGCCAACCTTCGACCGGCGCTCCGGAACGTCGCGCCTTCGCCTGACGTAACTCTTAGCCGAGACATCTTCCACCCACGACCGTTCTCACTGGATCTTCTCCGCCACTTCTGCCGCGTTCTCAGCGGCCGACGATGGCTGCGCGTCCCATATCCTCTCGATCACCGCCCACTGCCCGGGATCCTCGCGCAGCCGGCGCTCGAGACGTTCGATGTATTCTCTCGTCCCGGCGACAACATCCGCATGGGTGTCGCCCGTGCGTCTCAGCATGAGTGGCTCCTCGACCCAGCCCTCGATTCCATATTTCCCCCTGCGCGCGCTAAAGCACGGAATTACCGGCGCTCCTGTCCTAATCGCGACTTCGATCGGCCCCGTGGGCATCAAGGCCGTCTTACCGAAGAACAGCATCGCTTCCCTCGGCCCCTCAATGTCGCGGTCTCCCATCAACGCGACGACGCCGCCGCGCTTCAGCGTCTGGAAAACTCGCTTCACGTTCCCACGGGTCACGGGCCCGAACGTATGCCCCTTGCTCGCCCGGTACTCGTCCATCAGCTTCGACATTCGCGGATGCACCCGCTCCGTAAGAGCGAAGACGGGGATACCGAGATGCGCGAACGCCTGCATGGCGAGCTCAGGGTTTCCATAGTGCGCGCTCAAGGTGATCACGCCTTTTCCCTCCGCGATTGCGGGCCGCAGGTACTCGTCCAGACCGTGGAAGACGAACCGCTTCTCGAAGAATGCCCGAAGGTCCATCCTAGGTAGATGTGCCACATCAGCGTAATACAGCGCGACGTTACGAAGCACCTGCTTCGCCGCACGTCGCACTTCTGCCTCCGGCGCGTCCGGCATGACGTGTCGCATGTTCTCGTGGATGTTCCGCCGCACCGTCGGCACCAGATGGTACGCCGCCCACGCAGTCGTGCTCATCAACGCATAGAGAAAAGAAAGTGGCAGCCGCCCCAGCGTATGAAATGTCACCCAGTAAAGGAGGAACTTCAGCATTGGCTCGCTATGGAACGCGCCCCATTCGTACTGAGTTTATCGAAGCCCTCTTTCTGCGTCAGCGCGGCGGAGGGTTCGCTCGGTCAGCCGTCCCTCACTCCGCCTGATAGTACTCCGCCCCCAGATGCGTGATCTGCTCCTCGCCCATCAGCCAGCGCAGCGTGTTCTTCAGCTTCGTCTGCTGGATAAAGAGGTCGTGCTCCGGGTAAACCGTCGACTCGTGTTGGGGGCTTTTGAAGTAGAACGAGAGCCACTCCTGGATGCCCTTCATTCCGGCTCGTTGTGCCAGATCGAGGAATAGCACCAGGTCCAACACCAGCGGCGCGGCAAGGATCGAGTCGCGGCAAAGAAAGTCAATCTTGATCTGCATGGGATAGCCCAGCCAGCCGAAGATGTCGATGTTGTCCCAACCCTCTTTGTTATCACCGCGCGGCGGGTAGTAGTTGATCCGGACCTTGTGGAAGATGCTGCCGTAGAGCTCTGGATACACGTCCGGCTGCAAGACATATTCGAGCACGCCCAGCTTGGACTCCTCCTTCGTCTTGAAGCTCTCCGGGTCGTCCAGCACCTCCCCATCCCGGTTGCCGAGAATATTTGTCGAGTACCACCCGTTCACTCCGAGCATCCGCGCCTTGAGCATCGGCGCCAGCACCGTCTTCATCAGCGTCTGGCCCGTCTTGAAGTCCTTCCCGCAGATCGGGACCCCTCGCTCATCCGCCAGCGTTACCAGCGCGCGTGTATCTGCTGTCAGGTTCGGGGCACCGTTGGCGAAGGGCACTCCCTCCATAAGCGCCGCCCACGCATAGATCATCGACGGCGCGATGCTCTCGTCGTTCGCCTGCATTGCCGCCTCAAAGTTCTCGAGATTGCGATGCACCTGCCCCGGCTCGAGGAAAATCTCCGTGGATGCGCACCAGATCATTACCAGCCGGTCGCAGCGATTTCTCTCCTTGAAGTCGCGAATGTCCTGGCGGATCGCCTCCGCCGCCTCCATCTTCGTCCCCGTCTGCTTGACATTGATCCCTTTCAGCCGCTTCACGTAGAAGTCGTCAAATACCGCAGCCATCGGCTCGATCGTCTTGAGAAAGTCCGCAATCGGCTCGACGTGTTCGTGCCGGTCGAGAACTCCGCAATTCGCCGCCGCCTCGTAGGCGTTATCTGCGATGGGGTCCCACGCGCCGAACACAAGCTGGTCCAGCTCAGCGAGCGGCACAACCTCGCGCACCAGCGGCGTCCGTCCTTCCGTCCTCTTCCCCAGCCTGATCGCCCCCATCTGCGTCAGCGACCCAATCGGGCGGCCTGTCCCCCGGCGAGCATGCTCGACGCCCGCGATGAACGTCGACGCCACAGCTCCCAGCCCGACCAGCAGCACCCCCAGCTTCCCACTCGCGGGCGCGATGTCATGCGAATCCATTGCCACAAAATCCCTCGCTTCCAGGGCGATTCCCCTCTGTCGGGCTAGCGACATGAGCGGCCCGTGCCACTGCGCCGGGATCCTGCCCGTTGTCGCCCAGTGCTCGACTGTGCTCTGCCGTCTGCCGAGCAGCCCAGCTAGAGCACTCTGCCCGCCGAAACGCTGGATGACACGTTCGGCCGGCTTAGTTTGCGTGTTCACACGGGCTATCGTAACGAATTTTTCGTTAGGCGACAACCACGAAGAGCAGCGCTGAGAGAATTCGGCTCCTGGCTGCAGTCCCGGGATAGACTACCCGAATCCGCTTATGCGTTTCGCAATCCGCTGCCAGTCAATCCACTCAGGCTCGACGACCCTTAATCTGACCCAAACACCTTCCGCGGACGCCACAACCCAGTAGCGCCCTCGTATACCACCACCGCGACCAGGCCCCCGTCTTCCGCGTACGCTCGGTGCAGCCGCCCGTCCTCAACGGCGGCGCTCGTTAGCCGTTCCTCATCGATCCGCACCGCCTGCCCGTGGCGAATATCCTTCTCGTCCTCGATGTGCAGCGTAATTGCCGGCAGCTCCGTCAGCCCGCAGTCCAGCGGCAGCACCATCTCTCGCCAATCACCGGTCTCGAACGCCCCCACGAGCTCCGTAGGCGCGACCGCCGAATCGACCGAGAATTGCCCCACCCGTGTCCGGTCGAGCGCCACCAGGTGCCCTCCGCACCCCAGCGCCTGTCCGAGATCGTGTGCCAGGCTGCGGATGTACGTCCCCTTTCCGCACTCCACCTCGATCACAACCTCCGGCGACTCGAACTCCAGCAGGCGGATGGCATATATGCGCGCGAGCCGGGACCGCAGCGCCACCGCCGCGCCCTTACGCGCCAGCCGGTACGCCGGCTGGCCATCAACCTTCACCGCGCTGTAGGCCGGCGGTGTCTGCTCGATCTCCCCAGCGAACACCTGCAGCGCGCTCTCGACTTCCCCCCGCATGACCTCGACCGCTCGTTCTGGACCGGTCGGATTGCCCTCGGCGTCGTACGTCTCGGTCGCGAACCCAAGTCGCACCGTTGCGCGATATGTCTTCGGCAAGTCCATCAGGTACTCGCTGATCCGCACGGCCTGCCCCAGCAGCACCAGCAGCACCCCGGACGCCATCGGGTCGAGCGTCCCCGCATGCCCGGCCTTCTTGGCTCCGGTTCCCTTTCGGACCAACCTTACGATGTCAAAAGACGTCGGCCCGGCCGGCTTATTTACGTTCAGTACGCCAGAAACTATCGGCAATGACCCACTGACAACTGACAACCGACAACCAATAACTAGCCGCGTTCCTTTTCCCGCGACACCTGCCGCATCAAGTCCAGCACGCGGGCTGCCTCCTCTATCGTCTCGTCCAGCTCGAAATGCAGGTGTGGCACCCGCCGGATGCGAATGCGCTCGATCAGGTGCCGTCGCAAAAAAGGCGCCGCGTGCCTCAAGGCCGCCACCGTCGACGCCTTCTCCTCGGCGTCACCCAGCACGCTCACGTAAGCATCCGCATTCTCCAAATCGGCCGAGACGTTCACCCGCGTAATGCTCATGATCTCGCCGACGCGCGGATCGCTCAGCTCCGTCCGGATCAGGTGCGATAGCTCTTCTCGAAAAAGATGGTTGAGGCGCTGCACACGCCGGCTCATGGCTCGATTATTATAAGGCGCTTCGAAGTATCATCCTGAGGCACCGCTTAGGGCATCTAGATGAACAGCGAAAAATGATCCCGCATTCACCATTTCACATGCGAAGCGAAGCATCTTTCATCCCGAAGACGAATTCGCCTGCGATGCAGGAGGATACCCTCACGAGGCCGTCAGCAGGCGTTGACTCGGTCGGTCTTTCGAACTGGAGAGGCGCAGGCCGGCGCAGACACGCTGCCCACAATAACCGTCGAGGAGCGTCTAGCCCTTCTGCTCCGTATGGAAGGCCTCGATGACGTCGCCTTCCTGAAAGCGGTCGAACCGCTCGACGCCGATACCGCACTCGAGCCCGGCCGTGACCTCCCGCACATCGTCTTTGAAATGGCGGAGGCTTGATGTGCGCGAGGTATGTATGATCTCACCCTCCCGCAGCACCCGCAGTAGCGAATTCCGCCGGATAACGCCGTCCGACACTGAGCAGCCCGCAATGCGACCGCCGCGCACCCGGAAGATCGCTCGCACCTCCGCGTGCCCGTCAACAACCTCCAGCGTCACCGGCTCGATCAATCCCTTAACCGCCCGGTCGATGTCTTCGATTAGCTCGTAGATGATGCGGTAGTTCCGAAGATCAATACCCTCGTTTTCGGCCAGCCGGCGGCCGCCGGGGTCCGCCTTCACGTTGAAGGCGACAACGATCGCGCGAGAGGCGGCTGCCAGCATTACGTCTGACTCGCTTACCGCGCCGGTCCCCGTGTGAATGATATTCAACCGCACCTCTGGCGTGCTCAGCCGCTCCAGCGAGCCCCGGATCGCTTCGACGCTGCCTTGCACATCGGCTTTGATTACGACGTTCAAGTCCTTCGTCCGTCCCGCCGCGATCTCTCCGGACACCGCTTCCAGTGTTACCCGATGCTGACCGCCGTCCGTGCTCTGCCGCCGGCGATCCTCAGCCAGCTCGCGCGCCGTTCTCTCGTCTTCGACGACGATGAACGGCTCGCCCGCCCGCGGCACCGAATCGAGCCCCATGATCTCCGCAGGCATCGCCGGCGTCGCCTCGCTGATGCGCCCGCCTCGATCATCGAACATTGCCTTGAGCTTGCCCCAGCTCTCCCCAGCCACCACCGCGTCGCCCACTCGCAGGGTCCCCTTCTCGACTATCACTGTCGCCATCGGTCCGCGGCTGGCGTCCTTTTCCGCCTCGATGATCGTGCCTTCCGCCGGTCGGTCTGGGTTGGCCTTCAACTCCGATATCTCGGCCACAAGCTGGATATGCTCTAGCAGGTCGTCCAGCCCTTCCTTAGTCTTCGCCGAAACCGGGATCGCCGGGACATCGCCTCCGAACTCCTCGATCAAGACTTCTTGCTGAATTAGCTGTTGTTTGACCCGGTCGGGCGCGGCGGCCGGCAGGTCGGTCTTGTTGATCGCGATGATAATCGGCACTTCGGCGGCTTTCGCGTGCGCGATCGCCTCGACCGTTTGCGGCATCACGCCGTCGTCCGCCGCGACGACGAGCACGGCGATATCCGTGACGTTCGCCCCCCGAGCACGCATCGCGGTGAAGGCCTCGTGGCCCGGCGTATCGATAAACGTGATCTTGTGACCGTTGACCTCCACCTGGTAGGCGCCGATGTGCTGCGTGATGGCGCCGGCCTCTTGCGCGGTCACGTTCGTTTCGCGGATAGCGTCCAGGAGGCTCGTCTTACCGTGGTCGACATGCCCCATTACCGTCACCACCGGCGGCCGTGCCTGCAGCTTCTCCTCTGCCTCGCCCGCTTCTTCCTCAGCCACGGCTACTGCCGTACCGGCTGTCGCCCCACCCTCCTCCGGCTGCGGTTCAAAGCCCAGTTCCTGCGCCACGGAGGCTGCCATGTCGTAGTCAACGCTCTGGTTGATAGCGGCCATCACGCCGCGCTTCATCAGCTCCTTGATCACATCGACAGGCGTCGATCGCAGCAGCTCGCCCAGCTCTCGCACGGTAATCGTGCGCGGAAGCCTAACGACGTTCGCCCCGGCCGTGGTTCCGTCGGCCCCGTTGCTGTCCGCGCTCATGCGCCGGGCTCCACCGGAAGCTCTTCAGCGTAGCCCTTCAGTGCTTCGAGGCTCGCCGGCGAAATTGCCACGTTGAGGGAGCGTTCAAGCCGCTTCTTCTTCAAGGCGGCGTCCCAGCAGGGACGGTTCGCGCAGAGGTATGCGCCACGCCCGGCCGCTTTGCCGGTAGGGTCAACCCGCACCTCGCCGTCCAGGCCGCGGACGATGCGCACAAGTTGCCTTTTCGCGTTTACGGACCCGCACCCGACGCACGTGCGCTGCGGCACTCGACGTGGTGGCAGGCGGGAGCGGACGGCCGCCTTAGGCATCGTGCTCGCCGTCGCCGTTGGTCCCGCTGTCCCAACTGTAAGCCGCGTCTACATCGATGTCTTCGTCCTCATCCACCACGGCCAGACGGCGCGCCCTCTTGGGCGCCTTTTTTGCCTTGCCTTCGGCTTCACTTTCGCGCTCGGCCTTCTCGGCCCTTTTGGACTTCTTCTTCTTAGCAGGCACTTCCTTGCTGGCGACTTCCTCCGCGAACCGTATCCTGGGCCCTGCCGCGGGCGCTTCTCCTTCCGCGGCCGGGGCTTCTGCCGTCGCGGCCACAACCTCTTCGGCCGCGGCCTTCTCCGCGCCCTCGATCACCTCTTGCCACGGCTGCACGGTCTCCGCATGAGGCGCGGCCTCGGCCGCCGCCGGCGTCGTCCGTGCGCGCGTCTTCGGCGCGGGCGGCGCTGCCGCCAGCACCTCTTGCATCGCCGACTCCGGCTTGATGTCGATCCGCCAGCCGGTCAGCTTCGCGGCGAGGCGGGCGTTCTGGCCCTCTTTACCGATGGCGAGCGAAAGCTGCCGGTCGGGCACCACCACCGAAGCGGTGTTGTCCTCTTCGCTTATTCGAACCTGAAGCACTTGTGCCGGGCTCAAAGCATTGCCTACAAAGCGGGCCGGGTCCGTATCCCACTGGATCACGTCGATGCGCTCCCCGTTCAGCTCGTTTACGATGTTCTGTATTCGAATCCCGCGCAGACCCACGCACGACCCCACCGGGTCCACTCCCTCCTGCCGCGCTGCCACTGCCACCTTGCTCCGAAACCCCGCCTCGCGGGCGATCGACTTAATCTCGACCACCCCACGGTAGATCTCAGGGACCTCCAGCTCGAATAGCCGCCGCAGGAGATTCTTGTGCGTCCGCGAAAGTACCAGCTGCGGCCCGCGAATGGACCGATGCACCTCGAGCAGGTAAAGCTTCAGCCGCTGCCCCACTCGGTAGTGCTCATTGCGCACCTGCTCGGCGGCGGGAAAGATCGCTTCCGTCTTGCCCAGATCGATGACGAGATGATTTCCTTCCGCTCGCTGGACGACACCCGAGACGATATCCCCTTCCCGGTTCGAGAACTCCTCGAACACCATCTCGCGTTCCGCTTCCCGCAATCGCTGCAGCACCACCTGCTTCGCGGTCTGCGCGGCAATGCGGCCCGCCTGGGATGGGTGAACCTCATCCCGCAGCACATCTCCGGGCATGACGTCCGGCTTTCGTTTACGCGCCTCCGGCAGTCCGATCTCGATTTTTTCGTCGGCCACGTCCTGCACAACCGTGCGCTCTAGGTAGACGTGGTGATCGCCGCTGTCCCGATCGATGCGGACAGCCACGTTGCCGCCGAGATCGGTGTCCTTCTTATAGGCGGACACGAGCGCCGCTTCCATCGCCTGATAAACAACTTCTGGCGGCAGATTCTTCTCCGCCGCCAGCTGCTTGATGGCGATGCTAAATTCGGTTTTCACGCCGGCATTTCCTCCCAACGCCCGCCCTGCACAAGGCCAAAAAAAAGTGGGTACCAGCCCCACTCCAAACAGAGCGCTATTACATCGTCAATATAGCACCGCCCCGCATACCTGACAAGCGTCCCCAGCCGTCAATTCAGGCACCGGAGAAGCGTGGCTCGAGCCATTCGCACCAATCACTCCCCGCAAGACCCCCTCAGCCAGCCCCGGCTATTCGCTTATTCGCTACCCATTGGCTGACTAAACCCTCAGCGCCTCCCTCACAGCCCCCACTGCATCGCCGACCGGCGCCGTCCGGCTCTCCCCCGCGGTCCGGCCCTTCAATTCGACCACGCCCTTCTCCAGGTTTCGCGGGCTCACCGTCACCCGTAGCGGCATCCCCAGCAGATCCGCGTCGTTGAACTTTACTCCCGGCGTTTCGTCCCGGTCGTCGTACAGCACAGGAATGCCGGCGTCCGACAGTTCCTCGTACAGGCGCTCGGCCACTTCGCGCACGTCCGGCTTGTCCGGGTGGATCGCGACCATATGCACGTCATAGGGCGCGAGCGACCGGGGCCAGACGATCCCCGCCTCATCGTGGTTAGCCTCGACAACCGCCGCCAGGAGCCGCTCCGTGCCGATCCCGTAGCTACCCATCACAACCGGTTGCGGCTTTCCCTCGCGGTCCAAGAACGTCGCCCCCATCGCCTCGGCGAACCACGTACCGAGCTTGAACACCTGTCCCATCTCGATCCCCCGCCGCAGGTCCATCGGCGTCCCGCAGTTCGCGCAGCGATACCCCTCCTTCGCCAGCGCGATGTCCGCAACGATGTCCGCCTCCCAGTCCCGCCCGAAGTTCACGTTCAGCAGGTGCTTGTCCAGCTTGTTCGCCCCCGCCACCAGGTTCCGCTCCCGCGTTACCAGATCATCCGCGACCACCCGCATTCTCGCAGTTCCTTGTTCGTTGTTCCCCGGTTCAGCCCCGAGGCCCACGGCCGACGCGCTCCCCGCCACAAACCCCGCCTTCATCGCCTCCGCTTCCTCCATATACCGCAGTTCGGCCGCCCCTAGAACATTCCGGAGCTTCGCCTCGTTGACGTCCATATCCCCACGAATAGCAACAAACACCGGTTGTACCGTTGTTCCCTGTTTCTTGCTTCCGGCCCCCTCCGCCGCGAACGCGGCGGAGTAGAAAACCGCTTTGCACGTCCGGCTCTCCGGGACGCCAAGATGCTCCGAAAGTGCCGCTATCGTGTACAGCCCCGGCGTGTCGATCTCCTCCACCGGCTTGGGCGCCTCATCTGCGTGCGCCGGCTCCTTCACAAACTCCGCCACTTCGGCATTCGCCGCGTAGCCGCAGTTCGGGCAGAAGAGGCAGGAATCCTCCCCGTGGTCCGTCAGGTAGATGAACTCGTGCGTGTCCTTCCCGCCCATCGCGCCCGAATCCGCAAGCACGGGAACCGTCGGCACCCCGCATCTATCGAAGATGCGCTGGTAAGCGCCGAACATCTTCTGGTAGCTCACGTCCAGCCCCTCCCAATCGGCGTCGAACGAATATAGGTCCTTCATCGTGAATTGCCGCAGCCGGATCAACCCGCCGCGCGGCCTCGGCTCGTCCCGAAACTTCGAGGCGATCTGGTAGATCAGCGCCGGCAGGTCCCGGTATGACCGCACGTTCCGCTTGAACAGCTCGACAGTCACCTCTTCGTGAGTAGGGCCTAGCACGAAGTCCCGGTCGCGGTGGTCTTTTACTCGAAAGAGAATGTCCGCCATCGACTGGTCGCGCCCCGATGCCTGGTACACCTCGATGGGGAGCAGCGAGGGCATCATGATCTCTTGCCCGCCCTCGCGGTCCATCTCCTCGCGAATGACCTGCTCAATCTTTCGCAGCACCGCCCTGCCCAACGGCAGGTGGCTGTATATTCCGGCCACCAGCGGCGCGACCATTCCCGCCCGCAGCAGCAGCCGGTGCGAAGGCGTTTCGGCCTCTGACGGGACTTGCCGCAGTGTCTCGCCGAAAAGCGTCGAGAATCGCATGGCCGTAGCGTAGGGGCGAGCCTGACGAGTGGTCAAGCGCCGCCCGCAAGCCAATTGTCGGCAGGCCTCCGCCAATCCGGCGGCGTGCCCCGCTGTTTAGCCGTTCCCTTCCCCGCAGCCCCCGATATCTGCCCTTAGGGCGCCGCTGCTGCTACCTTCTGGACGCCGCTTTTAACGTCACCCAGCCCGCGCAGAGCAGAACACCTCCGGCGACGAATAGCATCATCACGAAAGCCTTAGTGTCTGCTCCTCCGGTCGGGGGTAGCAGCGCTGGCAACGCCGCCGGTGTCTGCTGTGGCGATGACACCACTCGTAGCACCGCCGTCGGCGCCGACGTAGCGCTCACCGAGGGCGACGCCGTTGCACCAAGGGCTGCGCTCGCCGTCGGCGTGGTGGTAGGCGTCGCAACCTCGGTCGGCGTGGCGGTTGGCGTCTCCCTAGCGGGCGTCGCCGTTTCCGTCGGCGTCGCCGTCAGCTCCGTGGCAGTCGGGGTGGGTGTCGGCGTGGGCGTTTCGGCGCCTGTCTCCGTTGGCGTTGGGGTCGGCGTCGGCGTTTCCG
>VBEI01000036.1 GCA_005882715.1 Chloroflexota bacterium | reverse complement strand
CTGGTGGTCTCGCAAGAAGTAGCCGAGAATGCCCAGCGAAACACCGAAAGCGACGAACACGAGCGAAAACCCGCTGACAAAGCTCACCGCATGCAGAAACGGCGACGGCGGAGCGCTCGCAGCCGGCATCGCAACCGTGGTCGTCCCCGCGCTCCCCGCGAGGGCCACTTGCTGAACGCCGGCTGAGCGGCCAGCTGCAGGCGCCGGTTCCAGCGATGCCCCAGTCAAGTAGCCGAGATACGCCGGGACCAGGGGGAGCACGCACGGCGAAAGGCACGACAGCAGCCCTGCCGCGAAGGCGACGAACACGCTCACACCGCCGATCTCGAGGTCCATACGACACCATGATAGGTACACCGCGCGCTCCCGGCAAAGGAATAGATCCGTTAATCCGTTCCTCGAATCCGTTGACAGACAATCCGTTTGACGCCCCCTAGCGCCTGCGCTAGATTGAACGCGCCCGCCACCCAGCACTCGGCACTCAGCACTGAGGAGACGCCATGGAATACGTCCCAATCACCAAGCCGCCGGTCGACCAGATGCCCGTGCTCCCCAACCTACGTGACTATGGGGAGACCCGCCGACATTGGTCCTGGGACACCGTCCGAAACGAACTAGACGGCGTGCCCGGCGGCGGGCTGAACAAGGCCTACGAGTGCCTCGACCGCCACGCGAAGGGCGACCGGCGCGACAAGCCCGCCATGCTCTGGGAAGGCAAGAACGGCGAGCGGGAGACTTACACATTCGCCGAGTTCGCCCGCGAGGCGAACAAGGCCGCGAATGGCCTGAGCAGCCTCGGCGTCGAGAAGGGTGACCGCGTCTTCATGTTCCTCGAGCGCATCCCCGAGTGCTACTTCACCGCCTTTGGCACCCTCAAGCTCGGCGCGGTGATCGGACCGCTCTTCTCCGCCTTCGGCCCTGATGCGGTGAAAGACCGTCTCGCCGACAGTGGCGCGAAGGTGCTAGTCACCACGCCGGAGCTGTGGTCGCGTGTCAAGGAGATCCGCAGCGACCTTCCCGGCCTCGAGCACATCGTGCTCGTCACCCGCCGCCAGCAAGCCGAGCCGGGCGACGGCATCGTCCTCTGGGATGAGGTCGTCGGCTCACAATCGGACGATTTCGAGACGGTCTCTACGGACCCCGAGAACTACTCCGTCATGCACTACACCTCCGGCACGACGGGCAAACCGAAGGGCGCCGCGCACGTCCACAACGCAATTATCGGGCAGTACGCCACCGGAAAGTATGTCCTCGATCTGCATGACGAGGACGTCTACTGGTGCACAGCCGACCCGGGCTGGGTGACAGGGACGTCGTACGGGATGTTCGCGCCGTGGAGCAACGGCGCGACCAGCCTCGTCTACGAGGGCGGCTTCGGCGCCAACACTTGGTACTCGCTCATCGAGAAGTACAAGGTCACTGTCTGGTACACGGCTCCGACTGCGATCCGCATGCTCATGAAGGCAGGCGACGATATCCCGAAGAAGCACGACCTGTCGAGCCTGCGCTACACGATGTCCGTGGGTGAGCCGCTGAACCCGGAGGCCGTCGTCTGGTCCGAGAGGGTGCTTGGTCTCCCCTTCCACGACAACTGGTGGCAGACAGAGACCGGCTGCATCCTCATCGCCAACTATCCGGCTCTGGAGATCCGCCCTGGCAGCATGGGCCGCCCATTCCCGGGTATCGAGCCCGGTATCATCGACGAAGACGGCAAGCTCATGCCGCCCGGTGAGGAAGGCAATCTCGCCGTCCGCCCCGGCTGGCCCTCAATGTTCCGCACCTACTGGAACAACAAGCCCCTGTACGATTCCCGCTTCCAGAACGGCTGGTACATCACCGGCGACCGCGCCCGCATGGACGCCGATGGCTACTTCTGGTTCGTCGGCCGCGCAGATGACGTCATCAACACCGCCGGCCACCTCGTCGGCCCGTTCGAAGTCGAAAGCGTGCTCATCGAACACCCTGCGGTCGCGGAGGCCGGGGTCATCGGCAAGCCGGACCCCGTCGCCATGGAAGTCGTGAAGGCGTTCGTCGCCCTCAAGGACGGTTACGAGGCCGACGAAAAGCTCCGCCGCGAGCTCATCCGATTCTCGCGCGACCGCCTCGGCGCTATGATCGCCCCGCGCGAGATCGAGTTCGTCCCGGGGCTGCCCAAGACGCGCAGCGGCAAGATCATGCGCCGCCTCCTCAAGGCCCGCGAGCTCGGCCTACCGGAGGGGGACACGAGCACGCTGGAGGACTGAGTCGCCGGGATTGCGACGTGAAACCAGCGGCCAAACCGAGTGCAGTCTGATGAGCGATGTTGCGGATCTCGCTCCCCTATTTCTTGCGCCTGGCGTTTGGGGCCTTGTCTTGTACGGCTACTGGAAACAACGTCATCTATCCAAGCTGGCATGGATCGTATTCATCGTTTCGACGATCGGTGCTCTAGTCTCTTTTGCGACGACTCTCGTCATTCTGGAAGGCGATTTGCACGGACGTGACAAGAGGCTCGCCGATATTATCGTCGGAGTCGGGCTTGCAGTACTTATGGTTCCGGTAATCCTGAGCTTCCTTCCGGTAGCTCGCAGCTCTTAGATGTGGCGGAGATTGGAGCGACGAAACCCTACGCGCTGGCAGAAGGCGAAGGCCGCACCTACGAGTGGCACGAAGTTGAATTCGCCATCAAGGCGGCAGCAGCGGAGACCGGCGGTGCGCTGTCGGTCTGGGAGGTCACGACCCGACCTGGGGAAGAGCCTCTTGTCCACACGCACGAGGAGGACGAGATGTTTTACGTGCTCTCGGGCTCGCTAACGTTCGACTGCGGCGGACAGTGCTTCAAGGTGAATGAGAACGGCTTCGTGTTCCTGCCACGCGGCGTCCCTCACAGCTACTGGATCGAAGGCGAGGAAGTGAAGCTGCTCGGATTCAGCACTCCGTCGGGATTCGGCGACCAGATAGAGCGGACGGGCAGGCGGGTCCGCCGATGAAGCTACCCAGCTTCACCTCCTGAGCCCCACGGGAGCGATCAGAGAGTAGCAGCGGAAGATTTGCTCGCTACTGACAAGCGGGTGTCAAACACGTGGTATAACCTCCGGCAAGACAACGACATTCCTACCGGAGAGACGAGATGAACTGGACTGAATTCACCCAGGCCGCCCCCGAACTCGCTCAGCTCTTCAAAGGGCGGCTGGACGCGACCGGCCTCGCGCTGATCGGCACGATCCGCAAGGACGGCACGCCGCGCATCAGCCCGCTTGAGGCGGACCTCTTCGAGGACCACCTGCTGCTCGGCATGATGTGGCAGTCAAAGAAGGCGCTTGACCTCCACCGCGACCCGCGCTGCCTCGTGCATTCGGTCGTCTCTGACAAGGATGGCTCCGAAGGCGAGGTTAAGCTCGGCGGCCGCGGCGTCGACGTCACGGACAAAGGTCTACGCGAGCGGAGCGCCCAGCAGACGTTCGACACGACCGGCTGGCGTCCGGAAGAGCCGTATCACCTCTTCTGGCTCGACATCGAGGAAGCGGCGTACATCAAGTACGGTCCGAACGGTGACCAGACGGTCAAAACATGGCGTACCGGCGGCGAGGAGCAATCGCGGGTCCGCAAATGGACGGGCTCACGGCTCGAAGATTGAGTCACCACGTCATCCGTTAATCCGTTAGCTTTCCGTTGACAGACAATCCGTTCCATCGTCCATCATTTTCCTTAATCCATTTCACCTTTCCCGCGTTTCCCTTACAATGAACTCGATTCGGCTAAGCGTATTGCGAAGAGGTAAATGGTAACCAAGAGTAAGATCAACGCCGAACGCGTCTACTATAACTTCGACGGCGGGATGCCGCCCGTCCAGCTCGAAAACGAGCCGGCCCCGCTCCCTGCACCCGAAACCGAACCCAAGCTCATTACCGACACAACGCTTCGCGACGGCGCGCAGGACTCGCGTATCCCGCTCTTCCCGAACGAAGCGCGCCTCCGCTACGTCGACCTCCTGCACCGTCTCGATAACGGCACGGGTCGAATCTACGCGGTCGAGACGTTCATTTACCAGAGGCGCGACCAATGGGTGCTTGAGAAACTGCTTGAGCGCGGCTACGACTTCCCGAAGATCACGACCTGGATTCGCGCCAACCCGAAGGACGTCAAAGAGCTGCACGAGGTCAGCCAGGGCCGCGTCACAGAGACCGGCATGCTCGCCTCCTCGTCCGACCACCACATCTTTGACAAGCTCGGCTACCACAGCAAGGAAGAGGCGGTCGAGAAGTACCTCAAGCCCGTGCTTACGGCCATGGAGTACGGCATCACGCCGCGCGTGCACCTCGAGGACACAACCCGCGCCGACATCTACGGCTGGGTGATCCCCTTCATGCAGACGGTGATGGAGCAAACCGAAGGCAAGGCGAAGTTCCGCGTCTGCGACACGATTGGCTGGGGCGTGCCCGATCCCTACGCCGCCATGCCGCAGGGCATCCCGAAGCTCATTTCGACGCTCCAGCAGGAGACCGGCGCCGAGCTCGAGTTCCACGGCCACAACGACTTCGGTCTCGCCACGGCGAACTCGGTCGCCGCCTGGCGCTACGGCTGCCGCAAGGTCAACAGCGTGTTCGCCGGCCTCGGCGAGCGCACCGGCAACACGTCGCTTGAACAGGTCGTCGCCGCTTACATCCGTCTTTACGGCGACCCCGGCTTCGACCTCACGGTGCTCTCGGAGCTCGTGGCTCTGATCCAAAAAGACCTCATCCCGGTCCCGCGAACTGCCCCCATCGTCGGGGAAGTCTTCACAACGCAGGCAGGCATCCACCAGGCAGGCGTCGCCAAGCAGGCGAACGCGCCGGGCGGCCTCATCTACCTCGCCTACGATCCCGCTCTCGTCGGCCGAACAGAGGCCGAGCGGAGCGTCATCGGCGCCATGTCGGGTTCGGAAGGAATCGTCGCCGTCCTCAACGCCGAGGCCGGGCGTCGCGGCGCCGAAGTCCGCTTCTCGACCACCAGCCGGGTCGTCAAGGACATCTACGACGGCGTACAGGAAGCCTACGACGGCCGCTACGACGAGAAGACCGATCGCTGGAACGATTACCGGACCACGTTCTTCACGCCCGAAGAGGTCTGGCAGATGGCCGCTTCCTCCCTCCACCTCGAGGACGGAGGGTAGCGCCATGAGTGGAGAGACCCCCGCGCTCTCCAGCACCAGACCGACGAATGAAACCGCGTCGAGTCCGCTGGCAAGCCCGTTCGGATCAGTAGGCTACTTCTGATGCCGTACGCACAGATCGAAGGCTGGGGCATGCACCTGCCTTCCCGCATCGTCCCGAACGAGAGCTTCGTCAAAATGGGCCTCGACACCTCCGACGAGTGGATCTCCTCACGCACCGGGATTGAGGAACGCCGGCTGGCGGGTCACAACGAGGCGACCTCAGATATGGCCGTTAAAGCCGCCCATCGCGCTTTGCGGGTCGCCGAAGCCCACGCGTCCGATGTAGACCTCATCATCGTCGCCACCTGCACGCCCGATCACATCATGCCCTCCACAGCCTCGTTGGTGCAGAACCGGCTTGGGGCACGCCGGGCCGGCGCGCTCGACCTGAACGCCGCTTGTGCCGGCTTCGTCTACGCCCTGGCTATGGGCGCCGGACAGATCGAGGCAGGGCGCGCCGGCCGCGTGCTCGTCATCGGCGCAGACGAGCTCTCGCTCCATCTGGACTGGCGCGATCGCAGCACCTGCGTCCTCTTCGGCGACGGCGCCGGAGCCGTTCTTCTGCGCGCCGCCGTCGAGCCCGGAATCCTCACGTCAACCATGGGTTCTGACGGCTCAGGGGCTGATCTCCTCATGATCCCGGGCGGCGGCTCCCGTTACGCCTCTAACGGTCGCAACGGTTCGAACAGCGGTGGGCGTTACCTGCGCATGAACGGCTCTCAGATCTTCCGCTGGGCGACGCAAATGATGTCTCGGGCCGCCGAACAAGTGATTAGGGAGTCTGGCTTGGAGCCGGAACGCATTGACCTCTTCATTCCGCATCAGGCCAACCTCCGCATCATCGAGTCCACCGCGCGCAGGCTCGGGCTTTCGGAGGACAAGGTCTTTTCGAACGTTGGCCACTATGGCAACACGAGCGCGGCGTCTATACCGATCGCATTGTGCGAGGCGATCGCCTCCGGACGCGTGGACGAGGGCGATAATATCGTCCTGACCAGCTTTGGCGCAGGCCTCTCCTGGGCGGCTCTCGCCCTGCGCTGGACCGTCCCCATTGAGGGCCACCCCTCGCGCTGGACCCCGATCCGCCAGACCTTCGAATCTCGCATGGCGGCCGTGCGCTCGGCCATGCGCCGGCAGCAGCGCCGTGTTCGCGCTTCGCTGGACGAACGCTTCCGCGCGGACGGCGGCTAGCGCGCCTGCACGACCAGCAGGTCGCTGCGCTCGCCCCACTTTCGCAGGAACCGGTAGAAGTTGCGCTTGCTGAGCCGGTCCCGCTCTTCTTCCGGCGTGGCCGCCCACTCGAGATGTTCGTGTCGCACGACCGGGAGGCCCGTATTGATCACCAGCCGGTAACCGAGCGTCCGCGCCGCCAGGCTGAAATCGAGGTCGAGGTGCCGGTAAAACCGGTACTTCTCATCGAGCAGGCCAGTCTCGTTGACCAGATCGCGCCGGAATGCCGTCAGGTATCCCTCAACCGCATCAACATCGCCGGAATCCTCCGCTTCCTCGAACGACCGCAGGTCCTCGCTGGTTACACCCCAGCGGCCGGCGATCCCGACTCGTGAGTCTTCCAGAAGCTCCCGTAACGGCGTGAAAATGTCGCCTTCCACCTCAACGCTCGTGTCCAGCGTAACGACGTACCGTCCGCGCGCCTGTTTGAGCACGACGTTGAGTCCTGCCGCGGAACCAAGGAAGTGGTCCGCATGGAACACGCGCACCCGCGCGTCCTTCGCCGCTAGACCATCCAGTCGCCCCGCGCACGCTTCCTCGAGTCCGTTGTCGATAACGACCAGTTCCGCGGTCACGCCGCCGGCCCATTGGAGCAATGAAGTCAGACACCGCTCGAGCTCTTCGCATCCCCGCCGCGCCACGACGCCAATGGTGAAACCAACACTGTCTGGCTCCGAAAGATGAGAATCAACATCTCCGCTCGATGAGATTGACGCCTCCGCCTTGGCCCAGACGGGGACCGGCACCAGAGCTGTTTTGCCTTTCGCATCACGGACTTCATATCCCATTCCACGAATCCGCTCCCGAATCGAATCCGCCTCGGTATACGCCTTCCGGCGCCGCAATTCGCTTCGTTCGTGCGCAATCGCTTCCGCCTCTACGAGGATGGCGGAAGCAGACGGCCTAGGCGCGACGAGCTCGAGCCCGAGAACGCGGTCGAAATCCATCAGTAGCTCGCGCTTGACCGCGCCGGGCAGCCGCGATCGCGCGACCCGCCAGGCCACCGCCAGCGCCCTCGGCAAACTCAGGTCATCGGCGACAGCTCGCCAGAACTCTCCACGCAGTCTTTCGCCTTCCTTCGTGCCCTTCTTCGTCGCTCGCCCGCCGTCTGCGGATAGTTTCTCGCGCAGCCGCAGGAGCCCTTTCTGTGCCGCTCTTAATGACCTCATCGTGAAGTTCAGGCGTGCGCGGTAACTTGCCGTCGCGCAAAGGTAGCGGAACGCCAGCGGCTCAAACCCGCGCTTCTCCAGGTCGCCGATCTCATAAGTGTTCCCCGTAGATTTCGCCATCTTCAACCCATCGACGAGGAGGTGCTGCCCGTGCATCCAGTAGCGCACATGGCGGCGACCGAACGCCGCCTCACTCTGCGCGATCTCATCCTCGTGATGCGGGAAGACGTTGTCGACTCCCCCCGTGTGAAGGTCGATCTCCGGACCCAGGTACTTGGCCGCCATCGCTGAACATTCGATGTGCCAGCCGGGGAATCCATCCCCCCATGGGCTCGGCCATTTCAGCATGCGGCCTTGCTCCGCGGCTTTCCAGAGCGCAAAGTCTCGCTGATCGCGCTTAAGGGGGTCCGCCTCCACACGGACGCCCTCCTCTAACCCGGCCGATTGCTGTCGCGAGAGCTTACCGTATTCCGAAAATCTGCCCACCTCAAAGTACACATTCCCCCCGACCGCATAAGCATAGCCTCGATCAACGAGGGTCCTGGTAAGGTCCACCATCTCGGGCACATTCGTGGTGGCGCGCGGGAACTCGTGCGCGGGGAGAATGTTGAGCTTCGCCTCGTCAGCCATAAATGCCTCGGTGTAGTGCGCCGCTATCTGCTCCGGAGTCCTGCCTTCGGCCAGCGCCGCCGCGATGACCTTGTCCTCGCCTCGCTCTACCATGTCCTGCCGCATGTGGCCTACGTCGGTAATGTTCTTCACGTGTTTCACGCGATATCCTTGCGCTTCGAGGAGGCGGCGGAGCCAGTCCGCCATCAGGTATGAGCGCAGGTTACCGATGTGCGCATACCGGTAGACTGTGGGGCCGCAGGTGTACATCTTTACCCTGCCCGGCTCAACAGGACTGAAGTCTTCTTTGCGTCGGGTTAAGGTGTTGTAGACGCTAATATGCGTGGCTCGCTGCATCTCCTCGTCCGCGAGAAGGGCTCCGTGGTGCTTCTCATTTGGCGCCGGCAGACCTGCCGGTCACGTTATCTCTCACCCGTGTTCGCCTTCCCAGCCAATCTCTACGTCGCCGTTATCCCAGATTATCACCGGCACTGTAATGCCGTAGTTAAGCGCTTCGTCCCACCATTCCGCCTTCTCGTCTACCCGTCGCTCCTCGAACTCGATCCCTCGCTCGCGAAGCGCGCTGCGCGCCTTATCGCAAGTGGGACAGTTTCGGAGTGTGTATACAATCATCGCGGCCGGATAATTCTAGCATGCGGCCCTTCGCCGAAGTGCCGTCAGACCTTGATCTCCTTCCAGCGCCCCTGCCTGAATCGCAGGAACATGAGCACAGCTCTCGAGTTGATGTCGAGGACGGCGGCCACCCACGCTCCAGGCACCCCCAGCCCGAAGGTAATGGCCAGAAGGTAGGCCGGGATCAAGCGCACGATCCACGTCGTCCCCGCCATGATCAGGAGTACCGCCCTTGTATCCCCCGCGCCGCGCAACCCGCCTCCGAGGCAGAGGCTCACAGCCAGCGCCGGCATAGCGAAGGCGAACACGAAGAGCAGCTGCCGGCCGATGTGGACAACTTCGTCCGCATTCTTCCCTCCAACGAAGAGGTCAGTTATCTGGCCGCCGAAGATCATCAACACCGCGCCCAGCGCGACCATGAACGCAAGCGAGTAGCGCATCGTAACATAGGTCGATCTCTCGGCCAGGTCTGGACGGTGCGCCCCAAGGCTCTGGCCTACCAGCGCCGTCGTCGCCACGCTCAGCCCAAAGCCGACGTTGAAGGTGAGGCTCTGGATCGCCAGCGTGACGCCATGCGCCGCCAGCGCCGTCGTGCCGAGAGTCGCGATAATGCGCGTATACGTCATGAAGGCAATGTTGAACTGTATCTGCTCCAGGCCGGCGGGCACGCCTACGTTTAGCACACGTCCCGCTTCCACCCGATCAAATCTCAGCGCCTCCCAGGGATACCAGTGGATGATCCTGGTGCCCGAAGCAAGTACGGTAAGGACGAGGCTGCCGCCGATGATCGCGGCGCCGCTGAATCCCGCTCCCGATCCCAGCACATCGAGCCGAGGGAACGGCCCCCGGCCATTGATCAGCGTATAGGCGATCACGATATTAGTCGCATTGACTAAGACGCCTATGGCCATAGGCGTCCGCGTATCGCCTGCCCCCTGAAGAGAGGCGCTTCCTGCATACGTGAGTGACCAGAAGGGCATACCCACTGCCGCCGCCTTCAGGTAAACCGTGCCCTGGTGGCGCGCTTCCGGCTCGGCGCCAAGCAGCTTCAACCAGGAGTTCCCCAGAAACCACATCACCACCCCAACAAGCACGCCCCATGCCAATGCCATCATGATCGCGTTGCGAAGCGTTCGGGACGCCAGCTCCGGCCGGTTCGCCCCGACATTCCGCGCGATAACAGCGGTTGAACCGACCGCCAGCGCCATCATGCCCGCCTGCGAGAACCAGAAGATCTGGCCGGCCAGACGAACACCGGCGAGGGAATCTTCGCCCAGGTGCCCCACCAACGCCGTGTCGACGAGCTGCACCATCGAGAAGCTGACTTGCTGCACCACGACAGGCCAGGCCAGCCGGATGACCGAACGGATGAGGTGCTCTTCGTCGATCGTTCCGGGCGGCGCCGCAATCGTCTCGGCGGCTTCGGCGGACATGCTCAGGCTGGAGCCTGGAACGGGGACATACGCGTCCCATTATGGCAAACAGGTCTCAGCTATCGATACCGGCACGCGCGCGCACTTCACGACGTTCGTACGTAAAACGCAACGCTTGGACACCCAGGATGCATCCTTTATCATGAACCCAATTCAGGAGGAGTACTTGCGGTTCGTCAAAACGCTCGAGGAAATCCGGCGTATCCAGAAGACGTTCTCGCGTTGCCACTTCCTCGGAACGCAGAACCTCACCGTGGTCTTCGAGACGACGCCCGAGACCGTTCGCCAGCTCCTTCCTCCACCTTTGGAACCGACGCCCGAGCCTCTCGGGAGCGCCTGGGTCGCGCAGATCGGCAACTCGAACTGCGTCGGGCCGTTCCTCGGCGCCGCTCTCTACATCAAGGCCCGCTACAAAGACATCATTGGCAACTATTGCGTCACGATGCCCGTCTCGACATCGGAGGCTGTTGTCTTCGGTCGAGAACTGTATGGTGAGCCCAAAAAGTTAGCGAAGATAATCTTCGAACAACAGGATGAGCACGTTTGGGGTTACGCCGAGCGTAACGAAATCCGGCTGATAAGCCTGCGCGGCCGCATGACAGGGGCCGCCGCCACCGGCCGGCGTGAAAGCTCCACTTTCCACTTCAAATTCACTCCTCGCGTCGACGGCGTGGGCTTCGACTCGCCTCCTCGGCTTATTCACGTGACTTCAGACACGAACACTAGGGTCGGTAGACGCGGACGGGGCGAGTTGGTCTTCCGCGATTCTCCGCATGACCCGGTCGCCGACATACCGGTTCGTCAGGTCATCGAAGCCGTCTACACCGAAGGCGACGTGTACACCAGCGCCCAAGTGTTATGCGAAGTGGACCCAGAACAGTTCCTCCCCTACGCCTTCAGCAAGATGGACGCAGTCGACGTCGTGGCGGAAGGCACACTTCTGCACGCTCAGGCCGCCCGCAAGACCCGTCAGGGCAAGGGCCAATGGCGCACCGCCTCCTAGCCGGCTTCTTCCCGGGCCATAACCGCCAGTGACTGCGGGACCGAAACCGGAATTCATCGACCTCCCGAAGTCTCGCGTCCCCGTAATGTCGCGGGTTGACGTGCTCGTCGTCGGCGGCGGCTCTGCTGGGCTGTCCGCCGCGGTCGCCGCCGCCCGCAACGGCGCTGAGGTCCTCCTTATCGAGCGCTTCAGCTACATCGGCGGCCTCGCCACGGGTGGACTCATCATCCTGCTCCTGACCATGGATGACGGCGCCGGGCATCAAGCAGTCGGTGGCATATGTCAGGAGATCGTCGATCGCATGGACGCTCGCAACGCCGTGTATTACCCGCCGCGCAACCAATGGAACGACCTAGACCCAAAACTCGTCGAACACTATGCCCAATGGGGTCTCGTCTGGGGCAGTCCTTCGCCCCAAGGACACCGCGTTCGCTACTCCGTCGCCTTCGATGCCCACGAGTTCGTCTACGCGGCCGATCACATGCTCAAGGATGCCGGCGTTCGCGTTCTCTACCAGACATGGGCCTGCGAGCCCGTCGTAGAGAACGGGACGATCAAAGCCATCGTCATCCAGAACAAAGCCGGAAGGCAAGCAATCGCGGCCAAAGTTGTCATTGATGCCACCGGCGACGGCGATATCTTCGCAGCCGCCGACGAGCCGTACGAACTCGAGCGCGTGCACCCCTGGCTCTGGTTCGAAATGTCCAACGTCGACCCGGCCGCCGTTCCCGGCCGCGGCCTCTTCTTCCACACGCCGGGCGGAGGTCGGGTACTGGTCCCCTGGGGCGGCGAAGCACGAGGCAATCGCAAGATTGACGCGACAGATCCCGCCGAAGTCTCAAACGCCTTGACCGATTGCCGCGACATGGTAATAAACGAGGCGGCCCGCCTGCGCAGCTCTGTACCCGGGTTTGAGAACGCTACCGTCTCGCTAATGGCTGATCAGCTCGGGATCACGGAGTCCAGGCGCCTTCAAGGAGACTACGTGATGATACGCGAAGATCTAGACCGGCAATTCGACGACGTCATCGCCCGCACCGGACACTGGACCAAGTACGACTGCGTGTATAACATCCCTTACCGGAGCCTGCTGCCGCGTTCGCTTGACAATCTCCTCGTCGCCGGCCGCTGCATCTCCGTCGATCACCGCGTCCACCACGCAACGAAGGAGATCCCGCCCTGCATGGCTACGGGCGAGGCCGCCGGCACCGCTGCGGCACTCGCGGTCAAGTCAGGCCTGAACGTTAAACAGCTTGATGTACCGGTCCTACAGAGGCAGCTGCGTGCTCAAGGCGCAATTCTGGACTAGCCGCGAGGCGGCCCACTGCTGGCGGACAGCTGCGAGCTTATTGCTGACGGCTATCTAATGCGTGTGCTTTGATTCAACCTCGCGCAGCCGCCGCACGAGCACATGCACGATCCCGACCGCGATCTCCGGGTGGTTCTTCATTTCGGCGGTGAAGTCCCACCGCGTCATCGCCAGGCATTCGGTATCATCCATAGCGCGCACGGTCGCGTTTCGCGGAAAGCCCTCGAACAGCGCCATCTCGCCGAAGAAGTCCCCGGGGCCGAGCGTTGCCAGCTGCTGGGGGTTGCTACCGTCCACGTCCTGAACAACCTCGACCTTGCCACTGTTGATGACAAAGAACCCCGCCGCCTGATCGCCCTCCTTGATGATCACTTCACCCGCCCTGATCTGTCGCGGGACCATCAGCTTGCCCACGCGCTCAAGGTCACGGCGCCCAAGCTCAGAAAATATCTCCACGTTTTTCAGCATCTCTTCGCGACCCATGCTCGCTCCTCCGACTGGAGTGACTGTTCGTCGTGTTTCTAGGATGCGCCATACATATCAGACTAGTGTGAGAGCGTCAATAACCACTTCCCTCTGATGGCTCATCGCGGGGCCGGTGCCCTTTCAAACAGGACTTGTTTGAGGCACCCTAGACAGGAACCCAAGAAGCACCCGATTGAACTCGCCCGGCGTCTCCATTTGCGGCCCGTGTCCCGCGCCCGGGATGATGACGAGCTCGCTCCCCGCGATCGCCTCGTGCATCTCTTGCGAAGGCTCCAGGAACGGCTCGTCGTGCTCGCCACAGATGATGAGCGTTGGGACTGTGATGGCAGCCAGATCGCTCAATAGCGATCGCCGCGAGGACATCCCGTTGGCGCATGCGATATAGGCCTCACGTGATGTCATCAGGAACTGCTGCCGCCAGACGTCAATGTACTCCCGGTTGGCCGTGAACGCCTCAGGAATCGGCGTGACCTTCAGCTGCTCCTCGAAGACCGCCTCCATCCCCTCGTTCTTCGCAATCTCCACGAGCTTCTGCCGCTGCTTCCGGCGCTCCTCATAGAGCAGGCCTTTGGGCACCTCCGCCGCCGTATCGACGAGCACAAGCGCCCGCACGGCTTCCGGATGCCCGAGCACGAGCAGCTGCGAGACCATCCCGCCCATCGAGTGACCGACAAGCACACATTCGCTGACTTGCAAGCTTTTCAGCAGCTCGTAGACGTCGGTCGCCATCATCTCGAGCGCGTATGCGTCCTCGCTCACGGGCTTCGCGGACAGTCCGTGCCCGCGCAGGTCGACCGAGGTCACCCGAAAGTGCTCCGCCAGCGCCGGCGCGGTCAGCGCCCAGTTCCGCGAGTTCCCTGTATACCCGTGAATGAGGACTATGGGAAACCCCTCGCCCACGTCTCGATAGTGGATGTCGACTCCGTTTGCGTTCACCATTGGGATCTAGCAACCTCCTTGCTGCGCGGTGACTATACAGCCAAGCCGCGGGCGATGTAACCGCCGGCCTCTGTTTGGTTGAGACGCGTCATTCGCGGTGCGGTTTTGGTCGCTTTCCAAAAAAGTTTGCTTTTAAGGAATTTTTCGTTCGTGGAAGCGCGCGAAACTTTTGGTCGTTTTCTGCTTGATCGTTCCGGGGGTTGAATGCGAGTGCCGGCTCCCCATGGTGGCGATCGTCGGTCGTTCTACTCACTGCGAGATAGGCCTCCGCTTACAGAGTAGACGTCAAGAACGCAAACCCCAAGGGACGCATGGCACGGGCAAGCTCGCGTTGACACCGTACATTCCGAAACGTATCTTGAGGGTCGCATGGCAGGGAGTCGCTTGAAGGGAGCCTACCCGTGAAGATGGTCCTCGCCCACCCGCAGAAGTGTGTCGCCTGCCACCTCTGCGAGGGCGCTTGCTCCTTCTTCCATGAAGGCGCCTTCCAGCCCTCCAAGACCCGCATCTTCGTCCACGACTTCGTCGACGAGGCTGTCTACCTGCCGGTCACCTGCTTCCACTGCAAAGACGCCCCCTGCCTGAGCAATTGCCCAACGTACGCTATCACTCGCGACGCCAACGGCATGGTCCAGGTCAACGACGACAAGTGCATCGGCTGCAAGATGTGCATGGTCGCCTGCCCCTTCAGCGTCATGGGCTTCCACGAAGAGAAGAATGTCTCCCACAATTGTGACCTCTGCGGGGGCGACCCTCAGTGCGTCAAGATCTGCACCTACGACGCCCTGGAGTTCGTCGAAGTCGAGCCGATCGAGTGGATGGTCCGCATGGACATCGCCGAGAAGCCCGCTGCGGCGGCGAGCTAGCCCAGACGGGCAAGGAGAACCCCGATGCCTTACGGCTGGACAGGACAGCTCCTCCGGATAGATCTCACGAAAGGCGCCGCGACGAAAGAGCCGCTGAACCTGGAATGGGCGCGCGAGTACATCGGCGGCCGCGGCCTCGGCACCCGCTATCTCTACGAAGAGATGGACCCCACGGTCGACGCCCTCAGCCCAGAGAACAAGCTTATCTTCGCCACCGGCCCCCTAACAGGCACCTACGCCCCGACGGGCGGCCGCTACATGGTCCTCTGCAAGAGCCCGCTCACCGACGCGGTCGCCTGCTCGAACTCCGGCGGCTACTGGGGCCCCGAGCTCAAGTTCGCCGGCTACGACATGGTCATCCTCGAAGGCAGGGCGCCCAAGCCCGTCTACATCTGGATTGAGAACGACAAGGTCGAGATCCGCGATGCCGCGCACGTCTGGGGCAAGACCACAGAAGAGACGGAGGACACGCTCCGCGCCGAGACCGATCCGTCGGCGCGCATCTCCGGCATCGGCCCCGCTGGTGAGAACTTGAATCGCGTCGCCTGCGTCATCAACGACAAGTCCCGGGCCGCCGGCCGCTCGGGCGTCGGCGCAGTTATGGGGTCG
>VBEI01000035.1 GCA_005882715.1 Chloroflexota bacterium | reverse complement strand
CGACCGCCGGAGCCTACTACTGGCACCGCTTCTATTCGCACCAACCGGACCTCAACTTCGACAACCCCGAGATGAGGAGGGCGTTGCTTCAGGTCGTCGACCAGTGGCTGGGGATGGGCGTCGATGGCCTGCGCCTGGATGCCGTGCCTTATCTCTACGAACGGGAGGGAACGAGCTGCGAGAACCTCCCGGAAACACATGAGTACCTGAAAGAGCTGCGCCGACATGTGGACGAGCGTTTTCCTGGCCGGGTCCTCCTCGGCGAGGCGAACCAGTGGCCGGAGGACGCCATCGCCTACTTCGGATCAGGCGATGAGTGCAACATGGCCTTCCATTTCCCCCTGATGCCGCGGCTCTTCATGGCCGTCCACATGGAGGACCGCTTCCCGATCATCGATATCCTGCAGCAGACGCCGCCGATCCCGCAAAGCTGCCAGTGGGCGGTCTTCCTGCGCAATCACGACGAGTTGACCCTCGAAATGGTCACTGACGAGGACCGCGACTACATGTACCGCGTCTACGCTCAGGACCGGGAGGCCCGGGTGAACCTGGGCATACGCAGGCGGCTGGCTCCTCTCCTGAACAACAATCGCCGGCGCATCGAGCTGATGAATGGGTTGCTCTTCTCGCTGCCGGGCGCACCGATAATCTATTACGGCGACGAGATTGGCATGGGCGACAATGTCTATCTCGGCGACCGTAACGGTGTGCGCACGCCGATGCAGTGGAGTGGTGACCGTAACGCCGGGTTCTCGCTTGCCAACCCGCAGCGCCTCTATCTGCCGGTGATCACCGATCCGGAATACCACTACGCCACTGTCAACGTGGAGGCGCAGCAGAGCAACCCGCACTCGCTGCTCTGGTGGACAAGACGCCTGATCGCCTTGCGCAAACGCTACAAAGCCTTTGCGCGGGGCTCGATCGAGTTCTTGTACCCGGAAAACCGCAAAGTGCTGGCTTTCGTCCGACGCTATGAAAACGAAACGATGCTGTTCGTGGCGAACCTCTCCCGCTTCGTTCAGTACGTCCAGCTCGACATGTCGCCGTACAAGGGGACAGTCCCCGTAGAGCTCTTCGGCCTGACAGAGTTCCCGGAAGTCACCGACTCGCCATACTTCCTGACTCTCGGCCCCCATGCCTTCTACTGGTTCGCGCTGGAGAAACGCCACGTCGAAGCGGATGCGCCAGGAAGGGGGCCCGAGCCCGCTTCCGTGCCCGAGCTCTCGGCGCTAACTTCTGGAAACGGACTCTTCTCAAGCGTCGGTCGCGGCGCGCTCGAAGGCGTTTTGCCTCAGTACCTGAGGTCACGACGTTGGTTCGGCGGCAAGGGGCGCCAGATCCAGGCGGTCGAGATGATCGACGCAGTCGACATGCCCGCCAACGGAGGCCCGGAAGCGCAGCTTCTCCTCGTGAAGCTTTCTTACGTTGAGGGTGAGCCCGAGATCTACCTCATCACCGTTGCCTCCGCAGTGGGCGATGAGGCCGAGCAGGTGGCGCGGAACATGCCCAACTCAATTATCGCGCGGGTGCGAAGGCGGCCGGATGAACCGCCCGGCGTGCTTTACGAGGCCGTCAACGATAAGCATTTTGCCGCTTCCCTTCTCGATTCCATCGCCAAGCGACGGCGTCTCAAGGGGTCGGCCGGCGAGATCGTTACTTCGCCGACTGAAGTCTTCCGCCAGGTGCGCGGCGGCCCCGATGCTAACATCGACCCGTCTCCGCTCGTCGGGGACCAGACCAACTCATCGGTCGTCTACGGTGACAAGCTGATACTGAAGCTGTTCCGCCGGCCGGACGAGGGAGTGAACCCCGACCTCGAGATCGGCCGCGTTCTCACGGAAGAGAAGCCCGCCGTACAGGTGCCAGCGGTTGCTGGTTACATCGAGTACCGGCGCCACCGAAGAGAGCCGATGACCCTCGCCGTGCTCCAGTCTTACGTCCCGAACGAAGGCGACGCCTGGAATTACACACTGGATAACGTCGGGTCGTATTTGGAGCGTGTCCTGAGCAAGCCGGCGGAGGCAGGGCCCGCCGGGGAGTTTCTCCCTGCTGACGACGTCCTCCACCTTGCAGGCCGCGAGATGCCCGACGAAGTGCGCGACCTGATCGGGACGTACCTCCAGTCGGTTGGCCTGCTGGGGCAGCGGACGGCCGAGCTTCATCTCGCGCTGGCCTCGGCCGGAGCCTCTGCCGGCTTTGCGCCCGAACCGTTCACCGGCCTCCACCAGCGTTCGCTCTATCAATCGACGCGGGGTTTGATGGCCTCGGTCTTCCCCGCGCTCCAGAGAAAAGTCGATAGCTTACAAGACGGCGTGCGCGAAGAGGCTCGTACCGTGCTTGGCCTTGAGCCGGAGGTGCTCCGCCGTTTTCAAAGCATTCTCCAAGGCCAGCTAACCGGGATGCGCATCCGCTGTCATGGCGATTACCACCTCGGGCAGGTCCTGTTCACAGGCAAGGACTTCGTAATCATCGACTTCGAGGGCGAGCCGACGCGTCCGCTATCACAAAGGCGGCTGAAGCGCTCCCCGCTCAAAGATGTCGCAGGCATGCTCCGCTCGTTTCACTACGCCGCCTACTCCGCTCTGTTCAACCAAGCGGCGCGCGGAATCGTGCCGGCGACTCGTATCGCCAATATGGAAGCGTGGGCGGGTGCCTGGTACAAGTGGGTGGGAGCCTCGTTCCTTCGCGAGTACCTCCACGCCATGGGCGAGTCGCCTATCGTTCCAAGGCGGCAAGACGAGCTGAGCAAGTTGCTCAGCGTTCTGGTCCTCGAGAAGGCTGTGTATGAAGTGGACTATGAGCTCAACAACCGGCCGGACTGGCTGCGCATCCCTCTACGCGGCGTCATCCAGGAGATAAAACACCACCACTAGGGGTGCGTCCAGCGTTGGGCTGGATTGGCTTCGATTGACCACCCCCGCTAGCACGAAGTTCTCTGCTAGCTGACTGACCGCGCGTTTTCACGAACTTTTCAGTGTAACGCTAAGACCGCGCAGCGAATCTTACTTTGTGAAGCGCTGAGGGCGGGGCAAATTTCACCCTCGCGGTGGACACACCGAATCTTCGATGGACAAGGTGCCGCCGTATTCGCGCTTCGCTACTGACATATGAAAGTACTGGTAATAGACGACGAACCAGATGTAATGGAGGTCGTGAACCTCTGCTTCAGCCTTCGCTGGCCGGAGGCAGACGTGACTTCTGCCAAAGACGCCGAGGAAGGCCTAAAGTACCTCGAGAAGGACCCTCCCGACATCATCTTGCTGGATATCGTCTTGCCGGGCATGGACGGCTTCCAGCTCTGCCAGGAAGTGCGGCGAATCTCCGACGTTCCGATTGTGATGCTCAGCGCGCGCGACGGCGAAGTCGACAAGGTGCGCGGCCTCGAGATGGGCGCAGATGATTACATCACGAAGCCGTTCAGTCACCTCGAACTGCTGGCCCGCGTGCGCGCCGTCCTGCGTCGCTATCAGAACCAGCTTCCGGCTCTCGGCGAAATGTTCGAGTCCGGAGATCTACGGGTCGATTACGCCAGCCGTCACGTGACCGTGAAGGGGCGGACCGTCGCCTTGACGCCGACGGAGTACTCTCTGCTCTTCCACCTGACGCGAAACGCCGGCCGCGTGCTGCCCCATCAGACGTTGCTCGCCAAGGTCTGGGGGCGCGAATACACGGACGAGATCGATTACCTCAAGGTCTATATTCGCCGCCTACGCCAGAAGCTTGAGTGCGACACCAGCTCCATCGGCACGATCGTGAGCGAGCGTGGCGTCGGCTACAAGTTCGTTCAGGCGTAACCCCTCCCGCCCTACGCCCCACGCCCGACGAATAGCTGGTATTTACCGTTTCTTAACCGTCCTTTCTTAACAATCCCTTCTCTCCATAGTCGCTTCGCCCGACAATTGAAGCGATGACAACGTGCGATTCATGCGGCATCCGCCTCGATCCCGAATGCCTTCGCATCGAGGACAAGCCCTACTGTTGCGCAGGCTGCGCGGCGGGCGGGCCGTGCAACTGCACCTACGAGCACGACCTTGGCCGCTACCCCCCGTTGCACTACGCGCGTCCCGTCTCGTTTGCTGACCTTCTCGATCGGTACGAAAGGGGCATCCAGAGGACCGCCCAAGCCGCCGTTGTCACACCGCCACCGGCGCCCGAAGACGTTTTCTGACAGCGTCGGGCGCGTATCCGTCCGGACGGCCCGGGGTCCGGGGAGACTGTTTGCCGCTCGATTGGACGGGCATCGCCGAGCGGACGCCCGAAAGGGCGGGGGACCTCCTTAGATTCACCCAATTTTTCAAACGGAACTCATACGGAAATCAAATGCCCCGCTGCTGGTTGCGAAACTAGCATGTTATCGATGGGTGCGGCCGACATAACCTGCCGCCCAGCGATATTTGTCGAGCGCTGCCGCCTAAGCCCAATCGATGGAGGTCTTGATGAGAGGGCGCGGAAATAGCTATTACGGTTTTCGCGCGGATGCCCCAGCCGCACGCGGGCGGGCCATTGCCCGGACCGCTCCCCCGCCAATACCGATATCCCTGCTTGCGTGGCTGATTGGCGCAATTGTCCTCGCCGCGCTCGCGACGCTACTCTTGATCTTCGGGCCGCTGAAGGCGTACGCGGTTAACGAGACCGGCGCAGGCTTGGCGGTCCCGGTCTCGGCCAATCGCTCGGCTTCCGCAGCTGATTGCGCCAACGGCTACGTCCTCGACTTCGCCGGGGTTCCCGGAGGTACCATACTGAGCGAGCAGTACGCCTCGCGCGGCGTTCACATATCTGGCGCTACGAGCCGGACAGATCTGCCGGACGCAGTTGTTGTGTTCAACTCCAATGGTACGGGTAGCCATGATCCCGACCTCGAAGTGGGTATCGGAAATATCGCCATTCTGGCCAATAATTTGAGCGACAAAAACGGCGACGGACTTGTGGACTTTCCGGACGAGAATAACTACGGAGGCAGGCAAGTCTACACGTTCGACTCGCCGGTCCATATCGGCTCGTTTCTCTTCATAGACAAAGACCATGGGACACCGGACAGGGCTACGGCATACGGCGCCAGTGACAATGTCATCTCGTCGGTGCCGATTCCGGTAGGTGCCAATGCCTCAGTGCAGACTATCGATGTGAATGCCGACAATGCGGTCAGGCTGGAAATCAGATACCGCGATTCGGGAGGGCTAACCGGTATCGAAGTGTGTCCCATCACCCAACCAACGCCACATGCCGTCAACCCCGTGGTGGCCACGCCTCGCACCGTAAAGACGCAGTCGCTGACGCTGCCGGCGACTAATGTGCTGCCAGCCGCGCTGCCTCGCACCGGCGGCGATCCGGAATCGAAGTCAGCAATCGGCGCTGACGAGCTGGCCGCCGGGTTGCTCGCGCTGTTCGGCGCATGTGTAGTCGCCGGGCTCCTCCGTCGATCACACTTCGGCTGACCGATACGCTACGGTCAGCCCGCTCGACGGGTTATCCACACCCGCGCGGCGCTCGCTTGACAACTACAGTAATTCTTCCGGATAATCAAAGTGCTACGGCAGGGCCGCAACTGCCGTGGCTTCAGCGCTTTCGGGTCTCATCGCCGCACCCCCGCGAGCAGTTACTGACTCGGGAGCGCTTTTCGTTGCCCCGGGCACCATCGCTGTAACTCTCGCTGCCATAGCGTCATCACTACATAAGGAGAGAGACCTCTTCCTATGGATGTGGTGGAAAACAACTTCGACCCTGTGCGCGAGCCGAGTCTCAGCGGGCGCCTCGCGCTCCTCGGGGTCGTCGTCGGAGTAATGGCCGTCTTCCCGGTCTATGCCCTTCTCCTTGGGTTGAATCTGACTGTGACTCTTTTCGTGTTGGCCCCGGGCGCTGTGGCGGGCCTCTCTGCGATCGTCGGCATCGAGGTCGCGTTGCGTTGGGAGTACCGAATGCGCCGCCGCCACACCTATCCGCACGAGCTCGGCTGCGAACTGGCGCCCATTTATCAGTTCCCGGCTGCCTGCCGGAGGGCCACGAAACTCATCGCCCATTGGCTGCGCGCCCGCGCCGTAGTCGTCGGATGGCTCACGGAAGATGGACAACTGCTCGAGCCCGTGGCCGTCCACGGCCTGCCCTCTAGCTGGCTGAAGCGTGCGCCGAGTCTCTCCCTCGGCGACGGACCGCTTTCCGGGACCTTGCGGCGGGGCAAGCTCTTGACCATGCCTTCCACAGCCGCCGACTCGTGGTTCGCCGGAGGGGAAAGGCGGGAACGGGCCGTCTATATCCCACTCGCCGCCCGCGGCCGGCTCGAAGGGGTACTCGCGATAGCGGCCGCGGGCAGGAACCGGCAGGTGCGCGACCAGCGGCTGCTCGCAGCGCTCGGCGTCGTCCTTGGGCTTGCCCTAGACAATTGCCGCCTTTACGAAGGACAACGCGCCCACGCGCAGCACATGCATGAGCTAAACCGGATGAAGAGCGACTTTCTTTCAACAGTCTCGCATGAACTCAGGACGCCGCTTACGTCTATCATGATGGCCGCCGAGATGCTGCTCGAGGAGGAAGAGACCAGGGACCCACAGAGCACCCGTGGGAAGCTGGTGGCGACGATCGTGAGAGGCGCATCCCGCCTCACAAGCCTCGTCGCCGACCTCGTCAACATCTCGCGGGACGACGAGTTCAAGCCGCGGCTGGAATTGGACTCGGTATCGATCGACGACTTGGTGGCGAACGCAGCCGCCATTGTCCAGCCGCTGGTCGCAGCCAAGCATCAGAGCATCGACCTGAAATCGTCTGCACCCGGTACGCTCGTCCGGGTCGACCGACTCCGCTTCGAGCAAGTCTTGATCAACCTTCTTTCGAACGCTCAGCGCTACACGCCGCCGGGAGGGCACATTACGGTGAGTACCCGCCTGGCCCGGGGTGAACTGATCCTGACCGTGGCCGACTCCGGTCCGGGCGTCAGCCCCGAGGACCGCGAGCTGATCTTCGAGCCTTTCTACCGAGGCGACCGCTCCGGATTGGGCCTTGGCCTAGCGATCGCCAAGTCTTTGGTCGAGCTGCACAACGGCCGCATTTGGGTTAACGATTCGGACCATCACGGCAGCGAGTTCTCCGTTGCGGTGGCTGCTCAGACACCCGCAAAGCAGCCCGCGCTCGTTTCACCGCGCACCCACTAGCAGCGAGACTACCGCCGGTCGCGCGGCCTCGGGCCGTTCGCCATGCAGGAATATAATTCCAGTATGCGGTTGCGCCATCTACAGCTCTTTGACTACCGCAATTTTGAGCGCCTCCACATCGAACTTCCCGCTAAAGCTGCGCTCTTCGTTGGCGATAACGCGCAGGGCAAAACCAACCTCCTGGAAGCTGTCTATTTGCTGGCCACACTGCGTGCCGTTCGCGCCGAGACCGACATCCAACTTATACGCCGGGAGCTCCTGAGTGATGTCCTGCCGGCTGCTCGCGTCGTCGCAGAGGTTGAGACGAGGGCCGGTGGGGTGAAGATCGAGGTCGCCGTCGTCGCCAGGGACCCCGCGCGTGGCGCCAACGCGACTAAGACTGTCAAGATCAACGGCGCACCCAAGCGCCTCGCAGATGCCGTGGGCCGGATAACGGCGGTGCTCTTTAGCGCCGATGACCTGCTCATGATCGAGGGCTCGCCTTCGCTCCGGCGGCGTTACATCGACCTCACGCTGATGCAGGTCGACCAGCCGTATTCTGCGGCGCGCTCTCGCTTCGAGCGCGTCCTGCTCCAACGGAATCGCCTGCTCAAGCGTGTCCGCGATGGCGAAGCTCAGGCTGAGGAGCTTGGCTTCTGGACGGATGAGCTAAGCAAAGACGGTGCGCTCATCATGCAACGCCGCGCGGCCGCTCTCGCGGAAATAAGCGGCTTGGCCGCGGACTATCATCGCGCGCTGGCGGAAGCGGAAAACCTTGGCGTTTCCTATCAGCCAAGAACCGACTCGCCATTTCCCGAGCCGGCCTTCGCTTCCGCAGACGAGATCGCAGAATGCCTTAAGGAGAACTTCACGCGTGGACTAACGCGCGATATTGCTGCGGGTATGACCCTGCAAGGGCCGCACAGGGACGAAATCCTGTTCGCGCTGAACGACCTTCCGGCAGCCGGCTACGCCTCGCGCGCTCAGCAGCGAAGCATCGCTCTTTCTCTGCGCCTCGCGGAAGCCGAGCTGCTGCGGCGCCGGCGTGGTGAGGCGCCGGTCCTGCTGCTCGACGACGTGCTCTCCGAGATGGACTCATCTCGCCGGCAGGCCGTCCTCGCGGCGATCCGCGACGTGGACCAACTGCTGATCACGGGCGCAGATTGGGACCGCTTTCCGCCGGAATTCAGCTCTATCGCGGCGTGCTTCGATGTCAAAGATGGCGCGGTCCAGGCCATCACGCCGGTTCCGGCGGCAGCGAGAACAGCGGACTCTTGAGCCCGCTAGGGGTCATCACCCAGAGCGCGCCAGCCGCTACGCTTACTTCGGCCGGCGAATCCGCGAGTGCCTCCCCGTCGAGCTGGACCGGCATTGGCTTCTCGCTCGCGATCTTCAACCGTCGCACTCGCTTGTAGTGCACGCGCTTCGACCCGTGATGCCGTCTGAGCAGCGTGAGCGCCGCCAGCCGGACGATGTCCCAGCGGCCACGCCCCTCGTAGACGCAGACATCGAGGAGTCCGTCATCCACAATCGCATCCGGTGTGACCTGCGTGAGGCCGGCGTATTTCCGGGTATTGCCTGCGACGATCATCAGGGCCCAGGCGCTTCGCTCCTCGTCGTCGAGCGAAAGCGTCACCCGCGAGCCGCGATAAGTCATCGCCTGCTTGGCGGCGGACAGCGCGTACGCCGCCGCTCCTACCCGCCCCTTGGCGCCGTGCGACACACGATGTGCCACCGCCGCGTCGATGCCGAAGCCCGCCATCGAGAGGAAGTACCGCGAGCCCGCTCGCCCAAGGTCAACACGTCGCCGGACGCCATCGACAGCAAGGCGCACCGCCTCGCTGGGCTTCTTCAGCAGGCCTGCTTCACGCGCCCAGAGGTTCACAGTTCCGCTGGGTATCACCGAGACCGCCGTCTCGGACCCCGCCAGGCCATTCACCGTCTCATTGAGCGTCCCGTCGCCGCCGCAGACGAAGACAATCGGCACCCGACGCTCAGCTGCCTTGGCCGCCGCTGTGGTCGCGTCGCCGGCGCCCGAGGTCTCAACCCATTCGGCCTTCCAGCCATGTTCCCGGAGCCACCCGTCGGCCGCGGACAGTGCTTTTCGCTTCGCGGCATTGTGCGCCGTCGGGTTGACGATGACAACCGCCTCCTTGCTCTCGAACGGCCCCGTCATGTCAAGGGCAATCGTAATCGCGGCCACCGCTGCTCACAAGCCAAGGCTAGTCTCGGACGGCCTGGTTTCGGTATCATCGCCGCTGGTATCTAGCGAGGACAGACGAATGGATAACGAAAAGATGGGCATCAAGAGGCTGGACCACGTCTGCTGGGCTGTCGAGCGAATCGACGACGCGTTGCCGCTGCTCACTGATCTCATGGGCATGACGGTCGAGGGACGGTTCGAGAACAAGGAGGTCGGTTTCTGCGGCGTGGGGCTGCGCGTCCCCGGCGGCACGGGGCATTTCGAGCTGCTGGAGCCGTCAGGCGAGAGCAGCTATCTCCACCGCTTCCTTCGCGACCGCGGTCCCGGCCTGCACCACGTGACGTTTGAGGTCGAGGACATCGACCGGGCAGCGGCGGCGATCAGGGAGTTCGGCATCGAGCCAATGGGCGGCGTGCAGCGTAGCCACGGCTGGGCCGACACCTACATCCATCCCAAGGACTCCGGCGGCGTGCTCTTCCAGTTCTACGTCGAGGAAGAACCGCACAAGCACCCGCACGCGGACGACCAGATCGCCCACAGCCACGAGTACGACTCGACTGAATGACGAGTCGGTCGTCTGAACTGCAACGGGCTTGATATGCCCGGCGTCTAGGCGGTCGATCGCTTAGGCGCATAAGCTCGTAGACACCAGAGGAGGTTCGTCGTGCGACTTAGCGCTCGCAATCAGTTCAACGGGACCGTTACGGCGATCAAGTTGGGGGGCGTAATGGCCGAGATCACGGTCGACATCGGTGGTGGCCACGAGATGGTTTCTGCAATTACCCGCGAGTCCGCGGACCAGCTCGGACTCCACGAGGGGTCGAGCGTCACGGTCATCGTCAAGGCCACCGAAGTACTAATAGCCACCGAGTAGGGCCTTCTGAAAGGTTGGCAGCGTACGCTCGTTATGCTAGGGTCTGCCTAACGATGCGACCGAAGCGTCACCCACCGAGTTCTCGTTCGGTGATCAGGGATCAAGTCGAAGCGCGTTCGAAGATCTGGTGCGAGCGTGCCGGCGAGCTGGTCCTGTCGGAGTGGCGCCTCGATCTTCTCGCGGCCGTAGGCGAAACGGGTTCGCTATCGCGGGCGGCAGAACGCCTCGACGTTCCTTATCGGACGGCGTGGCACAAACTCAAAGCGGTCGAGGAGCAACTTGGCATTCGTCTCCTTGAAACGCAGAGCGGAGGAGCGGGCGGAGGAGGTAGCTCGCTGACCCCCGACGCACTCGAATTGATCCGCCGGTTTCGCCGGGTTCGGCAGGGCGTCTCTGAACTCGTAAGCAAGCGCTTCGAGTCAGAGTTCGCTGACTGGCTCGGCTGACCGCGGGCATGTAAAGGAGACGTTTGAGGCAGAATCGCGAGAGCGTTATGCAAAGAACAGCCGGACGAATGTGGCGTCTGGCGGTATTGGCCGGAGCACTGCTGCTTGCTGGTGGCCTTTATGGTTGTGGCAGCGGCTCCGACGAACTCATCCTGGCGACGACGACGAGCACACAGGATAGCGGTTTGCTCGACGTTCTCATCCCGCAGTTCGAGAAGGAACACGACTACAAGGTGAAGACAATCGCCGTGGGGTCCGGCGAGGCGCTGCGTCTGGCTGGCGAGGGAGAAGCAGACGTGGTGCTGGCGCACTCGCCGAAGGCGGAAGAAGACTTTATGGCGGCAGGCAACGGCGAGAGCCGTCTTGTTGTGATGCACAACGACTTCATCATCGTGGGCCCGGGTGACGACCCGGCGGGAATAAAGGGCCTGACGAGTGCGGCTGATTCATTCAAGAAGATAGCGGCCAGCGAGGCGCTATTCCTCAGCAGGGGCGATCAATCCGGTACAAACACGAAGGAGCTTTCGCTGTGGACGTCAGCGGGCATCCAGCCGAGCGGGACATGGTACCAGGAGACGGGATCGGGTATGGGCGCGACGCTGAATGTGGCGAGCGAAAAGCAGGGCTACACATTAAGTGATCGGGGAACGTACCTTGCGCAGAAATCAAACCTCGATCTGGACCTTCTGGTTGAAGGGGATAAGGCGCTCTTCAATCAATATCACGTGATCGTCGTTGATCCCAAGAAGCACTCGAACGTGAAAGCCGAAGGCGCTCGGGCCTTCGCATCATGGATCACATCGCCTGAGGTCCAGAAGACGATCGGTGAGTTCGGCGTGAAGGACTACGGTCAGCAGTTGTTTATACCGGATGCGGGCAAGGCGACGGCCGGCGCCACACCGACGTCAGCGGCGGCACCTTAGCCGCAGAGACGGCTCTGGTCAACGACTGCCTCTGGTAGGGCGGGTGGGGTCAAGAACGGTGGGCTTTATCCACGGCCCGGCCGGATTGCCTCCAGGTCCGCCTCCTGGCCCATCACGATGACCCGGTCGCCGACCTCGAGGACGGTGTCGCTCGCCGGGCCGACTTTCAGCCCGCCGTTGCGATGCTGCAAGCCCAGCACTACGACCGAGCGCAGGGTGTGCAACACGTCGTGGATGGTGCGGCCGCGGAGGCCCGATTCCTCGGACCTCCATCTCGGCCAGCACGGGCGCGCCGTCTTTGCGGGTCGCGAGCGTGTCGATGAACTCGACGACGATCGGGTGCAGCGCCGAAAGCGCCATCTGGCGACCCGCGACGGTGTAGGGAGAGAAGACACGGTTCGCGCCGGCGCGCAGCATGCGCTGTTCGTTTTCGGGGTAGGCGGCGCGGGCGACGATGAAGAGACCGGTGTTCAGCGCCCTGGCCGTCAGCACGATGAAGGCGTTGCCGGCGTCCGAGTCAGAGGCCGCGAGCAGGCAGGTGGCGCGCTCGACGCCTGCAGCTTTCAGGATCTCGTCGTTGGTCGCGTCGCCAATCAGGAGAAGATAGCCGTGGCGTTCCGCGCGTTCGATCGCCTCTTGATTCGTCTCGACCACTACAAACGGCAGATCGCGCGAGACGAACTCACGGGCGACTTCTTCGCCCACCCGTCCGAAGCCACAGAGGATGTAGTGGTCTTTCAGCGCCTTCATTCTCGAGTGCATTCGTCGCCTCCCCAGGATGCTCTCTACTCACCCTCAACCGCGATCTGCGTGATGCAGCTGAGCACGTACAGGATCACGATGATGCCGAGGACGATCAGGACAAGGGTGAACGCCCGCCCGGTGTCGCTCAGGGGTTCCACCTCGCCGAACCCGGCCGTCGTTATCGTTGTGACCGTCTGGTAGATGGCGTCGAAGAAGGTGAACCCCTCGATCGCCATGTAACCCGCGACTCCGACGCACGCCAGAGCGATCGCTGCCAGACAGCCGATAGCGAGCCGCCGCCACGGTGTCAGCAAG
>VBEI01000034.1 GCA_005882715.1 Chloroflexota bacterium | reverse complement strand
GACGGCATATATTCGTAGTAGGTCCACATGTCGATTACAAAGCCGTCACGCACGTAGACGCGTGGCACCACTCGAGGCTCAAGCGCAGCTACCGGGCTGTCGGTCTCCGCGAGCCGCTGAGCAAGCTCAACGGCTGTCTCTGCGCTCGCTTGATACGCCTTGGTCGCGACCTTGGCGACGACGTCGCAAGGCATCAGCCGGAGGACGAGCCGGTTCGAGTTGTGAAGAACGACCGCGTCATCGGCCGTGAGGCCAAGCGCTGAGGCAGTCGACAGTGCCGCACGCACCGCGGACCGCGATTGTGAAGTCTGCATCGTCGGGTTACCTGCTGACACGTTGCTTAGCGCCGCCGTAGCCGCGCCCGGCCCGCGCGGGGGCGTGACATCGGCCCGCCGCCTCCGCGGCGCAGCGCCGCAATCGCCTCGAGGCCCTCTTCGTCGCCGACCAGCTCGCGGCGTAGCTCGACGACGCAGTCGCGGAACAGGGCGGCCTTCTCGAACTCGAGGTCCTTCGCGGCGTCCTTCATCTCAGGCCGCTCCCGGCACGCAGAGGACGTTCGTGTGCCGGAACTCGTCGTCCGGGTCGTAGGCGGCGACGAGGGCGTTGATGTCCGCCGGCTCGATCGAGCTTGTGCGTTCATCGACTTCGAAGAGCTCGTAATCGAAGCTCATAAGCAGCTCCAGGAACTCCATACCGCTCACGCCAAAGCGTGTCAGGCCGAAAGGCCAGAACTCGACTACCATGCGCGGATGGTGTGATTGCAACAGCGAGCTCATGCCTCGGATCGCGCCGGGCTCGGCGCCCTGAATATCCATCTTGATGAAATCGATGCGCCGCGTGTATCGCCGGAAGTAGGAGTTGAGCCCGATGGATCGCACCTCAACGGACCGGCGGCCGTCTTTCGAATCGTAAATCCTATGGTCACCGCTGTTGTCCTCCGAGGGGTGCGGCCTCGTCTTTGTTTGCATGTCCGAGACCGCCCTGTTCACGGCGGTCACATTGCGGTATGAGTTGATCTGGATATTCCTTCGCAGGAGATCGTAGTTGGCTGGGTTGGGCTCGAAGGCGAAGACTCGTCCACGAGAACCGACGAGCCTAGCCATCATCAGCGTGTAATAGCCGATATGCGCTCCTATGTCCAGGACGACCGAGCCGCGTCTCACTTCATTCTGTACTACCTTCGTCTCAAGCGGTTCCCAAACATCACGCACGGAGAGCCCGAGCGTGTCGATCGGGTCGAGGAGCATCTTGTGTCCCTGTACATCAACCAACCCCTCGTTCAGCTTCGCCAGCAGCCACTCGTGGGTAAGATGGAGCGGGCCGATGCGGCCGAGCCCGCGTCCCCTTAGGGCACCTGACACCCGGCTGTAGACCGGTAGCAGGCGATTGCCCAGTCGGTATGCCACGCGCTCAGCGCCGCCGCGGGCGCGCGCGGCCCTGCCGCAGGCGCGACATCGGGCCGCCGGCGCCGCGGCGGAGCGCGGCGATCGCCTCGAGGCCCTCTTCGTCGCCGACCAGCTCGCGGCGTAGCTCGACGACGCGGTCTCGTAGCAGCGCGGCCTTCTCGAACTCGAGGTTCTTCGCGGCTTCCTTCATCTGCTTCTCGAACTCCTTCACCAGCCGCGCGATCTCTTCCTTCGGGATGTCGCCGGTGTTGTACTCGGCCTTCTCCTCCGCCACCTGCCGCACGCGGTCCGTGATGTCGCGGATCGCCTTGCTGATGCCCTCCGGCTGCACGCCGTGCTCCTCGTTGTACTGCTCCTGGATGCGGCGGCGGCGTGTGGTCTCCTCGATCGCGCGGCGCATGGAGTCGGTCATCACGTCTGCGTACATGATCACGGTGCCGTTCACGTGGCGGGCGGCGCGGCCCATCGTCTGGATCAGCGACCACTCTGACCGCAGGTAGCCCTCCTTGTCGGCGTCCAGGATCGCGACGAGGCTCACCTCCGGCAGGTCGAGCCCCTCTCGCAGCAGGTTGATGCCGACCACGACGTCGTAGATGCCGAGGCGGAGGTCGCGCAGGATCTCGACGCGCTCGAACGTGTTGATCTCGGAGTGGAGGTAGTGGGTCTTCATCCCCATCTCGAGCAGGTAGTCCGCCAGGTCCTCGGCCATCTTCTTGGTCAGCGTCGTGACCAGAACGCGTTCCCCGCGTTCGACGCGCAGCCGGATCTCGCTCATCAGGTCGTCGATCTGGCCCTTCGTCGGACGCACCTCGACCGTCGGGTCGACGAGGCCGGTCGGGCGGACGATCTGCTCGATGACCTGCTCGCTGTGCTCGTGTTCCCAGGGGCCGGGCGTCGCGGAGACGTAGATCACCTGGTGGATGTGCGACAGGAACTCCTGGAAGCTCAGCGGCCGGTTGTCGAGCGCCGAAGGCAGGCGGAAGCCGAAGTCCACCAGCGTCTGCTTGCGGTTGATGTCGCCGTAGTACATGCCGCGGATTTGCGGGATCGTCATGTGCGACTCATCGACGAACAGCAGCCAGTCGTCGGGGAAATAGTCGAGCAGCGTCCACGGCGTGCTGCCGGCGGCGCGGCGGGCGAGGTGGCGCGAGTAGTTCTCGATGCCGGAGCAATACCCCTGCTCGCGCAGGCATTCGACGTCGTAGCGGGTACGCTCGAGGAGCCGCTGGGCCTCGAGCAGCCGTCCCCGCTCGGTCAGGATCTGGTAGCGCTCGGCCAGCTCCGCCTCGATGTCCGCGATCGCCAGCTCGAGCTTGTCCGCCGACGTCACGAAGTGCTTGGCCGGGTAGATCTCGATGTAATCGGTCTCCGAGAGGATCTCGCCGGTCAGCGGGTCGAGCTGCATGATCCGCTCGACCTCGTCCCCGAAGAAGTCGACGCGCACCGCCAGCTCCTCATACGCCGGCATGACGGTCAGCGTATCCCCACGCAGCCGAAACCGCCCGCGCACGAGGTTGTTGTCGTTCCGCTCGTACTGCATATCGACGAGCTTGCGCAGCGCCCGCTGCCTGTTCCCGGCCTCGCCCTTTCGGAAGCGCAGCACGAAGTTGTAGTACTCGGAAGGCTCACCGAGACCATAAATGCACGAAACCGACGCCACAATGACCACATCCCGCCGCTGAAACAGCGCCCTGGTGGCCGCATGCCGCAGCTTATCGATCTCCTCATTAATGTCCGCGTCCTTGGCGATATACGTATCCGTGCGCGGGATATAAGCCTCCGGCTGATAATAGTCATAGTAGGAGACGAAGTACTCCACCGCGTTTTCGGGAAAGAAATCGCGAAACTCGGAGTAGAGCTGTGCTGCAAGCGTCTTATTCGGCGAGAGCACGAGCGTGGGGCGGTTGGCGCGTGCGATTACGTTTGCCATGTTGAACGTCTTGCCGGAGCCGGTGACGCCGAGGAGGGTCTGGTGCTTGTACTTCTTGTCGAGGCCCTCGACGAGCTTGGCGACCGCGTCGGGCTGGTCGCCGGTCATTTCGAATTCGGCGTTGAGATGGAATTGGGTGTCGGTGAGGGTCATGAGGAAGCCTTCGCGAGGGATGAGCCGTTCGCCGAGAGGATCGACTCCGAGCAGGAGTCCTTCGAGGGTATAAGCGCCGATCGTAGCGGGTGCCTCCTCAGTCCCGAAGAGGCACAGGGTCTCCTCTTCCTGCCCGTCAATTCGAGCGGTAATGCGACCCAGGTCCCATTCCCCAACGCGCCCGTCCGCGAGGCGCAGGCGAGCCCTACGATGGGGCTCGACGCCAAGGCGCTCGAGGAGCGAGCGGGGCGCAGTCGTGAACGAGGCTCCGGTGTCGACGAGGGCCTCGACGGTCTCCTCGCCGTCCGGGCCGACGAGGGTTATCGGGTGGAAGAAGGTGCCCATGGCATGTGTATTGTATCAAGCGTTCTGACTGCGGCGTGTCAGTAGCGACACTGATCGTTGGCGAATTGTGAGCGTGTAGGCGTCTGCGCAAGACGGCAGGAAGCGAACCGGGGCTGAGTGTCGCACACCGATGTAACGGAGCGCTTGGTGACACTCCGACAGATCCTTCGTTCCTCGGGATGACGGTGTGGAGGGATGGGCTTATAGGCGAAGATGTCGCGGGCCGGTGGGCGAAGGGCGTGGTGATTCACCGACAGATCCTTCGTTTCTCAGGATGACAGTGAGGAGGCGGTCTAAGGCGAAGATGTCGCAGGCGGGTGGGCGAAGGGCGTGGTGATTCACCGACAGATCCTTCGTTTCTCAGGATGACAGTGAGGAGGCGGTCTAAGGCGAAGATGTCGCGGGTGGCTGGGCAAGGGGCGGGTGATCCACCGACAGATCCTTCGTTTCTCAGGATGACAGTGTGGACGGTGACTTATAATCGCAGCGCGGAAGGAGGCCCGAGATGACGACAGCGACCGAAGTACAGATAGTGGAGGCACGCAGGGAGCACATTCCGTTTGTGGCATGGGTGGTGATGGCGGCGAACCGGTCGCATTTGCCGAAGGGGATGTGGGACATCAACGTCGGCGGCAGCGAGGAGGACGTGCTCCGATATCTGGAGCCCTGTTCAAGGTGGCCGAGGTGGACGGGGTGCCGGCGGCAGGGATGTGCGGTTTCTTCGAGAATGAGCTCGGGCCGGTGTCAATGATGGCGGGCGCGGCGGAGGTGAATCAGAAGATCGGCCGGACGCCGGAAGATATCGCGGCCGGCTGGGAGCGGTCGAAGTCGATCATGGGGATCATCATGGAGCACGAGCCGGGCGCCTGGGTGGTCGAGCACGTGGCGACGAAGCCGGAGTTCCGCCGGCGCGGGCTCGTGGAGCGGCTGGTACACGAGATGCTGGAAATGGGCAGGAAGCGCGGCGCGACGACCGCAGACATCGGCGTGCTGATCGGGAACGACCCGGCGCAGCGGGCCTACGAGAAGTGCGGGTTCCGAGTGGTGATCGAGAAGCGAGACGCCGAGTTCGAGCGAGTCTATGGATCGCCGGGGGTAAGGATGCTGCGGCGCGCATTGTAACGGCATCGCGCATCGCTGCCTGGCATAGCCAGAGATTCCCTTCGGCCGCGCTCAGGACAGGCTTCGCCCTCACCCCGCTGCCGGCGATCGCCTCTCCACTCGGCTCAGAATGACAGACCAACTACTGACACAACACTGGCAGGGCTATGCCCTAGATATGAGATACTGGCGGCATGGAACTGCGCATGCAGTACGCCACGACGCGAGATGGTGTTCGCATCGCTTTCGGGACGGCCGGAAAAGGGTCGCCGTGGATCGTGCGCGTTCCGAGCTTGCCGTTCGTGCACAGCCAGCTCGAATGGAGCCAGGGGAGCGAGTTCTTCGATCAGCTGGCCGAGAACTGGACCGTCGCCCAGTACGACCCGCGCGGGACCGGGCTTTCCGACCGCAATGTGCAGGACTTCTCGCTGGAGACGCGGCTGCTGGACCTCGAGGCGGTCGTGGAAAAGCTGGGAGTCGAGCGGTTCGCGCTGCACGGGATCGGCTGGGGCGGGCCGCTTGCGGTCACCTATGGCGTAAGGAACTCGGACCGCGTGAGTCACCTGATCCTGGACGACACGCAGGCGCGGACCGAGGACTTCTTCAACATCCCGCAGATGCGGGTGCTGGACCAGTTGACGACGGAGTGGGACGCGTTCCTGGAGTACCTGGCGTTCATGATTTACGGGGTTGGCCGTGAAGAAGGTCGGCCTGTGGTCAAGTTCCTTGATGCTTGCGTGACACAGGAAACGCTGCAATTGATTTCAGAAGGGGCGCGGCACGATGACGTTACGGAGCTTCTGTCGCAACTGAGTATGCCCACGCTGATCGTCCAGCATTCGGGAGTATCCGGACAGTATCTTGAATCGGCCCGCGACATGGCTGTTCGGATACCGGACGCGCGGCTTGCTATGCTCGAAGGGATGCCTGTCGCTGACCTGACCAAACTCATAGGCGCGATCGGCGATCTGCTCGGGACGGAAACGAGAGGCACGGAACGAGGTCGGGGCGAAGGGCGCCGCGACGAATCGGGAGTTCGGACGATTCTGTTCACGGATATGGTCGAGCACACTCCTATGATGCATCGCCTCGGCGACAAGGCCGGGCGCGACGTGCTGCGTGAACACGAGAATCTGACTAGAGACGTCCTGCGCGCGCACGGCGGGTCGGAGGTGAAGTCGATGGGAGATGGATTCATGGCCTCCTTCGCATCGCCGGCCGGCGCGGTAGAGTGCGCGATCACGCTGCAACGGGCATTCGAGGAACTGCACCACGGGGCGGGCGCGGACCCCGATAAGGAACCGATACATGTTCGCATCGGCCTGAACGCCGGCGAGCCGATCGAAGAGGGGGGCGACCTCTTCGGCGCGACCGTGATCATGGCTTCGCGAATCGCCTCTCACGCGAAGAGCGGCGAGATCCTGGCTTCGGACGTCGTGCGTGGCCTCTGCTCGGGCAAGGGCTTCCTCTTCGCCGACCGCGGCGAGAACGTCCTACGCGGCTTCGAAGACGCCGTCCGGCTGTACGAGATCAGCTGGCAGCCGTAAGCGACACCGTTTTCCCTCACGTTCGATCGCAAGTTCCCCTCGATACGGTCGCTGAGGCGATCACTCGGGGCGAACGGTAGCATCTGAAAGCAGCACCCGGGGCGAACGGGCCCGACGCTCTAAGCGGCATGGGTGCCCGACGTAGCAGACACCCACGCCACCAAGAGCTGGCCCCCTAGTACCTGTTCCGGGCCGCCAGGCGACGCGACCGCGCCGCTAGGGCACCGGCGGCGATGAGGCCGGCGATCAACAGAAGCAGGAGGATGAACAGCGAAATCTTCCAGGGGAAGCCGCCCCCGTCGTCAGCGGTCGTGTCCCTTGGGGCGGTATCGGTCCCGGGAGCGGCGCCCACATCCGTGGACTTGTCGCTGTTCGCGCCTGTTGTGTCGCCCGAATTCTGGCCGGCATCGGTGCCAGTCTGACTCGCGGCACCTGGACCCGCTCCGCTGCCGGAGGTCCCCGCGATAGGGGCGCCTGCACCCTCCAGCACGGCATTACCGCCGCCGTCTGACGAACCGTCCGTGGACCCGCCACCGGAACCGGAGCCGTTCCCGCCGGGACTTGTACCCGAGTCCGAGGGCCCGTTCGGCGCCGGTGTTGCAGTCGGAGCGGGGGTAGATCCGGGCGCCGTATTACGGCACCCCGGGTCATTGAAGTCCCGCTTTCCGTCCCGGTCGTTATCGTTGCCGTCGGTGCAAGTCCACAGCAGGGTGAAGCTCTCCGGGGTGCTTTCGGGGTCGTTGGGATCGGAGCCGAGCTGCTGTTCCACACCGTCCGCGTAGCCGTCGCCGTCCGTATCGGCGGTCTGGGCCGCAGCGATGTGAGCACCGAACGTAAGGACGGCGGCTACAAACGCCGATAAGCCGAGCAGAAACGGGAACGAATGAGCGCGGCAACGCGCCTTTGTGATGTCCATCAATACAGCCTCCTTGTCTTGCACCGGTCGCCTATTGAGACCGTTCGGAGGACCGTGGCCTTGTGTCCTGGAGGCAATATTTTTAGTTAAGGGCAACCCAGGAATCAGTAAAGCCGCTGGGCCTAGTCCACCCTGCCGTACATGTCTGCGAGGCGTTCCGGCGTGCAGGCGGGCGAGCGCGCGTAGTCGATCAGCCGACGTTCGGCCATTTCGATGGCCTGCGAGGCTTGCGGGATGTCGCGGGCGATCTCGAGTGGAATGCTTGTGACGCCGTGCTCGTCGCCGTGGAGCAGGTCGCCCGGACGAACGGTTAGGCCGCCGACAGCGACCGGGCCGCCATACTCGACGACGTGAACGTAGGCGTGGGAAACAAGCACGCAGGATGAGAAGAACTGGAACCCGGTCGGCCGGACTTCAGGCAGGTCGCGCACGCCGCCATTCGTCACGGTCCCTACGGCACCGAGCGCCTTGTACACGCCGGCATTCACCTCGCCCCAAAAGGAGCCGACCGGATTCGGGTACTCGAGGTCCTCGATTACGACCAGCCAGGGCTTCGGTATACGAGCGAACTCGGCCCAGACTTCCGCATGCGGCATCTCGACGCCGGGCGGTTCGGCCGCGCTGATCTTCGCTGTGACAGCATAGCCGATAACCGGGCCAAGCTCGGGAAAACGGCAGGTGATCGTTGAGTCCATGAAGCCTTCGCTGCGCGGGCGGACATCGAACGTCTCGATGGCGTTGCAGATTGTCGGAGTGCTGATCGCGCGGAGGGCGGCGAGCTCTTCCGGTGTGAGGGGTTCCATGGTCGGCTATCGTAGCAGGCAATCTCGGCCAGCGCGCTTCAGTCTCGATAAACTCAACCTTTGCTGGCGAGCGATGCGATGCTTCGACCAGCTCAGCACGAACGGAATGGGACGCCCAATTTAGTCGGCGCGGGCGCGCGCGAAGTGGGCGAGGGCGAGGCGGACCTTCTCCTCGATCGGCGCGTCGGCGGGCAAGTCGCTGCGCGCGACAGCGTCTGCCGCTTCGGCCTGCGAGTAGCCGAGGCCCATAAGAGCCGCGACGACTTCCTCGGACTCGACGCCCGGCACGCCGATGGGCGCCGCCGTGGTTAGCTTGTCGCGAAGGTCGAGGACGATACGGGAGGCGAGCTTCTGGCCGACTCCGGGAGCGCGGGCGAGCGCGGCCGCGTTGCCGGAAGCGATCGCGTAGGAGAGTTCGTCTGCCTTGAGGATCGAGAGAAGGGCAAGCGCGACCTTTGGGCCGACGCCGTTGACGGCGATGAGTGTCTGGAAGAGGCGCTGCTCCTGGACATCGGCGAAACCGTAGAGCGTCATCGCGTCCTCGCGCACGACGAGACATGTGTGGAGAGTGACCTCGGCGCCGTTTTTGGCCCTCGCGATCACTCCGGCAGGGGCATAAACGAGGTAGCCTACGCCGTTCACATCGACGATCAGCGAGTCGGGGTTGCGGCCGGCAATTTCGCCGTGAATACGGGCGATCATATTGGAAATGAGAAATGGGAAATGGAAAATGGGGAGGGACGAACCCGGTTCAAAGCCGCCTCGCCGAGCTGACTACTGATTGCTGATAGCCGATCGCTGACCGTTTAAGCGCGTGGCAGAGGGCGACGGCCAGCGCGTCGGCGGCGTCCGCGGGCTCAGGGGGTTCCTCGAGATTGAGGAGTGCCTGGACCATGAGGGCGACTTGATCCTTGCCGCCGCGGCCATACGAGGTGACGAACTGCTTGACTTCGCTGGGCTTGTAGAGGACGGCCGGAAGGCCGGCCTCCGCCGCGGCGAGGAGCGCGACCGCGCGCGCTTCGCCGACGGCGACGGCGGCGCGGACGTGGCCGACGATGAAGTCTTCGACGGCCACTTCATCCGGGCGGGCATCACGGATGACATCCGAAAGGGCTTCGTGGATGCGGAGAAGGCGCTCGGCGATGGGCGCCTGCGCGGGCGGGGCGATTGCGCCGAAATCAAGCGCCTCGTATCGGTCGCCATCGGCCCGAAGGAGGCCGTAGCCGGTGCACGTGAGGGCGGGGTCTACGCCGAGGATAGTGATGGGGCCGATCATCTCATGCCAAGCCCAGTCAGGCTGAATCGTCTTGCTTTACCCGCGGCCGAGATGTTAAGCGGCGTCCGAAGCCCGCGATCGCGTGTGCCCGTCGACAGCCTGACCCCCGCATGCGAGGTCAGATGCGTGAGGTCAGCCGGTAGCAATCGCTGGTGCGAATTCGGGACGTAGGCGGACAGAGCTGAAGCTCTGTCCGTACGGATCAGCACAACGGCGGAGGTAGGCACTAGCCGGCGGCGTACTCCATAAGGACGGAGTCGGGGAATTCGGCGTTGGAGTAGACCTTCTGGACGTCGTCAAGCTCCTCGATCTGGTCGAGAAGCCTGAGGGCCTGCGTGGCGACCTTGTCGTCCAGCGGGGTCGTGGTCTTGGGTAGCATCGACAGCTCCGCTGAGGCGATAGTCATGCCCGAATCGGCGAGCTGACGGCGGACGCGATCAAGGTCCGTCGGGCCGGTGTAGACCTCGACGAAGCCGTCGCTTACGCGTACGTCCTCGGCGCCGGCGTCAATCGCCACAAGGGCGATTTCGTCCGGGTCGGTATCCTTCGCCTCAAGGCCGATTAGCCCTTTGTTATCGAACTGCCAGGCTACGCTGCCGGATTCGCCCAGCGCCCCGCCTCCTCGGGTGAAGGTAGTGCGCAGGTCCGAGACCGTGCGGTTTCTGTTGTCCGTCAGGGTCTGGACGAGAATGGCGACGCCGCCGGGGCCATAGCCCTCAAACATGATCTCCTGGAGATTGGCCGCGTCGCCGCCGCCCGAACCGCGCTCGATCGCGCGTTTGATGGTGTCCGCAGGCATGTTCTCGTAGCGCGCCTTGTCGATCGCCAGACGCAACCGGGGGTTCATGGCGGGGTCGCCTCCGCCTTCTCGGGCTGAGACCGTTATCTCGCGAGAGAGTTTCGTGAAGAGGTTGCCGCGCTTGGCGTCATTGCCGCCCTTCTGGCGCTTGATCTGCGACCAGTGAGAGTGCCCACCCATCGCGGCTAGTTTAGCACGGCCCACGAACGGATGGTCTGTCAACGGATAGGGAACGGATTAACGGATGAGCATTGCAGCCGCGTTGCGGTATGCTCGTCCCATGCTCGTGTTTGACCGTGGTGAGCAGCGGTTCTGCTACCGGGTGGCGGCAGTAATCGTCGATCGCGGGCGGGTGCTGATCCAGCTGGTCGAGGAGGGCCCGGACACGTCCGAGACGCCGTTCTATTGCTTGCCGGGTGGGCGGGTGGAGCACGGGGAGACGGCGCTGGAGTGCATCGCTCGGGAAATGCGGGAAGAGTTGGAGGAAGAAGTGCAGGTGGAGCGGCCGCTGTGGTTGGTCGAGAACTTCTTCGCGCACGCGGGCATGACGTGGCACGAAATCGGACTGTATTTCCTGGTCTCGCTCGCTGAGGGGTCTCGCTTCCTGGGGAGCGACGGACCGCACTGGGGTGTCGAACCGGAGATCGGGATCAAGTTCCCGTTGGAGTGGTATGACGTGGAGAAGCTGGAGGACGTGCGACTGTTCCCTTCATTTCTACGCGAGCGGCTGAAGTCGCTGCCCGAGCGGGTGGAGCACGTAGTCCACCGCGGCGAGTAGGGACGCCGTGGCGCGCAGAAGTCAGCGCGGCTTTCGGAGCATCGGCCAGAGAGGCGGCGAGTCTGCTGTCTGGATTTCGCCGATCGCTTCGAAGCCATGTCGTTCGTATAGCCTGCGGCTTCCCGGACTGGTCGCCTCCAAGTAGGCGGGCAATTTATCGCGGTCACAATTCTGGAGCGCATGTTTGAGCAGCGCTGAGCCTAAGCCCTCGCCCTGACGAAGTGGATCGACTCCAATGAACGGCAGGTACCAATGCGGCTCGGTCGGATGATATTCGCCCATCTGGCCCATGAAGGCGAAGACTTTTTCTTGATCGCGTTCGGCGACGGCTCTCTGGGCCAGCTCGGCCATAGCTTCAAAGTCTGAATGAACGTTCGGCGGGAGCCATAGAGAAGCTGCTCCAAAATCATCGGTGCAGTAGGCTCCGCCGTGATCGAACGTGCCGGCAGCCATGAGCGGGACGAACTCGATGAAGTAGGTAAGATATTGATGAGGCTCGGGCAGCACCCAGCGGGAGACCGGGTCGGATGTGAAGGCCGTGACGATGGTCGCGACGGCGCGCTGTTGGTCCGGGGGAGCGGCCGCGGTTATAGACAGCGTGGTCATATCTCCTCCTCTCGACGGGGACGAACGCTATCTTACCAGCGGTCAGTGGTCGCTGGTTAGAGGGAGGCTCGCGGCGTCTGCGTTTGAGAGCTCGCGGACGTCTTCAGGAGCGGGTACGCCATCCGGGATGACAATCGTGTTGTCGATAAGACGCGTCGCGCCCACGCGGGCGGCGAGGAGGACGAGGGCGGGGCGATCGATGGTCGCGAGTTCTTCGAGGGTTTGTTCGTCGGAGATGGAGACGTAATCGAAGGCGAGAAACGCGTGTTGTCGCTCCGTTCCATCCTTCGAGACGCCGCCACCCCGCAACCCACCCGCGCCCGGCTCCTCAGGACGAACGGGACGGACGGCTTCGACTTCAGCGCGTAGCGCTTGCCTCACGGCATTGGCGTCCGTGTTGCCCTCCTTCATAACGAGGCGGCGGGCGAGCGCCAGGGAGTGGGGGAGTGCGAGCGCGGCCTCTCGCTCTTCGGGCGAGAGGTAGACGTTGCGGCTGGACATGGCGAGGCCGTCCGGCTCTCGGACGGTCGGCACGGCGACGATTTCGATATCCGCTTCGTGAGCCTCAGGGTGAGCGGGGTGGATATCGGCGACCATGCGTTTGATGACGCGGAGCTGCTGGGCGTCTTTCTGGCCGAAGTAGGCGCGATGCGGTCGAATGATCCGAAAGAAGCGGGCGACCACAGTGGTGACGCCGCGAAAGTGGCCCGGGCGATGAGCGCCTTCCAGCCGCTCTGCTAGCGGCCCCTTCACCTCGACCCAGTCAGCGAAGCCGGGCGGATATATTTCCTCGACCGAGGGAATGAAGACTGCGTGGACGCCTTCGGCCTCGAGCAACCGGAGATCGCGCTCTTCGTCGCGAGGGTAGCGCTCGAAGTCCTCGCTGGGGCCGAACTGGGTAGGGTTGACGAAGATGGAGACGATGACATGATCGTTGTCCGCGTACGCTCGACGGACGAGGGAGAGGTGGCCCTCGTGCAGGTAGCCCATGGTAGGGACGAGGCCGACGTTACCGGCCATGCGGCCTCGCTCGGCTTGCATCTCGGCGACGGTGGTGATGACGTTCATAGACGCGGTGGGCGGGATGCTTCGACAGGCTCAGCACGAACGGGACAAGAGTGCGGGTTACCCATGGTGCGGACGAGGCCGATGGAGCCGGTCATACGGTCTCGCTCGGCCTGTATCTCGGCGACGGCGGTGATGACGTTCATAGACGCGGCGGACGGGATGCTTCGACAGGCTCAGCACGAACGGAAAAAGAGTGCAGGTTACCCATGGTGCGGACGAGGCCGATGGAGCCGGTCATACGGTCTCGCTCGGCCTGTATCTCGGCGACGGTGGTGATGACGTTCATCGCGTGGCTTCTCGGGAGCGCACGACTGCTGACCCCACCCCTGATTCCTTCGCGAAGATGCGTGCCACAGCGTTCAAGCGTGGTCGTCGCTCAGAATCACGTGGTTCAGAGTTCCTCGTGGAAATGACACCGCCCCGAGCGGCTCGGAGCGGTGCAAGGGAGGGCGGCAAGCAAATGACGGGCGGCATCCGCGCAACCGCGGAGCTCCTTCCGGTCCTTGGGGCAAACAAGGGGGCTGGCCCCTAGGATATCTTTGCTGCCTCTGAAAATACGGCGTTCCCCACAAGGAAAGATTCCTTTTCGGTGGGAAAGCGCCGTTCGCGGACCTCGTTTGCGTAGGCGCGGACGGCTTCCGTGATCTGAGGGCCGAGTGCGGCATACCTCTTGGCGTGCCTGGGCACGAAATCCTCGAACAGGCCCAGCAGGTCGTGGTACACCTGGACCTGCCCGTCGCAGTCCGGCCCGGCACCGATGCCGATCGTCGGGATGGTGAGCCGTTCGGTAATAGTCGCGGCGAGCTGGGCGGGAACACATTCCAGCACGATTGCGTAGGCGCCGGCCTGCTCGAGCGCTTCGGCGTCGTTGATGAGACGGGCGGCGGCGGCGGGGGTCTTGCCCTGCACCTTGTAGCCGCCTAGCTGGTTGATGGACTGGGGGGTGAGGCCGATGTGCCCCATGACCGGAATGCCCGCATTGACGATGAAGCGCACCGTCTCAGCGACGTGAACTCCTCCTTCGAGCTTGACCGACTGAGCGCCACCTTCCTTCAGCAGACGGCCTGCATTACGTAGGGCGTCTTCGCGAGATGTCTGGTAGGTCATGAAGGGCATATCGGCGAGCACGTGCGCACGGCTGGAGCCGCGGACGACCGCCTTCGTGTGGTGCAGCATCTCGTCCATCGTTACCGGGATGGTGCTGTCGTAGCCGAGGACGACCATGCCCAGCGTGTCGCCGATGAAGAGAACATCGACTCCGGCGTCCTCCAGCAGGCGGGCGGACGGGTAATCGTAGCAGGTCATCATGACGATCGGCTCGCGACGCTTCTTTTTCGCCTTGAGGTCTGTGATCGATATTCGGTTGTCCATTTCGGTCTCCTTTCGGTACGGTCCCGTTAGGGTGCCGTCCGGGGGAAGGGAAGCCGCGCGCTATAGCGTTCGGCTTACCATGTAAGTCCCAATTGCTGACGCATCGCTCCTTCGAACTGGGCATCGTCCATTGCTTTGCGCGCGGTGAAGACGAGGGCGGCGTCCCGGCCGACCGGATAACGCAGCTTGTCGCCGTTCTCAATCGCCTCCAAGATCGCAGCGGCAACCTCCTCCGGCTGAGCCCGGACGCCGCCGCTGACGCGCAGGATGGGATCAAGGGTGATGCTTCCTTCGTAGTTGACATCGGCGCCGGTCACCATCACTCGGTGGATCTTGCTTTTGAGCATTGTTCGCATTGCGTTCTCCCCGCCGCCGTGGGGCATGAAAAAACCCTTTCGACGACCGAAAGGGCAGGTGCGCAGTCGCCTGAGGCGACTTCCCTATGCTCCGTCTCGGTCGTAGTCCGATCCAAGCGGCGTTGGCTGTATCGTTTTGCGGGCTGACCGTCCCACCGTGAGGAGGGATCGATGGCCAATGCAAGTGTAGCAGATGGGGTGCCAACTCAACGGAGCGTCGTTTGAGGAGCCGGCCGGCAAAAATGGAGGGGGCGCCTACATGCTTCCGAGCTGAAGCGTGTCAGCAACCCCCATGCTGCCCGGCAAAGGCGCGGGCGAACCCGCTACTAGAAACGGCCGGGCGGCGACTGGAAGCCCCGGAAGGGGCCTTCGTGTGTCTCCACGCGGCGGCTATTGAGCAGCCGCGACATTTCTGGGTAGCGGTCGCTGGTTTCGCGGACCGAGCCTTCCAGCTGGTCGCGCTTGGTCGTTTCGTCCCTCCGGTCCTGGCTCGTCACGGGAATCTCCTTTGCTCACTCGTCGGGTCGGGGATATGATTCCATTCTCATACGCCGGAGTGAATAGAACAGTTAACCGATCCTTAACATCAGTAAATGGTTGGTGAATAAGCGGAAATTTGATTCTGCAATCGGCAGGAGCGGGGCTGCGGCGCTGTGCTAAACTAGCGCCTGCTTTGCGGGTGGAAGCGACCGCCCCTCAAGTAGCAATCAAGGAGGCCCAGCACAATGCGCGAAGCTGTCGTCGTGGACATGGTCCGTACGCCGTTCGGGAAGGCGGGACAGCGGGGCGTCTTTCGGGATGTAACGCACGTCGAGCTCGTCGTACCGCTGCTGAAATCAATCCTCGAGAGGAACAAAGTCGCGGCGGAAGAGGTCGATGAAATCTTGATGGGCTCCGTCGGGATCGCCGGGATGCTGACGCGCTCGCGGCATTACGTGTTTGAAGCAGGCCTGCCCTTCAGCATCTCCGCGACCGATATGAACAAGCAATGCGGCTCGTCGCTTCAGGCCTGCACCCAGGGCGCCTTCGCGGTAATGGCCGGGATGTCCGACGTGGTGCTCGCCGGCGGTGTCGAGACGATGGACCGGGTGCAGCCGATAAAGCCGGACGACGAACGGAACCTGAACCAAGTTCAGTCGGCGGAAGTGATGTCGCGCGAGATGCTGCCGGGCGACTGGCCCGGCGACAAGAAGCCGAAGTGGAACAAGCGCTGGTACCAGGTGACCGAGCCCTGGATCATGGACATGGGGGCCACAGCGGAAAAGCTAGCCCGGGAGCGCGGGATCTCACGCGAAGATTCTGACCGCTTCGCGCTGGACAGCCACAAGAAGGCCATACGGGCGCAAAAGGAGGGCCTTCTGGCCGGCGAAATTGAGACGGTAACGATCGAGTACTCGGACGGGTCTGCAACCAAAGTCGATACGGACCAGAACCCGCGAGAAGACACCACGCTCGAGAGACTGGGCCAGCTAAAGCCTTCGTATCGGCCGGATGGTCTGGTGACGGCGGGGAACGCCTGCCCGCGTACAGACGGGGCGACGATGACGCTCATCATGGACAAAGACGGCGCGAAGGAGCGAGGCCTCAAGCCGCTGGCGACGGTGCGTCACGCCGCGACGGTGGGAGTCGACCCGACGATCATGGGGATCGGCCCGGCGCCGGCGACACAGAAGCTGCTGAAGCGCACCGGCATGAGCATGGACGACTTCGACCTAATCGAGATCAACGAAGCATTCGCCTGCCAGGTGCTGGCGGTCGGCGAAGAGCTCGGTTGGGACTGGAACAGGGTGAACCCCAACGGCGGCGCAGTCGCTATCGGCCATCCGCTGGGCGCGAGCGGGGCGAGGTTGGTTGGGACGCTGGCCTACGAGATGAACCGCCGGGACGTCGAGTGGGGGCTCGTCACTCTGTGCATGGGCGCGGGGATGGGAATGTCGGTAGCCCTTCAGAGAGAAGCGTACGACTGGTAGAGAGACAACAAAAACCGGCTGCAGCGCTGTTGCCGCAGCCGGGCTGCGCGACGCCTAATTGATAAACGTCGCAGAATGTCCTATGAAATCGGGAGCGATGGGCGCTCCATGAACTCTCGCGCCTGCTCGTAGTTGAACCGGCCGCCGCAGGCGTCGCAAACGTAAGTCGCCTTCTCCTTATTGCCCATGTCTTCCGGCAAGTCCCACCTCTGGACAAGCGCCGTGTGCGGGCAAGGCGCGGGCTCGATGGCGTCTTCTTCCTTTTCCTTGTCCTTTGTTCGGCTAAGAAATCCCATTCCTTTACCTCCTGCTGTTCAAACGCATCCGGGCTCTTTTACGTTAATCCAGGACGAGTTACAGGCGGGCCTGTGTAACAGAGGTGGGCTTGCAATTGCGTAACAATTAAGGGCGCTTTTCCGCCGTATCTAATCGGGCTAGCGAGCGGGATTTAGCCGCCGAAGGCGGCGGCCGCCTGAGTGAGGCGAGAGAAAGCGGCGCGAACGATTCGGCGCTGCGTGTAATCGCCGTTGAACACCGGATCGCCAGTGTAGAAGAAGGAGCCGTCGCAGGTGATCAGCGTGATGACATCAGCCGGGGTTGGAGCCATCACCGATAGCGCATTGGGGTCATTAGGATCGACGGTAAAGCTGTCCGAGACGGTGTACGCGATCTCTGTCCCGCTGTCGCCTCGAAGGATGATGGAATCGCCCGCCTGGACGTCCTTGAGGTCATAGAAGACCGCGCGGCCGTTCCAGGTGACATGGGCGGCGAAGACGGCGTTGCTCCCTGTCCCCGGCGCCGCAGAGAAGTTGTACCATGCGACGTCGTCGGCGTTTAGCGGCACCTCCGGGACGCGGTTGGCGTCCACGCCGTATGGGAAGACGGCTGCGTTCACACCAATCTTGTCGATCACCATGTGGTATGCCGCCTCGCGCAGCGGCGGCTGCGGGGCTGCGACGGGGAAAGGAGTAGCGGCCACTCGCGCGCGGCCGAGAGGGCGGTCATAGACCCCCCCTGGGTCTGTGCGGTGCTGCGACGCTAAAGATGGCGCCGAAGCGTCGCCGCTCGAGACGAACTCGCGGTATAGGCCGAAGCTGGTCAGGATAGCGCCAGCGACGACCGCCGACCCTCCCAGAACAAGCAATAACGACCTGGTTAGATTTCGTCCGGCACGGGTGGCACTCATTTACGTCAATAGAGGGACCGGAAAGGCCCATTCCATTATAGGAGACCGCGACGCCGCTGCGGACTTGTGTGAGTCCTCAAGACGGTGTCTGTCCGGTAAACGTTGGCCCGCTGCCGGCGGACCGGCGCGTCGCGCCGCGCATTAATATAAGGATCACAACCTCACTTGTATAGTGAATAGACGAAAAACGTGGCTCAGGACGATGCATTGCCGAACAATGACTCGCTGACGGCCGTAAGCGGCCTGAGCGTGGGACACTGGACGGACGGCGAATCGCCGACGGGTTGCACGGTCGTGATCTGTCCGCCGGAAGGCGCGGTCGCTTCCGGCGATGTGCGAGGCGGCGCGCCCGGCACCCGCAACACCGACCTTCTGCGGCCCGGCCACCTGGTCGAGCGGGTCCATGCAATCCTGCTTACAGGAGGCAGCGAGTTCGGCCACGAGGCTGCGGCCGGTGTGGTTCGGTGGCTACGGGAGAAAGGCCACGGCTTCCCCTACCCAACGGGTACGCTGCCAGTCGTATGCGGTGCTGTGATCTTCGACCGGTCGATCGGCGACCCGGAGCGATGGCCGGGGGCCGAGGGAGGCTACGCGGCTTGCCAAAGCGCCTCTGCCGGCCCCGTCGAGGAGGGCAGCGTTGGATCCGGCGCAGGCGCGACCGTCGCGAAGGCCCGAGGCATCGAGCGGGCGCTGAAGGGCGGCATCGGCTCGGCAGTGGAGCGGACCGCCTCGGGCATCGTCGTCGGCGCCCTGGTCACGGTGAACTGCTGGGGCGAGATTGTGGACCCGGACACCGGTCAGGTCATCGCCGGGCCGCGGGGGGAGAAGCCGGGGACTTTCGAAAGCACCATCGAGGCGATGCGCGAGGCGCCGCCGCTCTCGCCGTTTCTGGCGGCGGCCGAGAATACGACGCTCGGCGTCGTGGCGACGGATGCCGTGCTGACCAAAGAGAGCGCGTACCGGCTGGCGATCATGGCGCAGGCCGGGCTGGCGCGAACGATCCGCCCGGCGCACAGCCCGGTAGACGGCGACACGGTCTTCACCCTGGCCACGTGCGCGAACAATTCGCCCACAGACCTCCTCCAGCTCGGGACGCTGGCTGGGCGCGCCGTGGAGCGGGCGATCGTGCGCGCGGTGGTGACGGCGACGGGCGTGGCTGGCATACCGTCGGCGCGCGAGTGGATGGACGGGTAGGCGAGTGGATAGAGGTAAGAGGTAAGAGGTAAGAATTCCTGGCTGACCTTCTCGTTTTCGCCGTCCTCGTCAGCGTTATTGTTGGCGGTCCGCTGACATGGCTTCTACTGAAATCGCGGCCAACGCCCGGAACGAAGCAATGGTCTTGATTGGCGGTGCCGCTGGTGAAGCCGAGCTTTCCGTTTGGGTATCCGCCCTGCGAGGCGCCGGCATTCACCCGCGAGTGGTGAATGTTGGAGGCACGGGGTACGGGCCGAGTACCTATTACGAATTGTGGGTGCCTACGCGAGATGAGCACAGGGCGCGAGTAT
>VBEI01000033.1 GCA_005882715.1 Chloroflexota bacterium | reverse complement strand
TTAGCATTAGCACGCCATGGACATGGTTGGGCATGACAACGAACTCGTTGGACGCGCCGTCGGGAAGCGTTCTGACAGCGCGCTCCATTCCGCGAGCAGAGTTTGCTTCAGTGTATCGGGAACGAGAACGGATTCCCGGTCGTATGTGCAGATCGTTAGAAAGTAGACCCCGGACAGCGAATAGTCGAAGCCCTTAAGGCGAATCGATCGCCGATGGTGAACGTCTGGCGTGTATGCCACGGACGAACAATAGTACGTACGTAGCCTGACTGTTAAGGGCTAAATGACACAAGATTCTGTCGGTTGCCGGCTCGATAATGCCCGATCGTAACTGAGGGCTCAGCGGCTACTACTCCACGACCCGCACCGCGTCGCCACGACGCACAAGGCCCGGCTGCACGACCATGGCGTAGACGCCCACGTTGGCGTCGTTGTGCTGGGCGGCCGCGCGCAGGATGCCGTGGTCTTGCGGCAGGTCGCCCTGGGGAAGCGTGGTCATAACGCAGCGAGGGCAGGGACTGAAGACGCGCAACAGCACTTCGTGGCCAATCGCCGCTGTCCGGTTCAGCCAGGCGTTCTCGACGAAGCCGGTCTCGCCGGCCGTCTCGACGACGATATTTGGCCGAAAGCGGCGCACCTCGAAGCGGCCCTGCGGGTACAGTTCACGCAGGTGGTTGATTGTAGAGGTGGTGAGGATGTGCAGCGGCCCGAGGTCGAAGAAGGTGTCCTGCGGCATCCCTTCGTCCGTCACCGTCTCTCGATGCGTCAGTCCCTCGATGTCCGGCCAGTACTCCTCCAGTGTGGGCTTTTCGGGCGGCGTGAGCGTCAAGCTCGCTGTCCGACCCAGCGCTGATGAAAGGACTGCCTGAACATCTGGCTGCTCGCTCAGGCAGATCGTCCCGTCGGGCAGCGTTATGCGCACCGGCGGCAACTTCTCGCCCTTTCGCGGCGGCTCGGTGTAGGCGGCGCGGAAGTCGAAGAGGCGCGGCCAGCGGCGGGGGTTCTTGGCGGAGGCGACTTTGCCCGTCTCGGCGTCCACAAGTGCGTAGGCACGGTCCCCGAGAAGCCCTCGTTGCGTGACTTCAGACGAGTTCAGCTCCTCGCCCATCATCGACTTGACGGGATACCGCCAGAGTGCGACCACGGAGCCGGCCTGTGAGTTTTGCATGACGAACCTCCAGGGCCACGATTATAACGCCGATGAGGCCGGAGGGCGCAGCGCGTGCCGCGAGCTTAGACACGCAGCGAAGCGAGATTCATGGGCAGCAAGCTGGGGAAGGGTCAGCGTGTGCGCTGCGCCGCTAGGAGGAGGTGTCGATGAATTCGGTGATGGCGGCGACGTACTCCTGCGGGTGGGTGACGTGCGGGATGTGGCCGGCGCCGGCGAACGTCTTGCGGGTGGCGTTTGGCAGGACGGCGGCGAGCTTGTCGAGCACCATCGTGAAGAAGGGTGGGGTCTCGGAGCCATCGCTGAGCAGTACCGGACCACGAAAGCCGGAAAGGGCTGCAGTGTCGATGCCGAGAATATCAGGGTCGCGGGTCTCATCGAGGAAAGTCGGGGCGTTGTTGATCAGCATGCGTCTCTCATCGTCCGTGAGCATCGTATCCCAGGCGCCGGGGCCGAGGATCATTTCGTGGAATCGACGAGCGCCCTCCTCCACCTTCCCCGCGGCGATAGCGTCCGCGACGGATACAAAGGCGGTGGTGAGGTTCTCAGCGATCGGTCTCGTCGCCGGATCGTCGCGCAGAAGGTCGAGTAGTGGCGGCTCGTGCGCAATCAACGTCTGGAAAAGTTCAGGGCGCTCCGCAGCGAGCCGGAGCGAAATCGAGGCGCCCATTGAGATGCCCAGCACGTGGGCAGGTGCGCCCGCGCGCGCGATGATGGCGGCGAGATCAGAAGCGTCCTCGTGGATGCTGCCCTGAGTGGGCAGGCGCTCGCTCTGGCTATGGCCGCGGCGATCGTAGACGGTGACGCGAAAGCGCGGTGCGAGAAGCGGCACGACGAACGGCCACTCCATGTGGTCGACCCATGAGCCGTGCACGAGCACGAGCGGGTCGCCGGAACCGAACTCTTCTAGGAAGATGCTGACGCCATTGATTGGCTCGGTTGGCATCGACTAATCCTTCGGGGGTGATCTCTGCCCTGCCGAGGCGAGATACTGGTTAATCGCCGCCTCCAGCTCATCCGGCTTGAATCCCCACGGGCCGGGGCCGCTGCGATACGCGACGCGCCCGTCCGCGCCGATGAGAAAGAGGCGGTCCGGAAGCGCCGCATACTTCATGTCCACGTCGTTCGTCATGTCGTCAACCAGCGTCGGTATCGAGAGATTGAGGTGCAATACGCAGGCGGAGGCTATCTCTTCACGATGATCCGCTGTTTGGGGCGTCGCGTAGAGGACCTGCTCCTGTTCGTTGTCGGGCACCTGCCAGCCGTCCGTAGGGTGCGCTTCCTGAATGTAGACTACGAAGAACTTCACCCGGTTGCCATACTCGGCGCTAAGCTCCTCCAGCCGGCCCGACTGGTGGCGGAAGGGCGGTCAGGTGTAGGAGCCGAAGAAAAGGGCTACCGGCTGCCCTCGGAGGGCGCTGAGGGACACTCGCTGGCCGTCTCCGTGAAGGACGGGCAGGTTGAAGTCTGGAGCCTCATCGCCGACGTTCGGGGCCAGCTCCTCGCGGCGCATCATTAGCTCGCGCAGGACCGCCATCTTCTCGCCGGTCATCGGCGTTCCATCGATGGCCGTGATGGCCATCTCTCTGTAGAGGGACCGCATCTCCTGCGTCATTTCTGGCCTTTCCTCCGCGCGGCATTATACCCCTGCCGGAGCGTACGGGCGCAGCACGCGGGCGCACGGAAGGGCATCTTTGAGCCGACTTTCGCTTAACGGCATCGCGGCCAAGCGGCGTGTGCTGCGCCCACTACAGCCGTCCGCGACCGGTGTATCATTTTACGCGCCATGGCCGTTCACTTCGAGAAATTCACCCAGCGCGCGCGGCGGGTGCTTACGCTGGCGCAGGATGAGGCGCTGCGATTGAACCACAACTATATCGGGACAGAGCACCTATTGCTGGGCCTCGTACGAGAGGGGGAAGGAGTAGCGGCAAGAATATTGCGACATCTAGGCATCGAGCTGACAACCGTTCGAGCTGCGACCGAATTCATTATCGGCCGAGGGGAACCCGCCGTTAATGGGGAGATAGGCCTGACTCCACAGGCAAAGAAAGTAATCGAGTTCACGGTCGATGAGGCTCGAGGCGACGATCGTATAGGGACGGAGCACATGCTTCTCGGTTTGATTCGGGAGGGCGAAGGAATCGCCGCCCGCGTGCTCGAAAGCCTAGGTGCTTCGCTCGACCGGACACGGGCGGCATTGCTGCTGCTGGTCGGGAGTCGAGGACCGCCTCCCACCATCATTGACGGAAAGGCCATCGCCGCGCAGGTGCGCGAGGAGGCGAAGCAGCGGGCCGATAAGCTGCACGAGTGGGGGATTACACCCGGGCTGGCGCTGGTTCTCGTCGGCGAGAACCCATCGTCACTCTCGTACGTGCGCTCGAAGGGGGACGCGGCGGAGCAGGCGGGCATTTACTCCGACATGTTCCACCTACCGGAGAACACGGACCAGCAGATGCTCCTGTCGCGCATCCTCGACCTCAACGAGGACGGGCGCTTCCACGGCATCTTGGTGCAGCTCCCCCTGCCGAAGCAGCTCGACGAGAACGCGATCATCAACGCGATCGACCCGCAGAAGGACGCCGACGGCGTGACGCCGATGAGCCTCGGCCGCCTGCTCCGCGGAGAGCCGGGGCCGTGGCCCGCGACACCCGCCGGCATCGTCGAGCTACTGCATCGCAGCGGGCATCCGCCCGGCGGCAAACACGTCGTCGTCTGCGGGCGCTCGAATATCGTCGGCAAGCCGGTCGCGGCGATCCTGATGCAGAAGAACCCTCGCGCGAACGCGACGGTCACGCTCTGCCACACGGGCACGGCCGACCTCGCTTCCTTCACGCGACAGGCGGACATCCTCATCGCTGCCATGGGATCGCCGCACGCGATCACGGCCGGTATGGTGAAGCCCGGCGCCGTCGTGATCGATGTCGGCAACAACTGGGTCGAAGACGAGACCCGCCGCTCGGGCCGCCGCCTCGTCGGCGACGTCGATTTCGAGGGCGTGCGCCAGGTCGCGTCGGCGATCACGCCCGTCCCCGGCGGAGTCGGCCCCATGACGGTCGCGATGCTGCTTTCGAACACGGTCATGCTCGCCGAACAGCAGGCGGGGCGCCACTAGCGACCGTCAAACCTGACAACGGATTGGGCTGTCAACGGATTCCTCTAACGGATACGCGGATGGGATCGCATCCGTTTATCTGCTGAGCAATCTGCTGACAGCCCATCCGTCCGATTCGACGCCCCGGGAACCAATCCCGCTCCTTCGGTGTATTCCTCTCGAAAACAGCGAGAGGAGGCACTCGAGATGCGTCGAATAACTGCGATGGTGCTGGTGCTGACCGTGACGGCGCTGGCTCTAGCCGTAGGCGGGCCGGCCGAGGCTGGCGGCGGGTGTCATAACGGAGTGTTCTCAGACAGGACCGGCGCGCAGGTTGAGCTGAGCAAGAACTGCTTCGAGCCGACGGTCGTCCGGATCCAGCAGGGACAGCAAGTGACGTGGACCAACAACGACCCCGATGCGCATGCCGTAACAGGTGCCGCTAACTCCTGGGGAATGACGGGCAGAGTGGGAAAGGGAGGAGAAGAGATCGACCCGGGGCAGTCAGTATCGTACCAGTTCGATAACCCGGGCGTCTTCCCTTATTTCTGCATCTTCCATCCGAGTATGACGGGCGCGGTCGTCGTCGGCGACGGCCGGGCGGTGAGCAGCGGGACGTCGGCGGGCGTCGGCGTGAGCGCGGTCTCGGCGCGGGTGCCAGGCAGCGACGCGAACCGTGCGTCCGGAGCCGGGAGCGTCTCGACGGATTCCGGCGACGGCGTTGCCATTCCGCTGGTTATCGGCATCGGGGTTCTCGCGGCGATGGGCGGCTTCGCGGCTGCGTTCGTCCTTCGCCGGAGGTCAACGCCGAGCTAGGCGTGATTCACACGCCAACTCCTTATCCCGCAGGGACCAAGATGGTGTCGAACTGGGGCGAGGCGCGCCTCGCCCCTCGCGTTATGGCGATATAGAGCCCCAGCCGCTGATCACCTCGCCGTCGTTCCACTCGGGGTCGGCGTCCATCAGGGCTCGCCACCGCTGGTAGAAGGCATCCTGCTCGGGGTCTGCGGCGTTGGCCCGATAGCTCTCTTTGCTATCGAAGACCGCGACACCCATCAGGCCGCCGTTATCGAGCTTGAACATCATGCCTCCGACAGCGCCTTTGACCTTGGGACGGCGCTCTCTCTCCCATTCCTCCATGAGCCCGATGATCTCCTGCTCTTTGCCGGCCTTGGGGCGAATCCTGTATACCGAGCCGTACATCGCAACCTCCTCTTCTGAGCTAGACTCGTGACCATTCTATCTCGACACCGTCCCGGTCGCCGATCGCCTTCGAAAGGAGGTTGATTAGCTCCGAATCGGCGCCGCTCTGCTGCATAATTTCGACCGTCGTGCGGTTGATGTAATAGTCCCTGTCCTCCGCGTATTCCTCCTCGAGCTGGTCGACGAGGAACTGCAACTGCTCTTCGCTGATCGTTCCCAGGTCGGCGCCGGTGTCCTTGTCTCGAAGCGCGATCATGCGACCATCACTGCATGCTGGAGCCGTCCATGCCGCCCGCATCCATGGACGGTGAATTATCCATCGCCATCGGCAGAGCGTCTGGGACGAAGACCACGAGCGCGCCGTAGGCGATGAGAGCGAAGGCGGCGAGCGCCGCGATCTGCCGGCCGAATGCGGTGGACTTCTCGGCGAAGATGAGTAGTGTGATGAGCGCGAGAACGGCGATGTTCATCATCCCGAGCGGGAAGAGGATGACGAACAGCAGCCAGCAACAGCCGAGGCAGTAGGCAGCGTGTTCGAGGCCCATGCGGAAAGAGCCGGCACAGCCGTCGCGCCAGGAGTTGAGGATGAACGCTATGGGCGTTCGGCACTTGTTGAGGCAGACATACTTGAGCGGCGTAAGCTGGTATATGCCGGCCGCGATCAACACGCCGCCTCCGATGCGGGCAGCATTGTCCATGATCCACGTCGACTGAGCCGCCAGTTCATCACCCGCGACGGCTACTCCGTAAGCAACGACACCGGCCGGCGCCCATAGCAGCAGGTAAGAGCCCGCGAAGACCCACGTTGGCACAAAGGTCTGCCCACGATCCGCGCGCTTGGTGTGGACGCGCGCGAACATCATGATCATAGGCGCTGCCGTGGGGAACATGATGGCCACCATCATCGCGATCCAGAGCGCTATCCAGAGGGGCGCGCTCATGCCCATCGTCAAGCTCACGTCTTCGTCCATCACGGCAGCCTGCCAGATGAGGACCGCCCAGCCGGCCGCGGCGAGGACGAGAAGTGAACCGAGAATAACATTTCGCTCGCGGGGGAGTGGGTAAGACGACGGGAGCGCGGACTCAGCCATCAGCGATAAGTCTCCTCCCGTTCAGAATCGCGCCCGTTGTCGCTACACAATACGGGACGGCGTACGTCAGCGGTATCTTCCAGTAAAGGGACTGCGGGAAATCGCCACGCAGGATGATGTTGCCCTGGTTGATCGCGGTCAGGATAGTGCCCACGATCAAGGCGACAATAAGCGAACGCCGCATCAACGGGCCGTACGTTAGGGCGCAGCGCAAGCAACGCAGTAATGCGCCTTCGGGCGCCCGTACTTCGTACAGCGAGCGCTTTGGCACCACGTGGCATCGCGCGCATGAATTCTCCGTCGATGACTGTGCCGTCACATGCCGACGGGTGGGTCAGGCGCGCCAGTTGAACTCGTGCAACGTGCCGGAGTCACCCTCCCAGGCGCGCATGTCGGGATCGGACCAGCGGCTGCCCTTGCTGCTCGCCAGGTCCATACTGTCGATCTGGAAGCCGGCCTGTGCGGCCGCGCCCGCGACCTTCGTCGACTGCCCCGCCGGGTCCTTGATGGGCTGCAACCTCGCCTGACCGATGTTTCCGACCGTAACCGAGGGATTATTCCCCCACTGGATGTCGATCTTCTCGATTCGGATAGGCAGCTTCTTCGTCATTACGGCGTCCCACAACCCTGCGAGATGGCCGCCTTTGTCCCCACCGAAGATCGCCCCCAGTTCGCGACGCTGATCGTCGCTGGCGGCTTCGTCGACGTATACACGGAGGGTACCGCTGCCCGCGAAGAAGTTGCCCGGCCATTCGCCGGCGATGACAACTTGCGTACCCCGCAGGTCGACGCCGTCAGAGTTACCCTCGCTGATGTCGAACGCGAAGGCGCCTCCGCACCAGCCCTGGTCCACCTCACCCTCGGGTCCCAGCCAGCAGGGGCAAAGCATTTTGCAGTTACACAGCTCAAGACTCTGTCCGCTAACGTTCCAGGTCACTGTTAACCCCCTTCCAGCTCGCCCTAATCGAACGGTTTGGCAACGAACCAATTATCGCCGAGGCAATCCCTCTGTCAATAGATAGCGCCTTCCCTTGTCCTGCCGAAAATCGGTACGATAGAATCGCACAGTCGCCCCAAATCGAGAGAGGTCCCCTTATGAAAGACTACCCGGCGGAGAACATTCGCAACGTCGCGCTCGTTGGACATAGCGGCACCGGAAAGACGTCGCTGGCCGAGGCGCTGATGTTCGCCGCCGGCGCCACCAACCGCCACGGGAAGATCGAAGACGGCTCGACGCTCTCCGACTGGGACCCGGACGAACAGAAACGCGGCTTCAGCCTCAACGTATCGATCCTGCCGCTGGAATGGGACGGCCACAAGGTGAACCTCCTCGACACGCCCGGCTACATGGACTTCATGGGCGAGGTGAAATGCGGGCTGCGCGCGGCCGACACGGCACTGATTGTCATTGACGCATCATCCGGAGTGCAGGTGGGGACGGAGTTCGCCTGGCGGTTCGCCGAAGAGCAGAGGCTGCCGCGCGCCATCTTCATTAATCGTATGGACCGCGACAACGCCGACTTCAGCGGGACGCTGGCGCAAATACAGTCGCTATGGGGCAACAAGTGCCTGGCGCTTGAGCTTCCGGTAGGCGCCCAGCAGGCGTTCCAGGGCGTCGTCGACCTGCTCACCATGAAGGCCTACATCGGCGAGAAGGCCGAGGAAGGCGAGATTCCGGCCGAAGTTGCGTCGCAGGCGGACCAGCTGCGCGAGAAGCTGATCGAGGCCGCGGCCGAGACGGACGACGCCCTCATCACGAAATACCTGGAGGGAGAGGAGCTGTCAGCCGAGGAGCTAAGGGGCGGTGTGCGCGCCGGCATCATCGCCGGTAACCTCGTCCCGGTCTTCACCGGCTCGGCAACGAAGGCGATCGGCGCCCGCCGGCTGCTGGATTCAATCGCCGCGCTCTTCCCGTCGCCCGTTGATCGCCCGGTCAGCGTGGACGGCAAGGCTCTCGCGCCCGATGCTTCCAAGCCGCTGGCGGCCCTGGTCTTCAAGACGACTGCCGATCCCTATGTCGGGCGTCTGTCCTACTTCCGGGTGCTTTCCGGTACGCTCAAGTCGGACTCGCAGGTGTGGAACATGAACCGCAACGCCGCCGAGCGAATCGGCACCGCATATCACATCGTCGGCAAGAACCAGGAGCAGGCTTCTCAGATCACGGCCGGCGATATCGGCGCGGTGGCCAAGTTGGCGGACACCCACACGGGCGATACGCTCGGTACCCGCGAGAACGCAGTCACGCTCGAGCCGATTTCATTTCCGCAGCCGTCCTTCAGCGCCGCGATTTCTCCCAAGACGAAGGCCGACCTCGACAAGATGGGCACAGCCCTCAGCCGCATCGTGGAAGAAGACCCAAGCCTTCGTCTAGAGCGGAGCCCTGATACCGGAGAAGTGATCCTCTCAGGCCTCGGCGACTCTCACGTCGAGGTCGCGCTGGAGAAGATACGACGCAAGTTCGGGGTCGACCTAGAGATGCACATGCCGAGAGTGCCCTATCGAGAGACGGTGAAGTCGACCGCTCAGGCGGAGTACACGCACAAGAAACAGACGGGAGGCCACGGCCAGTTCGCCCGTGTCGCGCTCGAGGTTGAGACGTTGCCGCGGGGGACAGGCTTCGAATTCATCAACAAGACCGTCGGCGGGGTTGTCCCGAAGCAGTACATCGGCTCCGTCGAGAAGGGCGTCACCGAGGCGCTCAGCGATGGCATCCTCGCCCACTATCCCATCGTGGATATGCGCGTGACTCTGTATGACGGCAAAGAGCACCCCGTGGACTCCTCGGACATCGCGTTCAAGCTTGCCGCAGCGCAAGCGATGAAGAAGGGCGCGCAGGACGCGCAGCCGTGCCTTCTGGAGCCGATCATGGACCTGCAGATTACCGTCCCTGAAGCCAATACCGGCGATGTCATCAGCGACCTCAACGGCAAGCGGGCACGGGTTCTGGGCATGACACCGTCCGGCACGATGACGACGATCGACGCGCAGGCGCCGCTGGCGGAGGTCCAGCGCTACGCCGCCGATATGCGCTCGATCACCCAGGGCCGCGGCTATTTCACAATGAGCCTCTCGCACTACGAAGAGGTGCCCGCGCATCTAGCGCAGAAAATCATCGAGAACGCAAACAAGGAGCGAGAGGCGGCCCGCGCCTAACCTTGGTCCAGCAAAGACTTTCGTCGGTATCCCGCGAACCGCTGGCGCTCCAGGAGTTCGCTCTGCTGATGGCGGACCCGGTCTTCTACGGCGTCGGCGTGCCGCGGGGCGACGGCCGGCCAGCGCTTGTGCTTCCCGGCCTCTTCGCGAACGACTTCTATCTCCAGCCGATGCATTCGTGGCTCGGCCGTATCGGCTACCGCCCGGTCCCATCGACTTTCTGGGTGAACGCGGGTTGTCCCGAGCGCCTTACTGGGCAAGCACAAGAGGCGCTCGAGCGCCGGCTCTCACGCTCCGAACGGCCGGCTGTGATCATCGGGCACAGCCGCGGCGGCATCCTCGCGAAGGCAATCGCGACCCGCCTCAGCGAGCGAGCCTCGCACCTCGTACTGCTCGGCTCGCCCGTCGGCGCGATGATGCGCTACAACTGGGGAGATGCAAGGAACGCCCCGACCGCCGCTTCGCGTACGCTCGGCGAGGCGAGTAGCCGCATCCGTAATCTGCTTGATCCCGACTGCGACGCGCCCGGCTGCGGATGCGCGTTCTTCGCTGATCTGCGCGCGCCGCTCAATCGGAGTACGAAGGTGGTCTCGATCTACAGCCGCGATGATCCGATCGTCCCTGCCTGGAGTTGCCAGATCCCTGGCGCCGAAAATATTGAGGTCAGTGGCACGCACTCGGGTCTGGCGTTTAACGGCGCGGTCTACAGGGCGCTGGCGGAGCAGTTGAACTCGGGCTAGCGACCTCTCGGCCGCTGTCTAGTCGCTTTCAACTACGTCCGCATCCACGACCTTCCAATCGGAGCCGACCAGCGACCAACGTGCCAGGACTTTGAATGACCGAGGGCCGATGTACTTGACTTCGTAGAGCCAGTCGTCTCCATCTGGCCGGTTGCCCAGAAGCTCGTAGTCACTAATCTGAATCGCTGTCCCACCGCCCACCTGCTGCTGGAGTTTAGCCATCGCACGTGGTTCCAGGTCGTTCATGATCTGAGCGATGTCCATGGAGACGATCGCTCTGGCATGGCGGTGGACGATATCATCGATCGCGCCCGTCTGACCCATGCTTATTCGACGGCGACGGGGTCGCCGAGGTCCTTTAGAGTGCCGTCCTTCTGGATCTCGACGGGCTGGAGGGTCTGGATGGCGAAGTGGTCCTTGGGACCGAGGTTCAGTTCGACTCCTTTCAGCATCAGCGACGAGTGGAGGTGCTGGATCGACTCTGCGGCGTGGAGTACGCCCTCGCGCGTGATGCTCTCGCAGGAACGTTTCAGCGTTTCAACGACGGCCTCCGCGAGCGACTGTCCGTAGACCGTAAGCGTGCTCACGATCGGTCCGCCGTAAGTCTCCATTATCCGCCGGTGCTCTCGCATCGGTGGCGTTTCGGCGTCGTCGATCGCGCTAAGCAGATATTCCGTCGAGATTGCCCCATCCAGGTCCGCAAAGCCCTTGACCAGCTGCTCGGCCAGCGTCCCGCCGCCGATTTCTCGTGCCAGAGCGCTGGGCGAATTAACGTAACTGACGAGCCACTTCGGCCTGTACCCGTCCTGTTCGGCTATGCGGAAGACGTTTGCGGACACTTCCGGCGGCAGCGCCAAAACCACAGCCTCCGCTCCTATGTCGCGAACGGCAACCAGCTGCGCCTTAATTGCGTCCGGCGAGGGATCAACTCGCTGCGATGAGACAACGAGATCCTTGTTGTCAACGGCATCCTGCACTCCGCGCAGATAGTCGTTCCCGAATTGATCGTTCTGCGCCAGGATACCGATCTTCTTACCCTTCAAGTGATCGTTCAAGTATCTGGCGAGGACTTTCGCATCTGTCAGATAGTCTGGAATATATCCGATCGTCCACGGGTATTTAGCGACATCACCCCAGCCCGACCAGCCGGTGGAGACGAATAGATCCGGTATGCCGTCCGCGGTGTTGCCGTCGCCGTTGGGGTCGTTCAGATAGGCGGCGACGGGGGTGTGCACCGGAGTGCCCACCGCGCCGATCATGGCGAGCACTTGGTCCTGCTCGACGAGCTTCCTGGTCGTCTCGAGAGCGCCTTGCGGTGTGTAGTGATCATCTTCCGCGAGCAGGTTGATCCTGCGCCCGCAGACGCCGCCGTCTTCCGCGTTCAGCTTATGAAAGTAGGCGTGGATAGCCGCCGTAATAGTGCTGTAGGGGGTATCGGCCGAGCCCGACAGGTCGTTCGTCATGCCGAGCCTGATCTCGGTCTCGGTAACACCCGGTCCATGCGGGCCGCCGCGCCCTGCCACCGGCGAAGGCGATGGTTCAGCCGTCGGCCCGGGCGCCTTCTCGCTGCGCCCACACGCGGCCGCGAGCAGGGTTATCGACACTATAATCAGTGAACTGTAGAAACACTTATACAGAATTGCCACACCTCAGGCGACTATCCTAGCGCCTGCGTCAACATTCGTCAAAGTCTACGTAGGAAACGACGAAAAGAAGGTATGGATTCGTTACATGCGCGCGAGGGCTAGCGTCCGCCGCGCAAGCGCGGATCGAGTACGTCACGTAGCGCGTCACCCAGCATGTTGAAGGCGTACACGCAGACGAAAATGGCCAGTCCGGGCATGATTGAGAGCCATTCGTGGCCAACTCCGTGAATGCGCCCGTCTTGATCCAGCAGCTGGCCCCAGGTTGGGAACGGCGGCTGAATGCCGAACCCGAGGAAGCTAACGGTCGCTTCGGCCAGCACGGCGGCGCCGAGGTTCACGCTGGCGAGGACGATAACGAGCGGCATGATGTTAGGCAGGACGTAGTGCCACATGATGCGAACGTTGGAAGCGCCGAGCGCGCGCGCCGCCTCCATGTACACGTTCTCCTTGATAGCCAGCACCGCACTTCGCACGATACGAGCCCCATAGCCGGCGAAAATGATACCGAGAGAAAAGATGACCACACTACTGCGGAAGAACGTATACCATATCCAGTCGCCGTTTTTGGGGTCTAAACCCACGTTTGGGCCGCGCCCCAGGCCGAGGAAACCGTCGCCACCGGTGCCGAGGACGGAAAGGAACGTGATCAGAAGAAAGATCGGCGGCAGCGCCACCCAGACATCTACCAGTCGCTGAGTGGCCATGTCTGTTCGCCCGCCGAAATAACCGCTGACGCCCCCGACAAGCACTGAAAGGAAGGCTGCGACCACCACCGTTCCGAGACCTGCTAACACCGTCACTTGACTGCCGATGACCATCCGGCTAAAGAAATCCTTCCCCAGGATGTCCGTCCCGAACCAATAAGTACTGTTTGGCGCCTGCAATGTGTCGCTGAAGTGTGGCTCCCCGTATGGGTAGCGGGCGATCCAGGGAGAGAAGACGGCGACGACGATGGTCAGAATGAGAATTGTCGCACCGAAGGCGCCGAGCGGCTTTCGCCGTGCGAACGAGATACCACCGGCGACCCAGCGCCGCCAGGCTGGTGGGTAAGGCTTCTCCAGCGCCTCGAGTCGTAGTGCTTGTTCGCTGACCGCCATACCGGGTTACCTATGCATAGCGAATACGCGGGTCAAGCAGCGAGTAGGCCATGTCGACGACAAAGTTGGTGAGCACGACGACTATCGCCACAACCAAAAGCACGCCCTGCACGGCGACATACTCGCGCTGGGTGACCGCCTCGATTAGCATCAGGCCAAGTCCCGGCAAGCCGAAGATGCGCTCGAGCACGACTGATCCGCTGACGAGGATGGCGATCTGGACGCCGATCAAGCTAAAGACGGGAATGAAGGCGTTTTTGATCGCATGTCTGACCACAACGGTCCGTTCGCGCAACCCCTTTGACCAGGCGGTCCTCACGTAGTCCTGCCGCAGCACCTCCAGCATCTGGCTGCGCGTCAGACGCATAACTGAGCCGGCCAGCGCGAAGCCCAAAATCGCCGCCGGCGCCCACATTTGCCTGATGTTCGCCTCTGGGTCCTCCCAGAAGTTCTTATAAATCGAGGGAGGTAGTAGCCAATCGCCGATGGACTTGGGTAACCCCCAATCATGCCAGCTTCCTACGACGACAAAGTACATAGTGCCCAGCCAGAAGGAAGGAAGCGCCAGCATGAAAATCGAGAAGCTGCGGGCGGTATGGTCCACCATCGTATCCTGCCTCATCGCCGAGATAACTCCTATCGGCAGGGCGATGATTAACGAGAAGGCGAGTGCCAAGCCTGATAGCTCGAGCGTGACCGGTGTTCTGTTAACGAGCTCACCGCCGACCGATCTACGGCTGCGGAAGTACTCGCCGAAATCCCCGTGCGCAACCCCTCCGATCCATTCGCCCCACTGCTTGAAGGCGCCCAGAAACCTGGAGCCCAAGATGGTGTCATTTATGCCAAGGTCGTTCTCGATCTTCTCTTTGGTCAGCTCCTGGTTGTAGGTGGAGGACTCGGCGAAGATAAGGTCGGCGATATTGCCCTGGAGGATCTGGAGGAGGAGCGTAATGAGCAGGGTAACGCCCAGCACGGTGGGTACAACAAGCAGCGCCCGGCGGATGAAATACTGGCGCACCTCCCGCGCTTAAGAGCCTTAGGCCCCCTCCTTACGCCGGCTTATCGAGGTACATATCGACAGCAGTCTCCACCCCGAAGCCATAGCCCCGGATCAGTTTAATGTTCTTTACCCACGGCTGGTAGACGTAGGCGGTCGATACACCGGTCCAGGGCACCAGCCACATGCTCTCGGCCATCGTACGCTGAACGTCCCGCACCAGCTCTACCCGCTTGTCCGCGTCGAGCTCTTGCGCCTGCTTGGTCCAGAGGGCAATCAGGGCGCCGTCACCGGCGGGTGAGGGATCACCCGTCTTCGGCAGGTCCGCGGCTGCCACTGCGCCCTTCGGTCCCCAGTTGTGCCGTCCACTGCTGGGATGGAACACGGTGAAGAAGATGTTGTGCGGATCAATCGGGCTCCCGGTAAGCGGCGCCAGACCGAAGCTGTTCTCAGGAATGTCACCAAGGAACGTAGTCTGGAGGTAGCCCGCGTATTCGCCGAGATCGAGGGTGATGCGAAAGCCGGCTTCGGCGGCGCTGCTGGCCACCGCGTCCATCTGAGACTTGAAGCCGGGACCATAGACGTTCGAAGACTTCGCCGTCAGGTCAAGACCATTAGGATAGCCGGCCGCCGCGAGCAGCGCCTTCGCCGCCGCCACGTCCCGCTTGTAGTACTTAGCGTTCGGACCGAATGTGCTGGCGTCTTTAATGGGATCGACCCAGAAGCGGTCGTACTGAGACACATGCGTGATGCCGGAGCCACCGCCTGTCGCTTTGGGCTGGTCGAGCGCGCTCAGGATTCCCGGCCGGTCGATAGCCATCGAGAGCGCCTGGCGGACTCGCACGTCATTGAAAGGTGGGTTCGCGAAGTTGAAGTAGGCGCCTCCCCATACGTGCTCCGGCCCGGTGAAAAACTGCCCCTGAGGCAACTCACTGCGCCATCGCGTCCAGAGATCTGAGGAGCCAAGGGACCCATCGAACGTCTCGTTCTTCAGGTTGGCGAGAATCTGCTCGGGGTCGGCCGTTAGCAGGCCTTCAAAGCCGTCCATATACGGCTTCGGAGCATCGTAGTAGTCCGGGTTCTTGCGCCATTTGATGACTACGTTCGGCTGCCAGGAGTCGAAGATCCAGGGGCCAGAGCCGATCGCCTGCTTGCCGACTTGGTCCTTGTTGTCGAGAAGCTCGGCCGGGATAACCCAGGGGCCGCCGTCGTTGTTCGCGAACAGGACCTGGAACGCCGGGCCGAACGGCTGCTTGAGCTTAATCGTGAACGTCTTCGGATCGACCACCTCCACGCTCGCCACCTGCGCCAGCCAGTTGCCACGGTTTGGTGACTCCGCCGCGAAGATGTCGATGGAGTGTTTAACATCATCGGCCGTAACGGCACGGCCGTTTACAGGCGCGATGTTGTGGAACTTCAGGTTATCGCGCAGTTTAAAGTTGAACGTCGTGCCGTCCACGACTTCGGGCACGGTAGCGCAGGCGTCGCCCTCGACGTTGCTGAAGTCGATCTGGACGCTCTTCACGCCTTCCACGTCCTTGGTCGCGCCGGGTGCGAACTTCAGCAGACGGCTGTAGTGGTACGCCGCCGGGATCTGAGCCAGGAAAGTGAGCTGCCTCTGGGGATCGAGACTCGGCGGGTTACCTGTCGAAAGCCCGACGAGGGGCCCCCGGAAAGTACCTCCGGCCTTCGGGGACGAGACGGCGGTTGCTGTCGGCGCGCCTTGTTTCTCGTTGTCGCCCCCGCAGCCGACGACTCCGGCCGCGGCGAGTCCCGCTGCAGTTACCGCCGATGTCTGAAGCAGTCGGCGGCGGCTCAAACGAGTGCGCCAAAACCGGCTCCAGTAGTCGCTGTCCGTTGCCATTGCTGCCTCCTTTACAATGGCCGCCTTACCGGCCCCCGGGACTCTGGCTGACCGCATTATACGCTGGGATTTCACGAATTACAATTCAGCGCGGCGAGTTTAGAGGGCACTGGATTGCAGTTGTTTTCCCCCTCCTCAACTACGGTCAGCAGTCCTGCTATTTATACGTAAAACGCGTCGCGCAGGTTTCGGTTTATCCCTCCGCCCCGGCAGTCCTATCGCTATCAACGACGCGGACAAATCGGTGCCTGCCGACGCGGATCATTGTCTCCCGGCGAACGGTTACCCGGATGTCTTCGACAGGTACTCCGTTCGCCTCGACGGCGCCCTGAGAGACCAGGCGGCGCACCTCGGACTTACTGGCCGCTATTCCGGCCGAGGCGAGTAACTCCGCCAGGTCGATATCGATGCTCACGGCTCCGTCAAATGGCACGCGCAAATCGTGCGCTTCCTCGGGCGTCTCTCCCCTGCTGAACACACGCCTGAACTCCTCCTCCGCCTGTTGTGCCGCGCTTGCCCCGTGGAACTGCGACACGATTTCGTGGGCCAGCCGCATCTTCTGGTCACGCGCACCCGCACCTCCCCTTTCGACGGCCTCGCGGATGCCCGCGAGTTCGTCGACTGGGACGTCCGTCAGAAGCTCGAAGTACTCGCCGACGAGCTGGTCGGTGATCGACATCAGCTTTCCGTACATGTCGTGCGGCGGGTCATTTAGCGCCACGTAGTTGCCCTGGCTCTTGCTCATCTTGACGCCGTCTGTCCCGACGAGGAGCGGTACCGTAAAGACGGCCTGGGGCTTTTGTCCGAACTCCGGCTGGAGCTGGCGGCCGACGAGCAGGTTGAACGTCTGGTCGGTCCCGCCGAACTCCACATCCGCCTCCACCGCCACCGAGTCGTACGCCTGGAGCAGCGGGTAAAACAACTCGTGGATGCCGATCGGCTTGCGCGCCGCGAAGCGCTCAGAGAAGTCGCCGCGTTCGAGCATTTGCGCCACGGTGAACTTGGCCGCGAGGCTCACGACGGTCGTAAGCGTGAATTCGTCGAACCACTCGCTCTGCCAGCGGATCTCCGTTAGCTCGCGGTCGACGATTTTCGAGAACTGGCGCAGATACGTCTCGGCGTTGGCTTTGACTTGGTCCGCCGTGAGCATCGGCCGCGTCCTCGATTGCCCTGAAGGATCGCCGATCCGCGCCGTCCAATCGCCTACGATCACGACGATGGTGTGTCCGAGGTCCTGGAGCTGGCGCAGCTTGCGCAGGCCCACAGCGTGGCCGAGCGTCAAGTCCGGTGCGCTCGGGTCGAATCCCATCTTAAGGCGCAAGGCGCGCCCCGACTTCAGGGCTTCTATGAACTCGTCGCGCGGAATAATGTCGACAACGGCTCGCTCAGTGATCCAGCGGAGTTCGTCGTCCGGGGGAACCCGGGCGCTTCGTGTTTTCCGGCCTCGCGCTCCTTGTTCCTCGCTCCTAACCATTCGCCTTGAACCACTCGCGCGTGTTCTCGATATCTTTATGTATTTGAGCGATCAGCGCCTCGGCCGAAGCGAATCTCTCTTCCCCACGTAGGCGGCGCAGCAGGTCGATTTGCATTTCTCGCCCGTAGATATCCTCGTCGAAATCGAGGATGAACGTCTCGACTACCGGCCGCGGCTCGACGTCGAACGTGGGTCGTATGCCGATGCTCGTGCACGATTCGTGGGAGCTCTCACGCACGTACGCCCGCGTGACAAAGATGCCGTAGGCGGGGAGGGCGCGGTCGAGGCCAAGCGCGATGTTCGCGGTCGGGAAGCCGAGCGCACGGCCGCGGCGGTCGCCGGCCACGATCGGCCCGCGCAGCGAGAACGGCCGTCCCAGCAGCCGGCCAACGCGCTCGACATCGCCGGCTCCCAGAGCCTGGCGGATGGCGCTCGAGCCGACTTTCTCGTCTGCTTCAGCGAGCAGCGGCGCTACCTCTACGCGAAAGCCGAGGCGCTCGCCGATCTCTCTCATCACGCCGATCGTACCGGCCCGGTTACGGCCGAGCGCGAAGTCCGGGCCGACGACGAGCAGCCGCATCTCCAGTTCCTGTACGAGCAGCGAGAGGAAGTCCTCTGCCGAGAGCTGCGCTAGCTCCGAGGTGAAGGCGACCACGCCGACTGAGTCGACCCCCTGGCCTTGCAGCAGCTCCACGCGCTCCTCGAGGGATGTGAGGTACGTGATGGCGGTCCCCGGCCGCAGGACCGTTCGCGGGTGCGGGTTGAAGGTAAGGGCCACGGTGGCTAACCCTTCCGGTCGCGCGCGTTCCAGCAGTACGCCTATGAGATGCTGATGCCCGCGGTGCACGCCGTCGAAGACGCCGATCGTCACGCCGCACGGGCGGCCGGGCGCGATGCGCGAAAGCTCGCGTCGCGCGAGCGAGACGCTCATCAGCGCGCGGCCTTGACCAGAGCGCGCAGGTTGGCCTCCGGCGTCATCGGGTCAATCGAGCAGCCGGGCGCCAGGAAGAAGCGCAGCCCCTTGGTCTCGTCGATGGCTGCGTGCGCCTCTCGTGAAACACCCTGCGGTGGGCCGGAAGTCATCGTCTCTTCCTGAGAGACGCCGCCCATCACCGCGCGGTCAGTCTTCGCGGCGATCTCTGATAACGATGGGTTGCCTTGCTGGTGCACCGCCCAGTGGAAGGCGGCGATGCCGGGATAATCAAGCAACCGCGACAGGTGATTGTTCGTCCGGCAGACGTGAACGACGTTGAACGGCGCGCCTTGCACCGCCTCGAGCACCTTCAGGTCGAACGGCCGGGCGAAGCGGTTGTAGTCCTCCATAGAGATGACATCTGCCGAGCCCCACTCGACCGTCGCGAAGAAGACTCCGGCCGCCCCTGCGTCTAGACTTGCCTTCGAGTACGCCGCGAGCGTCTCCGCGATCGGCTGAAGCGTGGCGAGCAACTCGTCGGGGTTCTCCTTCATAAGCCGCTGGACGTACTTCGTCGAGCCCGTGATGCGGCTCATCGTAGCGAGCGGCGAGAAGATCGTCTGCATGAAGGGCGCTTCGTCGTCGAGCCCGGCAGCAATCAGGCGAAGCGCCTCGAGCTGCTCCGCCCAGGCGCCGCTCCTGCCGTCCTGCCGCTCGATCCGGGGCAGATGCTCCGCGGAGCTGATGCCCGGCTCGATGAGGTCCGGCTGGCGGCCCTCTCGCGGGGCGTACTTTGCCCCGAATGCCTCGCCGAAATAGCTAGCCCGCGGGTTCACCTTGATGAAGTCCCAGTCGTATTTCCGGTACGCCTCCAGTGTGGCTGCAGCAAGGTCGGCGGCGGACCACTCGCGTTCGAAGTCGTGCCACCAGGCCGAGACAGGCACGGTGTCGACGTGATCGCCCTTGAGAGCGGCGGCTACGCGCTCGTTCTTAGTCATTTTGCGCCCCGATAGGAACTTCAGAATGCGTGCCATCGCGAGACAAGTGTACGGGAAGCGGCTGGCACCTGCCAGCGGAACGAGGCGCCGTTTCGGCGTTGCGTTCTGGCCGCCCAACACGTATACTCAAATCAACATTAACGTTTACGCTGACACGATTACTTTCCGACCGCTCGGTCTTATCGTCCCTCAGTTCCAGCCGCGAAAGGATTCTTTTGTCGTCTTTCCATACCTTCCAACTCCGGGCATCCAGTCATCGGGTGCTCACCGAAATGAACATCGAAACGCCGACGGCCATACAGGCAAGTTCCATTCCCATTCTGCTCGAAGGCCGCGACATCATCGCGCAGGCGCAGACCGGCTCCGGCAAGACGCTCGCCTTCGGCCTGCCCATAGTCGAGCGTATTGACCCTCAGCGACGTCACGTTCAGGCCCTCGTCCTCACGCCGACCCGCGAACTCGCGCGCCAGGTGGGCGATGTCCTGTCGCAGCTTGGCCGCGCGGGAGGCATCAAGGTGACGTTGCTCTACGGGGGCGTCGGTTACGGTTCGCAGGAGCAGGCGCTCGCGGGCGGAGCCCAGGTGGTCGTCGGGACGCCCGGCAGGGTTCTCGATCAGATCAAGCGGCGCTCGCTTCGCTTACAGGACTTGCGCATGCTGGTGCTGGATGAGGCCGACGAGATGCTGGACCGCGGTTTCGCGCCGGACGTCGAGCGCATTATCGCCATGACCCCGCGCAGCCGCCAGACCGCGCTCTTCTCCGCCACGACACCTTCGTGGGTGGAACAGATAGCAGCTAAGCACCAGCGAGACCCCGAGATCGTCAAAGCCAGCGAGGACGATGGGAGCGAACCGGACATCGAGCATGTCGTGATGGAGGTCTACCACGAGGACAAGTTCCAGACTCTGCTCCGGCTGCTCAAGGAACCCGTCGAGGGCGCCACGCTCGTCTTCGGCCGCACTAAGCGCGGCGTCCGCAATCTTGGCCGCAGGCTTCAGGTGGCCGGGCTACGAGTTGCGGTCCTGGAGGGAAACTTGAACCAGGCACAAAGGGACAGAGCGCTGGACTCGTTTCGCTCCGGGCGCGTGCCGATCCTTGTCGCGACGAACGTTGCCGCAAGAGGTCTCGACATCTTGCACATCGAGCGCGTAATCAATTTCGAACTACCGGAGACACACGAGCTGTTCACGCACCGCGTAGGCCGCACCGCGCGCATGGGGCGCCCCGGGCGGGCGATCACGCTGGTCAGCGCCACCGACCTGGCGAAGTGGCAATCGATCGAGCGCGGCCTGGGCGTCAGGCTGCCTCGGCTGAGCGCCGACGGCACGACGGTACAGGCAGCGCCGGCTCGGCCCGCGGCGTCGCGCGGCTGGCGGCGAAGCCGCTGGTCACGCCGGCGGGCAGTGGCGTAGAAGGGGAGGCGACAATTTGCCGCGGCTTTATGTAGGAAACCTTGCACATGGGACGACAGAGGCCCAGCTCAAGGCGGCCTTCGCCCCGTACGGCGAGCCTTCTTCAGTGAAGATCGTCAGCGATCGCCGTGGCCGCACGAAGGGTTTCGCCTATGTTCAGATCGCGGACCGTTCCGCCGCGGAAGCGGCCATGGAGGCGCTAAAAGGTACACAGCTAAACGGCCGCACTCTGGACATCGTCCCGGATAACTCCGGCGGCCGTCCTCGTCCTCGTCGGCGATAAGCCCGTAAACCA
>VBEI01000122.1 GCA_005882715.1 Chloroflexota bacterium | reverse complement strand
GCCGTTGTCGGCCGGCTGGGGCTTGATCGATTCGCCGTCCTAGCCGTGGAGTTCGCCGCGACCATGGTGATTGAATATGCGGCGCTGCATCCGGACCAGGTGTCGCGACTCATCCTCATGAATCCGGGGACTCAGGCGATCAAAGACGTGTTGGCACAAACCCGGCGTGGACAAACGGTGCTGGCGATGGTGGACGACTGGGAGATGTTTACCGAGAATGTTCCTGCCATCGCCCTGGGATTCGGCTATGAGGAAGCCCGCAGGTATGCGGCATTCTTCAGAGCGAGCATTGAGCAGGAAATGGCCATGAGGTTCATCTCCGAGTCCGTCGATCATTTGAATTCGGCCGGTAAAGTTAAGGCGCCCACCCTCGTGATCCGCCACACGGGCCTCAAGTGGTTATCGATGGAATCCACACGGGAACTGGTGAGCGCGATACCCAATGCCAGCATGGTTGCCATTGAGGGCGGCTACACCGACCACCCGCGCGAGACGGGCCGCGCCATGCTGGGCTTTCTCGCCGGCTATGCCCCGCCGCGTCCAGAGCGAGCTATCACTGAGCAACGGCCAGCACCAGGCGGTCTGTCCGACCGAGCGCCTCGGCGACGCCGCCTTCCGCACGAAGGCCCGCGACCTCGACGCTGCCCTCCGCACGGTCATCCGCGAGCACGACGGCATGCCGATCGAAGGCAAGCTCCTCGGAGACGGCGTCCTCGCTGTCTTCACGAGCGCTCGACAGGCGATCCAAGCTGCTCTTACATGTGGGCGGTCTGCCGACGAAGCCGGTCTCCCCCTGCATCTCGGCCTCCACGCAGGCGATGTCATCCGGGAAGACAACAACGTCTATGGCGGCGCCGTCAACGTCGCCTCGCGGATCAGCGGGCTGTCGGCGCCGGGCGAGGTGCTGGTATCGGAGACGGTGCGCTCGCTGGCACGCACGAGCTCTGGGGTACGGTTCGAGGACCGCGGGGAGCAGGCGCTGAAGGGAGTGGGAGAGACGGTGCGGGTGTGGGCGGTGCGGGAGAACGAGTGATGGAGGCGCAAATGGATGCTGAAGTGCGCGACGTAATTTCTTGTACGGTGAATTTTCAAATGCCCCCTTACAAAACGAATTTCATGTGTCCCGTTCGCTGCTGCATGCCAAACATCAGGGAGGTCAATTCCGCACCTGTTTAAGTTGCGGCGCCCGCGCCGTGGACGAGGCGCGGTTTTGCAGCCAGTGCGCCGCGCCGCTCGATGAGGCGGCGCGTCCTCGTCCGGGCGGGAACGCCGTCAAGTAACCGTCTTCTTCTCGGAACTCTCGGGCTTTGGGCTGGTGATCGGGAGCTTCCGGCAGCGTAGCCGTAGCTCGCCGTAAAGCTGCGGCTGCCAACCGGCAGGACTCGGGTCTGGATTTGGCCCAAGGCGCTGTAACGACGCACGGCTTGCATCCGTCACTTATGTCATAAGCGCTGTCTCGGTGCACCCCGTCTCGCGGAAATGGGCGAGTGCCTCGCCGCTTTAGCGGGCATCACGTCGGGACAGCGCCGGCAGGAGGATAAGCATGCTGACACGATTGCTGTCTCGGGGTGCGCGCAAAGAGGAAGAGACGGCGCCAGCGGCCGGAGAGTCGCCGGCGGTCGTTGGACCGCAGGTCGCTCGCGAGGGCGCGCCGTTGCTGTTCGTGCCGGTGGACGGCGGGATGTCGTTCCGCCTGTTCTCGGCAAACGACCAGCGAGACGCTGCGGCCTTTGTGCAGGATGCTTTTCCCGGATTAGGGAGCAAGGCTCTGTTCTTCGAGCCGTTGCGGCCGGGAATGCAGGCGATGGACGGCGAACAGGTGGAGGCGCTTGTCGTCATCAACGATACAGCACGTCCGGGTACCGTCTATATATCGTCGTTCACAGACATTGAGTCCGCCGAGTCGTTCGTAGAGTTCGAGACGCGCGGTGGTCTGGCCCCGAGTCTCGTAACGGTGCACCGCGGGATCGTGCAATCGATCGAGCCCGGACCGGCGAGTGGGCCTTACAGTACGCCCGTTCAGCCCCGGCCGGTCGCCACACCTACGGTAGCGGAGCCGGTACCGACGGTGCCCATCCAGCCTGTGGAGCCGGTCGCCACGGTGCCTATCCAGCCGGTGGCGCCGAAGAAGCCACCGAGCGTGCAGCCCTCTGTAACAGCAAAGGCGGCTGTGCCGCCGCAAGCTAGAACGCGATCGGGCGCGGCTGCCGCGCCTAAGGAGGCAGCGGCCCCCCGTCCGGGCCTGATGGAATCGATACAGGCGTGGCCCGGCTGGGACACGCTTCCGGAGCGCATCAATATTGCGACGACGTTGAAGTGGCAGCAATACGACGAGATGAAAGAAGACCCGATCGCAGTGAGTCAGGCGCGGGTAATGGTGGCAGCGGCGGCCGCGGCGGGCGGCATCGGGGCGTTGTGGGCGGGGCCGGTAGCCGTCGTGATGTATGCGGCGGCGGGGCTCTTGGGCTGGCTGGCGGCTGCGCACCTGACTTACTGGGTGGGGACGGTGTTCTTCCCGGGCCGAAAAGACGCGGAAAGTAAGGACTTACTGTTCAAGGTGATGGGGCTGTGCCAGGCTCCGCGGTTGTTTCTGTTAGTTGGTATCGTGCTGCCGGTAATCGGTTTGGTAGTGCCGTCGATGTCTGTGCTTTTGCCGCTGATAGTGCTGGGTGTGTTGCTGTGGGTGCTCGTAGCGATGGTGCCGGCGGCGCAGTACTCTCTGGAGATTGACCGGGAGTCAGCGACATTGACGGTGTTGACGTCGTGGCTGGCGTTGTTTGCGATCTCGTTCGTAATCCCCGCGGTCTTGGTCTAAGCCAGACAGCGAACGACGGCGAAGAGACCGGCGTTCCGGGGCGAGGCACGCTCAAACTGCGGGACTATCATTGGCAAACGAAGACGATCTATCGAGGGGTGCCGCGCCGCCTCATGGGTGCCTCGCTCCTACGAACGATCGGGGTTTGGTGGCTTCAGCTCGGCGCTCGAGACGCCCCCGCCGATCAGCTTTGCCGCTTGCGGCCGTAGCTCGTCTCAGCTAGATGCGGCTGAGGCCGAGGCCGCGCTGGGCTATGATTCCACGCTGGATTTCGCTGGTGCCGGCGGCGATTGTGCTGCCGATGCTGGTGAGGTAGGTCCGGGCAAAGCGGCCGCGCATGCGGGAGTGCTTGGATTCTTCGCGCAGGGTGCCGTGCATGCCCATGATCTGGAGGCCGGCGCCGGCGAGGCGCTGGCCGTATTCCGAGTGGTAGACCTTGGCGGCGCTCGACTCATAGTTGGGAATCTGACCGCGCGACTGCATCGAGGCGACGCGGTACGAAAGGTAGCGGCCGACCTGGTTCTCGATCGCGAGCTCGGCTAGCTTCGCCTGCGTGCCGTCTCTGCTTCCATTCGAAGCTGCCCCGTTTCCCGGCTCCTCGCTCCTGGCTCCTTGCTGCTTCACATACTCCACCAGCTGCTCGAACGTTCGCCGGTACTGGGCGGCCGTCGAGATATTCGAGCGCTCGAAGTCGAGGGTGGTCATGCCGATGTACCAGCCTCGGTTCTCTTCGCCGACGAGATATTTCACGGGGACGCGGACGTTGTCGAAGACAATCTCGTTGAAGACGTGTTCATCGGCCATGTTTACGAGCGGGCGGACGCTGATGCCGGGCGCGTCCATAGGGGTGATGAAGTAAGAGATGCCTTTGTGTTTAGGGGCTTCCGTATCGGTGCGGGCGAGGAAGAAGCACCAGTTGGCCTTGTGAGCGTTCGAGGACCAGATCTTCGTCCCGTTGATGATGTAGTCGTCGCCGTCCTTGACAGCGCGGGTCTGGAGGGAGGCGAGGTCGGAGCCGGCGTTGGGTTCTGAATAGCCCTGGCACCAGACAATACCGCCGGAAGTGATCCCCGGGAGGAACTGCTTCTTCTGGTCGTCGTTGCCGTAGACGATGATGGTCGGGCCAGCGTATGTAACACCGATAAGGCTTGTGTTCGGAGCGCGGTGGTAAGCTATCTCCTCCGAGAGGACGACCTGCTGCATATAAGGCATGCCCTGGCCGCCGTACTCCTGCGGCCAGGCGGGGGCCACCCAGCCCTTGGTGGCGAGCTTCGTCGTGAACTGCCGCGCGAAGTCCCACTTGTCCTCCGTCAGCTCAAAAGGATCGAAGTCCCAGTCCTCGGGAAGTTCCGCGCGCAGGAACTCGCGGACTTCCGCGCGAAACGATTCCTCTTCGTCGGTGAAGCGATAGTCCATGGGACCGATCTCCTTGTGGTGCGGAATTCTTCCACAGAGTAGCACAGACGGCGATTATCGTGGCTCCGTTGGCTTCGTTTGGCGAGGGCGTCGCGTCGTCGCTCCGTTCGATCCTTCGAGACGCCGCCACCTCCCCTCCCGTCCTCCCCGCCGGCTCCTCAGGACGAACGGGTCGGGGACGGTTTCTTGAGCGCTGGCCCCTCCTGAGGCGGACACGCCATCGAGACGCGGGCCCGCTCGAATTGCCGAGGGCGGGGCGGCGTGATAGCGTAAGCGTCGTCCGCGAGGGCGGACCGCCAAGCTCAAGGAGACGTTCATGGTCAGCGTAAAAGAGGTCTACGAGGTCGGCGAGATTCCGCCAGTCGGCGAAGTGCCGCCGTTGATGTATGCGCAGCTGATCCGGCCGGAGCGGTTCGGGGAGCCGATCAAGGCGTTCCAGGTGGAGAAAGTCGAGACGCCTGCGGAGCTGAAGCCGCGGGAGGCCCTTGTGCTCGTGATGGCGGCGGGAATCAACTACAACAACGTATGGGCGGCCCGCGGCGTGCCCGTGAACGTGATTAAGGCTCGGGAGCGCGAAGGCGATATGACCGGCTTTCACATCGGTGGCAGCGATGCCTCGGGCATCGTGTACAAGGTCGGCTCGAATGTGTCGAACATCAAGGTGGGCGACCAGGTTGTGATCCACTGCGGGATGTGGGACGAGGACTCGCCGTTCGTGAAGGCGGGGAATGACCCGATGTTCGATCCGTCGTTCAAGATATGGGGGTACGAGAGCAACTGGGGGTCGTTTGCGCAGTTCACGAAGGTGCAGGCGCACCAGTGCCTTCCGAAGGCGCCGCACCTGACGTGGGAGGAGGCAGCGGCGCCGACGCTAGTAGGTGCGACGGCGTACCGCATGCTGCGCGCCTGGCCGCCGCATACGGTCGAGAAGGGCGATGTCGTGCTGGTCTGGGGCGGGTCCGGCGGGCTGGGGTCCATGGCTATCCAGATCGCGAAGGATTTCGGGGCGACACCGGTGGCGGTCGTGTCGAGCGAGGACAAGTTCGACTTCTGCCTGAAGCTGGGTGCGAAGGGGTGCATCAACCGGAAGGAGTTCGAGCACTGGGGGATGCTGCCCCACTGGACTGACACCGAGGCGTTCGCGAAGTGGTCGCAGGGGGCGCGGGCTTTCGGGACGAAGTTCTGGGAGGTGCTGGGCGAGCGCCGCAGCCCTCGGATCGTGTTCGAGCACCCGGGCGAGGATACGATCCCGACGTCTATTTTCATGTGCGACACGGGCGGCATGGTCGTGATCTGCGCTGGCACCAGCGGCTTTAACGCGACGGTGGACCTGCGCTACCTGTGGATGCGGCAGAAGCGGCTGCAGGGCTCGCACTTCGCGAACGATGAGCAGGCGGGGGCGTTCAACCAGCTCGTGCTCGACGGCAAAATCGACCCGTGCCTGGGCGAGACGTACTCGTTCGAGGACATCGGGAAGTGCCATCAGCTGATGTACGAGGGGAAGCAGCCGTTGGGGGTCATGGCGGCACTTGTGTCGGCGAAGCGGACCGGGATGCGAGAGGTGGAGTAGTCGGCTAACGTGGAAGGATGTCGAGGATAATGTCGTCCATTTGGAGGATATGCTGCGTGGCGCCTGTTCTCACGTCGACAACCGCCGGTTGAGACAAATGGAATTCCTGGCCGCCTTCAAGTTGAAGAACCTGTGCGACTGCGTAGGAAGTGTCGGGAAGGGCCACTATTGTCCCACCACAACAACCCGTTCCCTCCGGGAGAGTCGTGACGAGCCTGGATTGCCCAGTGTCCCGGTTGAAGATGTGCAGTTCCCCCTCACGGGGTCGTTCTCTCATGGTCATGAAGGCCACTTCACT
>VBEI01000032.1 GCA_005882715.1 Chloroflexota bacterium | reverse complement strand
ATTGAGAAAGGGGTGGAGATCTCACAGAACCTTGCCGCGAGCGCGAGCGCCCTGGGAATAGAGCTCTGGGGGCAGCTGATGGGAACGTGGGCTTCCAGCGTGGGCCTCGGTCACCTGGGGCGCTACGATGAGATGATCAAAGGGCAGTGGGCGTGGCCCAGCCTCTTACACGGAGACTCCGTGATCGCCCTCCAGCTTGCGCAAGCCGGCCGCATCGATGAAGCACGAGAGATGGTGCGTAGACTGATCGTGGAGCGCGCCATCGGCGAGATGGATGACTGGACTGATTGCGTCACCCTCACCAACCTTCTCAATGCCTGTGCAATCACCGGCGACGCTGAGTCTGCCCGCGTCCTTTATGAGCGGCTCAAGGAAGCTGACGATTGGTACGCCTTACCGGTGACGACGACCGGACGACCCCTGGGGCTCGTCGCTGCTCTGCTGGGTGATTTTGACACAGGGCGCCGTCATTTGCTGGTAGCCCTTGACTTCGCAAAGAGGATTGAGGACCACCCGGAGACAGCTCATGTTCGCCTGGCGCTGGCTGGCCTGCTCTTCGAGCACTTTCCCGACGAGCGCGCAGAAGCGGCGGAGCACCTGAACCTGGCGGTCCGCGAGTTCCGGGACATGAAGATGCAGCCGTCTCTGGAAGACGCTATGCGCCTCAAGCTCCGCTTCCAGGGCATCACATCGAGCGACGTCTACACATCGCTCGATACCGTTGCCCGCGTCGTGCGCGAGGAGAAGCCCGACCTGCGACCACACGCCGCCCCCGACGGTACCGTCACGATCCTCTTCAGCGACATCGAGGGCTCAACTCAGATGGCCGATCGCCTGGGCGACAAGCAGTTCATGGAAGTCATCCGCGACCACAACGCCATCTTCCGTTCCAAGATCGTTAAGTACGGTGGCTTCGAGGTCAAGAACGAGGGTGACGGCTTCATGGTTGCCTTTCAGTCGGCCCGCAAAGCCCTCGACTGCGCCGTCGGCATCCAGTTCGCCCTGGCCGAACGGAACGAGAGTGCGGAGGAGCCCGTCCGCGTGCGCATGGGCCTGCACGCCGGCGAGACGATCAAGGAAGAAACTCCTGCTGGCAAAGAGGACTTCTTCGGCAGGAACGTCATTCTCGCCGCCCGCATCGCAGCGCAGGCCCGCGGCGGGCAAATCCTCATCTCCTCCCTGCTCAAAGCCCTCGTCGACAGTGCCGGCGACCTCACCTTTGACAAGGGACGCGACGTCGAACTGAAGGGCCTGAGCGGTACACATCGTGTGCACGCCGTCGTGTGGTCAGCCGACGCTCAGCCGTCTGAAGGCCCCGCGCCTGTGCCGTCTGCCCTTGCCCCTGGCTCGCCGGGCGTCCTCTACTGCACCACGTCAGACGACGTCCGCATCGCCTACGCCACGTTCGGCGAGGGACCGCCCGTCGTCTTCATCCCCTACTTCAACGAGTCGTTCTCCATCCCGGAGGAGCAACAGTTCTACGAGCGAATCGGCAAAGCCCGCACCGTCGTCCGTTACGACAGCCGGGGCACCGGCCTATCGGAGTGCGACGTCAAGGATTTCTCCCACGAGGCGCTCATCCGCGATCTCGAGGCCGTCGTGAAGGCGCTGGGCCTGCGGCAGTTCACCCTATGGGGACAGACCCTCGCGGGGCCCCGCGCCATCGACTTCGTGACCCGCCACTCGGAGCTCGACCTCCGGCTCGTCCTCGTTGCCACCTTCACCCGCGGCGCCGACGTCGTCAGCCGCGACCAAATCGACGGATTCGCCGGCCTTGCCCGCAGCAACTGGGAGTCCGCAGCACAGCTGTTCGCCGACACCGTCGGCCACGAGCGCTCCGCCGCCAACCTCCGCCGGGGCACTCTCTTCCGTGAGTCCTCCGGCGGCGAGACCGTGGCCCGCATCCTCGAAGACATCTACGCCGTGGACGTCACCGCCCTTCTGCCGCAGATCAAGGCGCCCACGCTGATACTCCAGCGCGTCAACGACAATCTGTTCCGTTATGAGTTCGGCCAGCTGATGGCAGCTCAGATCCCCAACGCCCGCCTCGTACCGCTGGAGGGCGAGACCATGAGGTACGACCCGCGTGATGTGGCGGAGATTGTGCAGGCGGTGGACTTGTTCTTGACGTAGGCACCCAGAGATGTTCGGACAGCGGCACGACAACGTGTTATCACCGCTCCCGTTGGGAGAGCCGCCGAACATCGACCGGTATCGCGAATTGAAGTAGCCGGTTGGCCGAGTTTAGGGACATAGTCAGTCGCCCGTAACAACTGTCAAGGTGCAGGCGTCTAGACGGTGAGAGACTGGCGCTCCCTTCCTGGCCGTAACGGCGGCGCCAGCGCAGGCGAGAGGTAACAAATGACAATTAGAAGAACCGTTCGAGTGCTTGTCGTCGAGGACAGTCCGACAGATCAGTACCTGATCCGCCGGGCCCTCGAAAGATGCCAGGAGATCGACTTCGACATCGAAGTTCTGACGTCAACCAAGGGGCTGAGCCGGCTTCTAGACACAATCGAAGTCGATCTTATGCTTCTCGACTATGATCTCCCCGGCCAAAGCGGCCTGGAATTTCTGCGCGGGCTCCCGGTCGGACAGGAATTGCCGCCCATCATAATGCTGACCGGCTCTGGCGATGAGCTTGTGGCGAAGGAAGCAATCCTCGCCGGCGCCTACGACTACTTCCTCAAGGCACGCATCGAGCCGGAGGCGCTTGGAACAGCGATTAGCGAATGCCTGAAAAAGGCTACACGCGAGAAGGCGGCGCGTCGTCAGAAACTCGAGACCGAGAGGCTGGCCGTCATCGACGCCCTCACAGATCTCTACAACAGGCGCTATCTGGCCGACGCAGTTCGCAGAGAGTGCGGCCGCGTCGGCAGGTACGGAGGTACCCTCTCATGCCTCATGATCGACATCGACGGGTTCAAGCAGTACAACGATCTCTACGGGCACCTCCAGGGCGATGCGATCCTCCGGCAGGTAGCGAGCCTTATCTCTGGCTCAATACGTGACTGCGATATTGCGGCCAGGTTCGGCGGGGACGAATTCTGCGTAGTGCTGACAGAAACTAATCATGAGGGCGCTTTGCACCTGGCTGAACGCCTCCGCACCAGCATCGCCGAGCAGTGCCTGGTCGCGGGCGGCAGGGCGTTGCCGGTTACTGCCAGCATAGGCGTGCTTACGACCGCCGGGCAGCCTATCCCTTACCCAGAAAGCATCATTGAGGGAGCTGACACGGCCCTTCGGCGGGCGAAGACGGCAGGTAAGAACCAAGTGCACGCGACCTGTACCGGCGTCGATCGCGATATCGTGAGGACGTAACGAGGCACGCCCCTCCTGTACTCGTCTGCCGCTGAGTCCCTGCTTCGGTACCCGGCAGGTCGGTTAGTGGGACAATACGGGGCTGACCGACGTGCGGCTAAGTGGGGCAGAAACCATTAAGGCGAGCAGATATAACCAGTATCGGTCGTGAGCACCTCTCGCTATCAATCGAGGATTGACCGGTTATAGACCACATGGCCGGATTCCGGACCCAACCCGATTAGGTAGGTCAGTCAATTCTTCTGGATAAATAGGTCGGCGGAGCGCTCCTAGGTCGTTTACAATCCACCGCCGGACGTGCTCGATTCTGTTCCTTCAGGCGCCTTTTCGGAGTCGAAGCGACCGCCTTCGTGGTGACGAAAACCACCGTGCTTCTCGCCTCCGAATAAAGGCAGGAAGTGGCCGCCCTTCGTGACCGCCCGAAGCGTGCCGTCGACGGAAATCGCTGTCACATGGTCGCCGTTTTGGAAGTCGGAGAGCGCCGGCCGAATATGGACATCTGAAGTGATGTTGTAGGTCTTCGAGTCACCTGAGTTGAGGTTGACCGTAAGGGTCTTGGCGCTCGCGTCAACGGCGGTCACGGTCCCTAGATCAGCCGTAGCGGTGTGCATGCTTCCAGCAGCGTCCTTGAATTGGAACGAGCCGCCGAGGAAGTGGCTGAAAAGCTGATCTTTCGGGATGCCGTTCAGTTCGGGGAAGACCGGGTTCGCCTGGGGCACTGGCTCGGGACGAGCTTCCAGAGTAGCCGTTACATCCTGGGCGTTGCCGTCGCGGGTGATTGAGAGTGTGACGGTATCACCAGGCTTCTTGTTCTCGATGGTATTACGCACCGCAGCCGGGTCTGCTACTGAGTTGCCGTCTACGCTCTTGATGACATCGTTGCGCTTGAGCCCCGCCTTTTCGGCCGGGCTGTCCGCAATCACTGCAGCGATTGTCGGTCCGTCCGGCGACTGCACAATTTTGACGCCTAACCACGCCTTCTGCTCTGTCTGTTGAGCGCCCACATCCATCGTCGAGGAACCTGTCCCGCTGAGCGCACCCGCGGCGATCACCCCGCCAACGCCTCCTGCTATAAGCAGTGCTACGACGCCGGCCGCAATAAATCTCTTCATGAATCTGCCCTCCTAGGTCTGAGCATCCACGCTCATCGTAGGGGAAGAAGATTAAAGCAAGGTTGAGAGCGGATTAGAATTCCTTAATCCGTGATGGCTGTCGCGGTCGAGCGCAGCGATGCCTTTGCCTGAATTCCCGTCTTCTAAGACGAGCTCCTTGGGCTTCGCCCAACAAGCCGGCCAGGATAAAATCACGAATTTAACTGCTTCGGCCGGAAATTGACCTAGCTCCGGTGACCCGCCTCAACTAGCTGCATCCGATGAAATCCACGACAATTCGTGCGAGATCCTCCCCCTTGTCCTCCTGCAGGAAGTGGCCAGCACCCATGATTGTGGTGTGCGCTTGACCTGCCGCACCGGGGATCTGTGCTTCAAGCAGTCGCTCGGCACCCCGGGTAACGGGATCCGAGTCGCTGAAGGCTGTGAGGAAAGGCTTCGTCCACTTTCGAAGGGCTTCCCAGGCACGCTTGTTCGCTTCGGCGGCCGGGTCTTCGGGCGAAGTAGGCACGAGAAGCGGGAACTGGCGGGCGCCCTCCTTGTAAGTCTCGTCCGGGAAGGGAGCGTCGTACGCGGCCATTACTTCCGGAGATAGGTCCGTAACGCAGCCGCCGTTTACAATCCTTCCCACGTTAAAGATGGGCGTTTCCTGGGAAAATCGCTGCCAGCGCATGAAGGCCTCGCCCGGAGGCCGTTCGCCGGTCGGCAAGAAGGTGTTGGCAGCAACGATTCGTGCGAAGCGGTCAGGCTGCTCTGCGGCCAGGCGAAGGCCGATGAGACCGCCCCAGTCCTGACAGACAAGAGTCAGCCGACGCAAATCGAGCGCGTTAATAAATGAATGCATCGAGTCAACGTGGCGCTGGTAGGTGTAGTCCCCTCGGCGTTTTGGCTTATCCGAGCGGCCGAAGCCAATGAGGTCAGGAGCGACAGCCCGGTAACCGGCTTCGACAATGACGGGAATCATCTTGCGATATAGGTAACACCAAGACGGCTCGCCATGCAGCATCAAGACAGGTTCAGCATGCGCCGGTCCCTCGTCAAGGTAATGGACGCGCAGCTCACACCCTTCCCAGTCGGGAATTGAGACGTAATTCGGCTGAAAGGGGAAGTCGGGAAGATCTGCGAAGCGGTCGTCTGATGTCCGTAAGTAATCCAAGAAGCGACCTCCTTCAGGTCCAGGTTAGAGGTTTCGCCTGCTCCATCGGCGTTACGCATCGCTCGCGCAGCGGAAGCCGGTGTTGCCGGTGCTGCTGTCGGGCGTGCTGGCGCTACGGGCGGCATTACGGTAGCGGAAGCAGTAGGACTCGTGGCAAAGGTACGAACCGCCGCGGATGACGCGGCGGGTACCCTCAGCAGGTCCCGGAGGATTGTCCTTTGGCGATACGGCGTAATATCGAGGGCTAAACCAGTCGCTGCACCACTCCCAGACGTTGCCGACCGTGTTGTACAGGCCAAATCCGTTGGGTTGAAAGGCGTCCACAGGCGCGGTTCCGTAATAGCCGTCTTCGCAGGTGTTCTCACCCGGGAACCGGCCCTGCCATATGTTGCAGCGGTGAATGCCGCCGGGGGTCAACTCATTGCCCCAGGGGTAGCGCTGCAAAGACAGCCCGCCGCGGGCTGCGTGCTCCCACTCCGCCTCCCTGGGAAGGCGTACGCCGGCCCAGGCACAATAGGCCATGGCGTCCGCCCAGGATACGTGCACGACCGGGTGGTCCAGACGGTCATGAATGTCGGAATGAGCACCCTCTGGGTGTCTCCAGTCAGCTCCCTCAACCTGCCGCCACCAGGGGGCGCCCGCAACGCCGGCCGTCTCAGGATGGCCATCGGGCAGCAGACCGGCGAAGACGAACGACCAGCCGAAGTGCTCTGCGTCCGTGACGTATCCGGTGGATGCGGTGAACTCGTGAAAACGAGCATTCGACACAGCATGAGGATCGATCCAGAAGGGGTGCAGCGAGACGCAGTGGAGCGGCCCTTCCCCGTCAGCAAGGTCGCCAACGCACTCGTCCGTGCCCATCAGGAAGTCGCCTCCGGGCAACAGGAGCATTCGAAGGCTCGCGGCATTGTCCGCGTGCTCTTGGGTGCCCGCTGAGGCATGCGGTCCAGAGGGTGGCGCGGAGCCCAAGGCGGGCACGCGGGATGTCGCGGAATGGTCAGATTCCTCACGATCAGAGGTAGGGGAGCAGCAGGCACCGGTGTGCATAACGCCTCAGCCTACTGCCGGGCGAGCCCGATGGCCGCTTCCTGGGCGAGGTCCCGGCGCTCTCCGCCCTCGACTTCGACGATGACCTTCTTGAGGCGTCCGGTGAACGGGAAGGGACCCGCGTAGTCATCCGACACGCTGGCGCCGCCGTCCCGTCCGCACCTGAGTGCCTCACCGATGCCGAAGAGGATGGGCACGGTGATGGGGAAGTGCGACTCGGCAACGACGCGATCGTTGATGTGCAAGCGGCCGATTCCGCCGGCGCCGAACGGCTGAGGACCCGTCTTTTCAAAAGAGAACCCAACGGTGCAGTCCCCTGACGGAATCGGCTGCGTGGACTGCATCTTGTAGTGGCCGCGGGACAGCAGGTTGTAGTCGTACCGCAAGCCCCCATCCTTAGCGTAGAGGACAAAGCCACCGAATCGGCTTCCCACGGCGACGAGAACTCCCTCCGCTCCGCCGGGCGGGATCTCGACCTCCGCCGTTATCGTGTGGGAGCGATTCTTGACGTTAACGGCGGCGAAGAAGTCGACGGGGGCGCCGCCGGGGCGGTAGATGTAGTGATGGCGGCGGCCACCCGGCCTGGGCCGGGTGCGGCCTCGGCCGGAGAACGTCGCCTGAAGCGGCAGAACGTTGTTGCGCGCGGCTTCGATCCACCAGAGCTCCTGCAACTCGCGGAGCTTGTCAGGCCGTTCAGAGGCCAGATCTTGGCTTTCGGACAAGTCTTCGGCGATTTGGTATAGCTCCCAGACATCCTCGTCGAACGGCCTTGCGGGATCGGTGACGCCGTCGTAGATCATCCCTTCAGTGCCGTGGTAGGTGACCGCTTTCCAGCCCTTGTGATATAAGCCGCGGTTGCCCAGCATCTCGTAGTACTGGATCTCGTGACCGCTATCTGCCTCCGGGTCGTGAATAGAACGGCTGAAGCTTATGCCCTGCATTGGCGACTGGGTTATTCCATGTATCTGCTGCGGCGGTCGGATGTTGAGGAGCTCAAGCATCGTCGGGGCGATGTCCACGACGTGCGCATACTGGCCGCGGATCTCGCCAGCGGCCTTAATTCCTTCAGGCCAGTGGACGATGCAGGGGTCAGCCACGCCGCCCTCGTGTACCTCTCGCTTCCAGCGCTGGAAGGGTGTGTTGCCGGCCCAGGCCCAGCCGAAGGGGTAATGATTGTAGGCCCGGGGGGTACCGAGATCATCCATTCGGGAGAGGCACTCCCCGATGGACTCCGGGAGGCGGTTGAAGAAGGCGGCCTCATTAAGGGAGCCGTGGGGCCCGCCTTCGGCACTGGCGCCGTTGTCCGAGATGACGATGATAATCGTGTTATCGAGTTCCCCCAGCTCTTCGATGAAGTTGATTAAGCGCCCGATGTGGTGGTCCGTATGGGAGATGAAGCCCGCGTACACCTCCATCATGCGAGCGTAAAGCCTCTTCTCGTCCTCGGCGAGCGTCTCCCACTGCTGAATCCAGTGGGGCCGCGGTGTGAGGCTGGTGTTCGGAGGGAGGATCCCCATCTCCTTTTGCCGCCGGAAGATCGCGTCGCGGGCCCGATCCCAACCCATGTCGAACTTGCCGCGGTACTTTTCGATCCACTCGGCCGGCGCGTGGTGTGGAGCGTGACCGGCACCGGTACAGAAGTAGAGAAAGAAGGGCTTGCTGGGCTCTACGTTACGGAGATCCGTGAGGAACTCGATTGCCTTGCCCGCGAGGTCTTCCGTAAGGTGGTAGCCCTCTTCCGGCGTGCGCGGAGGGTGGACATAGTGGTTGTCCGCGCAAAGCTCGGGGTTGTACTGGTCCGTGTCACCGCCAAGGAAGCCATAGAAGCGCTCGAAGCCGCGGCCGAGGGGCCAGCGGTTTCGCGGGGCTGCCATGTTCATCTCGATCTGGGGAGTAAGGTGCCACTTGCCCACGGCATAGGCTGCATAGCCCTGAGGTACGAGGATCTCTGAGAGAAGGCCGTTCTCGAACGGTATCTCGCAGGTGTAACCAGGAAACCCGGCCGGGAATTCCACGATTCCAGCCATAGCGTTGGTGTGGTGGTTACGGCCCGTCAGCAGTGCCGAGCGGGTAGGGGAGCAAAGGGCGGTGGTGTGGAAGTTGCGATAGCGAAGGCCCGTTTGCGCCAGCCGGTCTAGGTTAGGCGTCTCGCAGAGGCCGCCGAAGCAGCTGATCTGGCCGTAACCAACGTCGTCCAGAACGATGAACAGCACGTTTGGAGCGCCCTCGCGGGCCCGGACCGGCTGAGGCCAGGCGGGGGTAGATTCCTCTAGCGTGCGCCCGACAACGCCCTTGAACTCTCGAGACATTGCCCGCCCTCCTGCTAGACCGATCTAAGTGGCGTGATTATAGCGCAAGATTCGCAGACGATCGGGTCGCCATCGTGCTCACGTGTCGATCGGGTGTTGCGTGTGCCACCTTTTCTCGTTATATGCCCATTACCTTACGTTGGTAGATATCCCGGATACCGTTAGTCAGCAGATGACCGTTGTAGTTCGGCTGCTAGTGCTGATTCCAGTGGACTCTATGCAGGGGGCTATAACAGAAAGCCCGCCCAGGGTGTGGCGAGGACGGGCTCTGTGAACCAATGGAGGACACGCAGAACAGCTCGATAACTGCGCCCCTCTCGATGTGCTTAACGCTGGACTGGTGGGCGATTCGTCGAAGGTATGCCCAGGACGGGGTGATCCGTAGCGATATGCCGGGGCGAAGCGCTCGGCTTTCAGCCGTGGTGGCGTAGTCCTCGCAGCTTCGACGGTCGGCCGTCCTCGCGCACGTGTTGAAGTAGGCGACCGGGCGGCTCGTGCTAGTACTTACGCCACTCCTCCAGCGCTCGCTCCAGTAACCGCTCACACGCGTCGAACCTCCAGGCCATCAAGCGATTATTGCCTGACGAACATGCGCGCCCGTGGTGGTATCGCCCAGCTCAGCGAGATCATCCGCGAGCTGACGCAGCTCAGTGAAGGTGTCCATCGCGGGACGGCGGGCCTCCGGTGAAAGCATTCTTGCGCGAATTGCACGCTCGATGAAATAAGCGCAGGGCGCGAGCGTCTTTATTCAAGGATGGGGTGTCCGAGGCAAACCCATCCTGGAGGTGAGTGATGAACGACGCAACATCAAATTCGAAGGCCCCGAAGTTCGGTGGCTGGCCGTTATACGTTTGTCCGGAATGCGAGGGTCTTTTCCAGTCCGTAACCACCGAAGGCGAACTCAGAGTCCGCCTCCACCAAATCTTGCATGTAACAGATCGGAAAGAGCGATGGCAGCTGCTGGGTGAATGGCGTTCTAGGCAGGCTCAGCTCGCCGGATCAGTCGTGGTCTGATTGTGGCGGTGCGCTAGACCACGCTCCCCAGAGTAAAGCCCGTCACCGTCACAACGGTAGCGATCGGCATCCCATCACAAGGTATCGAAAGCGCATCGTTCGAGCCTCCTGCTGGGCATAACCATTGTCATGTTTTCAGCGAAGGCGAGGGCGAAAGAAAATCGGATGAATGAGGCGCCGGGTGAGCGCCGTTTAGGGAGACCGGATCGATCCTATCGCTCCCCGGCGCTGTCCCGCAGGCGCGCAGGAATCCCCTACTTAGAGGTAGGACACCCCTGAAGCGCAGCCAAGTATATTGCGCCGCCTGGCGTTGTCAAGCGCCGGCTTCGATTCGATGCTTGACCGGCCTTCGTCTCGCCAAAACGACGCTGAGCGAATTCGCACCTCCCCTGGAGCAAGGCCGGTCACAAAAGCCGCCCCTTCGGCTTGACCGGCCTTTCTCATGAGCTTTGCGCGATAGTGGCGGTGACCTAGCCCAATGAAGGTAAGCTCAACGGACCAAGGCGATACCGCAACTTGACCATAAGATCACATTGACCCATGCTACTAATCCGTCTGATCGCCAAAACGTGAGGCGGGGCGGTAAAGGAGGTTGTCGAATGAGAACGCTGCTGGTGCTGCTCGCGGTCTTAGTGCCCCTCACGCTGGGCGCCTCTCTCTCGAATGCAGAAGGCCATGCTCGATCTGCCTTCGGCTTCAACGCCAGTCTTAGTGGGTTTCCCACGGGCAGCGCTCGCCTGACCGGTGGTGGATCCTACGACCCGGCCAGCGCCTCTAACACTGTAGGAGACGAGACAACAGTTAAGTCCTCCGGCGGGTTCCGATGCACTTCGGACGTCGCCCAAGGCCCTCTCAGCGGCTGTCTTGAAGGCGAAGGTGTGAGGTGGGACACGGTCCAACTGCTCGCCTCCACGACGTTCAAGTGTAACGGTTCCGCGGACAGCGCCCATACTGTGACCACCGACAACGACACAATCGTGATCCTCGCCGATTTCTACCGAGCCGGCGATGGCATCGACGAATCGTTCGGTAACGTACCGATGTTCGTGTCAGACCAAGATGAGCGTCCTGATCTGCCAGGCGACCAGAACGTCTGGATAGCGGGGGTTGGCTGCGGCGACGGTGTCGTGAACTTCAACTGAAGACACACGCGAGATAGCTACTAGCCCGAGCTATCAGTCCTGCATTTCGTGGCAGCAGGGCAAGCCGCGAGGCGTGACGGGAAGGCAGTCTTGCTAGCGGCAGGGCCGGAAGGGACGTTCGGACGACTGCCTGCCGTACGGCTTCAGCAGAAGCGCCAGGAGTCCCCACAACGTGGCGACCAGAACCCCTAGCTCTTCGCCGCCCGGCGTGTTCACAAAACGAATATGGACCGGCTAAACGTACTTCGGCCCTGTTGCCGCTAGCGTCGTTGTCGTCGTCCGCCAGGCCATTGACACACGTCATGCTCGGCACCTCGACAAGGACAGTTCCCGGAATCGTTCGCATGCGCGTCGGCCGCGTCCATGAGTGTGTTGTGTGGTTGAGAGCGCCTTGGACCTCGGCGCAGTTGAACGTCTGGCTTGTGTTGACGAGAGTCTGCTCTCTGGCGCCAGCGTAACTACCTCATTCGTGATTCGGCCGATTGGGGTGCACCGCGGGGGTTGGTAATCCCGCCCCGTGGCACGATGTCCACGTAGACACCAATCGCTTCTGTGTGGTGGCCTTCATTGCACACCTAGACGCTAACTTGCTTTACGGGGACATGCCGTCGCTGAGCTTTTGGCGAGGGTGCGGCGTTTCTCTTCTTCAACCTGCCGTCGTGCATTCCGCCGCCTAGTGTTTGCGTGGGCGTCGCCGCAACTGTGCTTGTCACCGTTGCCATCGCTGTCTCCTTTTGGCGTGCTGGTGGCACTGGCTGTGGGCGTTGGAGTTGCCCTTGCTGTTGCTGTAGGGGTCTCGGTCGAAGTCGTAGTCGTCGTGGGGTGGCCGTGGCGGCTGTGTTATACCCGCCGAACGGCGTGTCCTACTCGAGCGCCCGGTGGTTGGACTCGTCGACGACGTTCATATGCGGTGCTTCAGCGACGACCGTGGATGACAGTAACGGTACGTTCCGATTACGCTCCCAGAAGCGGATTGCTAATCTGCATTCGCGGACTCCCAGGGACCAAGCAATGAGAGATAGATCGTTGCTCTTTGAGCGGTGGCCAAGGTTCGCGTTCCGACACGCCTGGCAGGTGCTTGGCGGCACGCTGCTTATCATCGTGGTTCTCGGCATCCTGTATTCGACGGCGGCAGGCAAGTACGCCGACGCATTCACGTTACCGGGCTCCGAGTCACAGAACCTGTTCGATATGCTAGAAGAGCGCTTTCCGGCAACGGCAGGCGATTCGGTGACCGTGGTCGTCCAGGCGTCGCGGGGCATTGACGATCCGACCGTCAAGTCGCAGGTTGAGGATCTCGCACAGCGCCTCTCGAGGTTGCCGGACGTCACGGCTGTCTCCTCACCGTACGGCAATTCGGCGGCGGTGTCCCCTGACGGCAAGATTGCCCGCATCAACGTGCAGTATGCAGAGGAAGCGCAAAAGGTGCCGCGGTCAAGCGCCGAGGCGCTACTGGACCTGCGAAAAGAGCTGTCGACCCCGGAGTTCCAGGTGGAAGCCGGCGGGTTCATCGTCCAGCGTGCTGAGCGTAATCCTCCAGGCCGTACCGAACTGATAGGCATTGGGGCGGCAGTCATCATTCTGCTGCTGGCTTTCGGTTCGGTGGTAGCCATGGGTTTGCCTATCACGATCGCGATCCTCGGAGTGG
>VBEI01000031.1 GCA_005882715.1 Chloroflexota bacterium | reverse complement strand
CGGCTGCGATCGCACGCGTTAGCCGTCTTACTTGGGGCCGCCTCGCGGGGAGACCACGCAGTCCTTTACCGCTCCCGCAAACCGCGGGAAGCTCGGTATGTCCCGCGCCAGTACCAACACCGCAAGCACGCTATAGATCACCGCGTACGCCAGCCGCACCGTCTCATCCGTGATGAAGAACTGACTCAGGAAGAGGCCTCCCAGGAGCAGCGCTTCCCCTCGGCCCATCGATAAGCTGACTAGAATCGCTACCGCGAACATCGACTGCGCAGCCGTCAGAAACACCTCCTCCGACTGCCTCGAGTCGAAGTGCAACGGGTCCAGCGTCCCGCCTGAAATGCTGAACGCGAGCGGAAGACTGCCGATCAGGAGCGTCCACTGGTTCACCTTTGAAGAAATCAAGATCGTCATGCCGGCGTCATGTCGGCCCCGCAGCGCCAGCAACCCCGCCAAGATGAACTCCGGCGCTTCAGAGGCCAGTGGCGCCAACCACTGCACCAGCACGAACTCATCGATCCCGGCGCTCCTCCCGGTCTTCACAAGGCTCTCGGCAAACGGCTCCGCGGACGCGAAGATTACCCCCGCCGAGTACGCGAAGATGCCAATAACCGCAAGCCGCCGCCCACGCCGTCCCAACCCGGCAATCGCTGCAGCCGGCCCGACGAAAATCCGTTCTTCCCCGGGCGGCGACCGCGATGAGATGAACATGTACGCCGCGAATAAAGAAAACATCACTCCTGTATCGATCAGCGAGAGGTAGCCACGGATCGGGATCGTGAAGCTGTACAGTGTGGCCGCACCGAGGAAGAAGACGCCGACGGAGTTGGCGCGAATAACCGGCATCTCTTTGCGCTTTGTCTTCAAGTAGAAGATCAGGAAAATCGCCGGCCACGCTAGCCCCACAAGCAAACGGTTTCCCCCCGTCATATTCGCCACGGCGAAGTGAGCGTTCTGCGGCGTGTCGGGCGCTGTCCAGGCGAAATAGATGTCTACGGCGTACTCCGGCAGGACCGCGATCAATGCCAGCGCGACGAGCGCCAGCCCGGCCGATACCTCCGTCTCGGCCACCTCCGACGCCCAGGTGAGCAAGGTCGCTGCGGCGAAGATCCCCAGGCCGAAGATCAGCGCTTCGACCGCATTCGGTATATCCGGGTGCGCGATGCCGGTGACCTCGAGAAGGCGCAGGACCGGGGCCGGGGCAGCCGCGGCTGTTGTCGCGCCGATGATCCCCCACTGCCGCAGGCCGCCGGCCCGCTGGCGCGCTAAGCCTTCTTCGTCGCGCATATACGCGCAAGTATAACCACGCTACCTCGTAATTCGTACCTCGCACCTGAGGCTTCGTACGTTTGACACCTCTCGTTCGCGAAAGATACACTCGCCTCACCACAATGCGGGGCCGAGTGCGACTCCGCCTGAGCGAAAGCCAATGCCCGAGTCCAACGGCAGCAAAAGTAAGTCAGACTGGCTCGAAAGCACCTACGCCAAGAGCGTCGCAAGGGCGCCTGAGCGTGACTACCCGTTCGATACATCCGACGGCGCCCTCGTCGAGCCCCTCTACGCACCCGAAGACATGGACGGTTGGGATTACCTCTCCCAGCTCTCCTTCCCCGGCGAATTCCCCTACACCCGCGGCGTCCAACCGACGATGTACCGCGGGCGTCTCTGGACGATGCGCCAGTACGCCGGCTTCGGCGACGCCGAGGAGTCGAACGCCCGCTACCGCTACCTGCTCGGGCAAGGCCAGACCGGCCTCTCCGTCGCCTTCGACCTCCCGACCCAGATCGGCTACGACTCAGACCATCCCATGGCGGAAGGCGAGGTCGGCAAGGTCGGCGTCGCGATCTCCTCCCTCGCCGACATGGAGCTCCTGATGAAGGACATCCCGCTGGAGAAGGCCACCACCTCAATGACCATCAACGCCACCGGCACGATCTTGCTCGCCTTCTACGTCGCAGTCGCCAAGAAGCAGGGTGCCGAACTATCGAAGATCGGCGGCACAACCCAGAACGACATCCTCAAGGAATACATAGCCCGCGGCACGTACATCTTCCCGCCCGAAGGCTCGATGCGACTCATAACCGACGTCTTTGCCTGGTGCAAGGACAACCTTCCTTCTTGGAACACCATCAGCATCAGCGGTTATCACATGCGCGAGGCCGGATGCACCGCCATTCAGGAAGTGGCCTTCACCTTCGCCAACGCGATCGCCTACGTCGAAGCCGCCCTGAAGGCCGGCCTCGAATTCGACGAATTCGCGCCGCGCCTCTCCTTCTTCTATGCGTCCTTCACGAACCTCGTGGAAGAGGTCGCGAAGTTTCGCGCCGCCCGCCGCATGTGGGCACGTCTGGCCGAGGAACGCTTCGGCGCCAAGGACCCCCGCTCGATGATGCTCCGCTTCCATACCCAGACCGGCGGTTCTACCCTTACCGCCCAGCAGCCTGAGAACAACATCGTCCGCACGGCCATCCAGGCGCTGGCGGCCGTCCTCGGCGGGACGCAGTCCCTGCACACGAACTCGATGGACGAGGCGCTCGCGCTGCCCACAGAGAAGGCCGTCCAGATCGCTCTTAGGACTCAGCAGATCATTGCCTATGAAAGCGGCGTGGCCGACGTCATCGATCCCTTCGGCGGCGCCTACTACGTCGAGCAGCTGACCGACCGCATCGAGGAGGAAGCCACGAGGTACCTTGACCGGATCGAGGACATCGGCGGTGCGCTGCGGGCCATTGAGATGGGATACCAGCAGCGCGAGATCCAGGAAGCCTCTTACCGCTACCAGATGTCCGTCGACAACGGCCATCGCACCGTCGTCGGCGTCAACGAATTCCGCAGCGACGAAGAGGAGCATCCCGAAATTCTCCGCGTACGGCACGAGGTAGTCCGCCGTCAGATCGACCGCCTCAACCGCGTCCGAGCCGAGCGTGACAACGCGAAGGTCGAGAGCCTGCTCAAGCTGCTCGAAGACGCCGCCCGCTCAGAGACGAACCTCATGCCGGTGTTCATCGAGTGCGTCGAGAACTACGTAACCATCGGCGAGATCTGCCGTGTGCTCCGCGGGGTCTTCGGCGAGCAGCGCGAGTTCCACGTCTTCTAGGCCATTGCCAGACATATGATTCCCGTCATTCTGAGCGACGACCACGCTCGCGCGCGGAATACGGTCGTCTCGCGAAGGAATCCGGGGTGGGGCAGGCGTGCCTGCGCGGGCGGCGGCGCTTCGCTTTCAGCGCGAGCATCGGTGCAACTATCATGAGAATCGGCACCACCCGCGACCAGCTCCTCCTCGAAATGGAAGCCGCCCGCGATCGCGTCGATGAAGCGATAGCCGGCCTCAGCGAAGAGCAGATCGCCCGTCCCGACCTCGATGGTTGGTCCGTCAAGGACCACCTGACCCACCTCACCCTTTGGCACGAACTGCGCTTCTTCGAGATCAGCCGCATCGCCCGCGGCGGCCGCGCCGGCTTCCCGGTCACCGACGAAGCCGGCGTCGAGCACATCAACGAGCAGTTCGCCGCCAACCGGCGCCCCCTTCCCCTGCCGCAGGTCCTCACCGACCTCGACTTCGCCCGCGAAATGATCCGCCAGGCTGTAGCCAATTGTCCCGAAGACCGCCTCGACCAGCGCTTCTTCGAGGAGCTTGGCCCCAACGGCGCCGGTCATGAAACCAGCCACGCGGACATGATCGCCGCTTGGCGAAAGCGAGAGGGCATATGAATCGTGTCATTTTGAGCCCATGCGGCCAGAATCCCACTTGTCTGGCAACGACCATCGGAGCCGTCGCAGACTTCCGTTCGAATCGCGAAAAATCTCGGCGCTCCGTCTTGGGCACAGTGCTGGCCCTAGGAACAAACGCATGATCGACAAGATCCACCACATCGGCATCGCCGTCCACTCCCTCGACGACGCCCTCACCTTCTACCGCGACACCCTCGGCCTCGACGTTCATGCTCAGGACACGATCGAAGACCAGGGCGTCAAAGCCGCGCTCCTCACCATCGGCCAGAGCGAGATCGAGCTGCTCGAACCGACTCGCCCCGACTCCGCCGTCGGCCGTTTCCTGGAGCGCAAGGGCGAGGGCCTCCACCACATCTGCTTCCAGACTCCCAACGTGGACGCCGAACTCGACGCGCTCAAGCAGAAAGGCGTCGAGCTCGTCGATCAAAAGCCTCGACGAGGCCTCGCCGGTATGATCTGCTTCCTCCACCCGAAAGCCAACAAAGGTGTCCTTGTTGAGCTCGCCACGCCCATCGATTGAGCACATGGGAAATGTAGGTTGGGGTCTTCAGACCGCATCGACGGCGCACCGATGACAGGCGAGGTGCCTCTCTCGGACCAAGCACCCGAGCGGCCCAATCGCCCTGGTCCGGAAGCCCTCTACGGCGTCAAGGACCTTACAGAGGACACGGCCCAGAGACTCGTCCGCGCCATCGAGGGCAGCCGACCCCTGCGTACTCTCCGCGGCAGCCAGGTCGCGACCGGAATCGTCGGCAGCCTGGGATTGGCGCTCTTCCTGGTAGGCCTGGAGAACGCCGTCGCGGACGTCCCTATCGTCGAGAACGGCTGGGCCTCGATGCTTGTGGGCCTCGTCTTCCTCGCCGCCGCAGGCGTGCTCATCCGGCGGTTTATGGAATGAACGGCGCGCCCCCACCTCTCAAGCGAATCGACCATATCGTTGCGCTCGTTGCCGATCTTGACGCCGCCTTCGCGATCTACACGGAACGCCTGGGCTTGCCAATCAGTTGGCAAGTCGAGTCCAAGGAAGGCTGGCGCAGCTCGGCGCTCTGGCTCGGCAACGCTAGTCTTGAGCTGCTCGAGCCCTCCCCGCCAGCCGACGGTGCCTTCTTCCAGCGAGCCCTCGACAGTCGCGGCGAAGGCCTCTTCCTCGTCGCCTTCGAGCCGCCCGACCTCGATTACTCGGTCCGCGCCCTGCGCAATCGCGGCTCGCAAGTCGCCGATCCAATCGCCAGCGGAGTAATGGACTCGAACCGGACCGGCGGCCTGCGCGGCTACCGCACCGCCTTCATAAGCCGCCGTTCAACAGCCGGGCTTAATTCGTTTCTTTGCAAGTATGATTCTCCCTTTCAGCCCTTAGATGGAGGTGCCGGCGCCTTGAAAGTGAAGAAACTCGACCACGTCATCATCGCCACCGAGGACCTCGACGAGGCCACACGCCTTTGGGAGCGCAACCTCGGCCTCAAGCCGGACACCTCGCTGAACCATCCCCTCGGCGCCGGCTTCAAGGTTGCTCGCCTGCCCGTCGGCGACGTATTCCTGGAGCTCGTCCAGCCCGTCGATAAAGAAGGCCGCTTCTACGAACAGTTCCGGCAACGCGGCGAAGGGCTGTTCTCCATCAGCGTTGAAGTCGAAGACCTCGACGGTGCCGTCTCCTACCTCCGCGGCAACAACGTCAAGGTCTCAGACCCCGAGGCCAGCATCTGGCCCGGCGCTCGCCTCGCCCGCATCAACCATGAGTACACCCACGGCGTCTCCATCCAGCTAATCGAACGCCCCTGACTGACGAACAGCAATCGAATGTAGTTCGGCGCTTTCAGGCGCCGTATCGACAACTGACAACCGATAACTGATAACTGTATACTTCTCCCCACCATGACTCAGGAACGCAAGATTAAGATCATCATCGCCAAGCCCGGACTCGACGGCCACGACCGCGGCGCCAAAGTCGTCGCCCGCGCCCTCCGCGACGCCGGCTTCGAGGTCGTCTACACCGGCATCCGCCAGACCCCTGAGATGATCGCCGAGACCGCGCTTCAGGAGGACGCCGACGTCATAGGGCTCTCCATCCTCTCCGGTGCTCACCTGGAGCTCTTCCCGCGCGTAGTGGAAGAGCTGAAGAAGCGCGGCATGGACGACGTCGTCCTCTTCGGCGGCGGCATCATCCCCCACGACGACATCCCCGAGCTAGAGAAGCTCGGCTTCAAAGGCATCTTCGGCCCCGGCTCCTCTACACACGACATAATCGACTGGGTGCGCAACAATGCCCCCAAGCGCGGCGCCGCATCCAGCGCGTGACCCTCGCTCCTACCCGTTCGTCCCATATGCCTTACCGCTTTAGCTCGACCCTGGTGCTTGGTTTACGGTTTTGCGGGTTAGGGGGCTTGCCGGCGCTCCGCCTGTCCCGTTCGTCCGTTCGTCTGCACCGCCCCGCTCATCCTGAGGTATCGAAGGAATGAGCGAAGACATCGCCCAGCGCGTCCTCGAAGGCGATCGTCGCGCCCTTACCCGCATCCTCACTTGGGTTGAGAACGGGTACCCGGAGGCGCGGGAAGCCCTCCGCTCGCTCTTTCCTCATAGTGGCCGTGCGCACATCGTCGGCGTCACGGGGCCCACCGGCTCCGGCAAGAGCACTCTCCTCGGCGCTCTGGCCCGCGAGTACCGCAACCAGGGACGGAGCATTGGTATTGTGGTAATCGACCCTACGAGTCCGTTCTCTCACGGCGCCATCTTGGGCGACCGCATCCGCATGCAGGATCTGACCTCGGACCCCGAGGTCTTTATTCGCAGCATGGCCACGCGCGGTGCGCTGGGTGGGCTCGCCGCCGCGACGAACGACGTAGTCACCGTGCTCGACGCGTGCGGCAAGGACGTCGTCCTCGTCGAGACCGTCGGCGCCGGCCAGGATGAAGTCGAGATCGCGGACACGGCCCACACGACGGTCGTCATCAATATCCCCGGCGCCGGCGACGATATGCAGGCCATCAAGGCCGGAATCCTCGAGATAGCCGACATTCTGGTGGTTAACAAGGCCGACTTGCCTGCGGCCGAGGCAGTCTTCAAACAGCTTCACATCTTCATGGACCTCGCCCGCTACGAGGGATGGGAAGTCCCGATCATCAAGACCGTCTCTCACAAGGGCGAGGGAGTCACCAAGCTCCTAGAAGCGATCGACAATCACCGCGCCTACCTCCAATCCTCCGGCCGTCTCGAAAAGATGCGCCGCCAGCGCGCTCGCCGCCAGCTCCTCGCCGCCGCCCAGGCCGAGCTCTTATCGGGCCTCCTGTCCGCCGCCGAATCCAACGGCCGCCTCGACACACTCGTTGACGCAATCGTCGAGCGCGAGCTGGACCCTCACACGGCTGCCGAGCAGCTTATAGCTAACCCCTAGGACCTAACACCTACCCACCCAATGCTATAATCCTACGCGGGGTCGGTCACGCACCGGCCCCATCTTAGATGGACGACGTTTTTTCAATATCAGGGCGCCTCGTCCTCGTTTTGGCGCTAGTTGCGGCCAACGGTCTCTTTGTCGCGGCCGAATTCGCAATCGTCACGACTCGCCGCGCACGGATCGACAACCTTGCTGCCCAGGGCAACCCCGTGGCGGCTGTCGTCCGCCGCTCCCTCAACGACCTCGGCAACTTCCTCGCCGCTGCTCAGCTCGGCATCACCATGGCCAGCATTGGCCTCGGCTTTGTCGGAGAGCCCCTCCTCGCAGACCTCATCGAGCCCGCATTCAGTTTTCTCCCGAAGGGTGGAAGCGCGCCGGCCGCCCACACAGTGGCCGTGCCCGTCGCTTTCGCTTTAATTACGGCCATGCACATCGTGCTCGGCGAGCAGGCGCCCAAGGTCCTCGCACTGCGCCAGCCCGAACGCATTGCCTTGCTCACCGCGGCACCGACGCAGGCCTTTCGCTATTCTTTCTGGCCGGCCATTTGGCTGTTGAACGCACTAGCGAACATCACCCTCCGCCCGTTCGGCCTGCGGCCCGCTGACGGCATCGCACACAGCGTCCACACCGCGGAAGAGATCAACCTGCTCGTCTCTCAGAGCGCCGAGGCCGGCGTTCTCGAGAGTGAAGAGGCGAAACTCCTCGCCAGCGTCTTCCAGTTCGGTGACAGGCGCGTGAACGAAGTGATGATCCCCCGTACCGAGGTCGTCTGGCTCGAGCGAGGCACGGCGATTCGTGACTTCTACAGAACGTTCGCTGAAACTCCCCATTCCCGCTTTCCCGTGTTCGAGAATTCTCAGGACAACGTCGTCGGCATCGTCGGCATAAAAGACGTGCTCCGCGGCGTCGCTGAGGGACAGCTCACAGAGGACTCCCCCATTGACCTCGCCATGCGACCTGCGATGTTCACGCCCGAGACGAAGCTGGTCGGCACGCTCTTCTTCGAGATGCAGCGCGCCGGTCACCAGATGGCAATCGTGGTGGACGAGTACGGCGGCACGGCAGGCATCGTGACTCTCGAAATGTTGCTCGAGGAGCTTGTCGGTTACGTAAGCGATGAGCTTCGCCGCCACGAAGATGAGTTCGTCACCGTCGACGAGCATACCTTTCAGATCGACGCCGGGATGACCATCCATGACGCCAATGAGCAACTAGGTCTGAACTTGCCTGAGGGCGATTACGAAACTGTCGCCGGCTTCGTCCTCAGCCGTCTCGGCCACATTCCCCGGGAAGGAGAGCAATTCACACACAACGGGCTGGGCATATCGGTGACTCGCGTCCTCGGCCACAAGGTCGAGGAGGTAACTGTAACCCGCATCTAGGTATGGCGAACGTCGCTTCGAGTCTCCCCCCACTTCCTCTTTCTGCTATCTCCCTTCCCATTTCCCGTTTCTTTGTCCGATGAACAGCCAGCGGCTTCGCTTCCGCTACAGCCTCGACGCTGAAGCCAGCCATCTCGGTCAGCGGGAACTGGTTGAGGCCTGGCAAGAAGCCTGCGCGCTCGCCGGCCTTGCGCTGGCCCCTCCCGAGGGCCGTCGGCCGTCCGCTCGGATTGCCATCGCCGCACCCCTCCCTCGCGGCATAACCTCTGGCTGTGAACTCATCGATGTATTGCTCGCAGCTGAGGGCCCCTCCGAACAGGCGCTGGCGCGGCTGGCCCCGCACCTACCCCCCGGCATCGGGCTGTTATCGGTTGAGGAGGTCGGTCCTAACTCACCGTCTCTTCAGTCGCAGGTCCGCTGGGCCGAGTACGAAGCGCGCGTCGACGGCGTTGACCCGGCGGCGCTTCGTCGCGCGATATCCTCGATGCTTGACGCCACGACGCTGCCCTCTGAGTACCGCCGCGAGAAGAAGGTCCGCGAATACGACCTTCGTCCCCTCATACTCGATCTCCGCTTGACGAGCCGGGCAAATGGCTGCACCGTCGTCGTCATGCGCCTGCGGGCGGAGCCCGAGCACACCGCTCGCGCGGACCAGGTCGCCGCCGCCCTGGGCCTGACGTCAGCTGAAATTCGGCGCACCCATCTCTCGCTCGAGGAAGTTCCGCCCGTCCTCTCAGCCTACCGGCGCGCGTCCCAGCCCGAGGATTACTGACAACGCTCATCTTCCTGGTGCGCCACGGCGAGACCGACTCCAACCGCCAGGGACTGGCGCTCGGTCGATCCGACGTTTCCCTGAATGAGACCGGCCGTTTGCAGGCGGAACGCCTGGCGGTTGCGCTCAGCTCCGAGCCGATCGTCGCCGTCTACTCAAGCCCCCTCTCGCGCACGATTGATACGGCGCAGCCGATTGCCTCCGCGCACGGCCTCGCAGTCCAGATCGAACCACTGCTCATCGAAATGGATATCGGTGAACTCGACGGCCTCACCTTTAGCGAAGTGCGAGAGCGCTATCCCGGCATCCTCGAGGCTTGGGTGACCGACGAAGGACCGGGGCACGCTATGCCGGGCGGCGAACGGCTCGTCGATGTGCAGGAGCGCGCGGCCGCTGCAGTCCGTTCGCTCGCTGAGCGCCACCCCGACGACGCAATCTGCGTTGTCACTCACAACTTCGTTATCCTCTCCCTCCTCGCTCACATCCTCGCGATTAACCTCTCTGGGTTCAGGCGCCTTCGGCATGCCGTGGCCGGGATCACAAGTCTGGAGATCAACGGCGATCGCCGGCGATTGCTCCGCTTCAACGATACCTGCCATCTGGCGCGAATCGGCTAACCTAATCCGGCTGCCCACGTTCTACACTGTTGTCTGAGCAAGTCGCGAATGGTATTATCTCGGGCAATTAAGGGCTAAGGTGTCTAAGCACTTATCAACGTTCTCGACAACCAAGCTGATAGTCCTAATTACCGCGGTTGTCATCATCTACTTCCTGGTAACCGCTGCCCTTGGCGGCGTCCGCTCGTACCAGCTCCATCAGCGAGAAGGCCGTTTGCGTGGCGAAGTCCAAGAGCTTCAGGCCCGGTACGACCGTCTCCAAGCGCTCAAGGACTATCTCAACTCAGACGAATACGTCGAGGCCGCTGCCCGCGAGCAGCTCGGGCTCGTCCGCGAAGGAGAGACCGGCTTCGTAGCGATCTCCTCGCAACCCGCGCCGACCCCGCCGCCCGATGACCCCCACCCCGAACTCTGGTGGGACATTCTCATCCGCTGACCCTCAGCGCGTCATCCCGCCCACCCGCCCGTCATCCTTAGCGACGACCACACCCGAACGCGGATTAGCGCCTCTCCGCGAAGGGGTCCGATGAGGGGCATACGCGCGGGGCAGCTGTCTGGGGTTGCGCACCGCGACAGCACTAGTCTGCCAACGTGTAGGAGCGAGGCACCCATCGCCGTCGAACACCACTACCCTCGAGAAATGCCTCGCCCTCAGTGGCCCGCAATCGAATTCGCATCTTCTCGTGCCGCGCACTCACCGCGCTCATGTCATCCCGAGCGAGCGGAGCGGGGCGGGCTGCAGCGGGGTGGAGGCGAGGGATCTAGCACCTGCCAAACAGAAAGCCTGGCGGTTCGCCAGCCGCGCAGACGCCTCACGCTACAATCGACGTGAACCATGTCGCTCCAAGCAAAGTCCCAGACCATCGCTCCCGGCTCTACCCGCTTCACGGCCACCCTAGAGCGCCGCGTACTGGACCAGATCCGCAAGAGCCGGATCTTCACACCCGGCGAGCGTGTCCTCGTTGGCGTCTCCGGTGGACCCGACTCGACCGCCCTTCTCTCTATCCTCTCCCGGCTTCGCCCGAAGCTTCAGATCGACCTCACCGTCGCCCACTTCGACCATATGCTGCGCACCCGCCGAGAAGCCGGGGACGATGCCCGCTTCGTGAAAGAAGTCGCTCGCGCACTCGGTGTCCCCCTCGTCACCGGCGCAGCCGATGTGCGGGCAAGCGCCCGCCGCAATCACCACTCGCTTGAGGACACCGCGCGCCGCCTCCGCTATGCCTTTCTCGGGGAGCAGGCTCTCTCCAGCGCCGCGTCCTGCGTTTCCGTCGGCCACACCATGGACGACCAGGCCGAAACTGTGCTCCTTCATCTTATCCGCGGCACCGGGCTCGAGGGCCTCGCCGGTATGCGAGCGAGGGCTCCCTGGCCCTTCGGCGCCGGCCCTGACCTGGCCCGCCCGCTCCTGCGAGTCTATCGCCGGGACACCGAGCGTTACTGTCGCGAGCTCGGTATCGAGCCGCGCGCCGACCCGACCAATGATCTTCCGATCGCAGCCCGCAATCGCGTGCGGGGTGAACTAATGCCCGTTCTGCGCCGCTTCAACCCCCGAATCGAAGAGTCGATTGCCCGCCTCGCGGCCACCGCCGGGAGCGAGTCCGGCTACCTCGATGAGCTGGCGAGGTCATACTTCTCTGATATCGCATCAATTACCTCCAGTGCGGTATCTATTAGTCGCCGGGACCTTCTCGCTGCGCACCCGGCGATGGCCCGTAGACTCATTCGCCTCGCCCTTGAACAAGCCCGGGGCGCCGCCGTCGACGTGGAAACGCTTCATGTCGAAACACTCCGCGACGCTCTGCAACAGCCGCCGGGCAGCTACTCCCTTCCCGCAGGTCTGACGGCTACAACTAACCATCGCTCGCTGATAATCCATAGCGGTCCCGTGCCCACCGCCCGGCAAATCCCGGAGACGAAGCTTTCCGTCCCCGGAAGGACTCGTGCGGGCGGTTGGGTAATCTCCTCAGAGATTCTTCCCATCCCGCGCAGCTTCCGCGAAGCGAGTCCCGAGGAAGCCTATCTCGATGTCGCCAGCACCGGCCCCGATCTCACCATCCGCTCCCGCCACCCCGGCGACCGTCTCCGACCCCTCGGCCTCGGCGGCGACAAGAAGCTGCAGGATATCCTCGTAGACGCCAAAGTCCCCGCCCGGGAGCGCGGCGGCGTTCCGCTATTGTGCGCAGGCGACCAGATCGCTTGGGTCATCGGTCACTGCATCGACGAACGCTTCGCCCTCGCAGCGGAATCACAACAGGCACTCCACATCGTCGCTACCCGGCGGAACATCACAGCGACACCTGACACCTGACTATTAAGCACCGACCTTCAACCGCCCGCTTCCGTTGACTCCCCTCCAGGGGTATGCGACAATATCCGCGAAGCAAACGTTCTTTAAAAGCCAACGCAGAGACGCCGGTCGCGGGGCCACGAGGGCTCCAGGCAGTCGACCACTGTTGATTGACACGCGTGTTCCCGGCGTTTAGACTTGCTCGTTGGTAGGTTCCCAAACAAAGAACGACATCGCGAGGCTTGCTCGCGGAAGCGGGTGGACTCGCGGGTTTTTGTGTCTTGTGGGATCGCACCTTAACAGCTGAATAGCGGATGGAAGTGCGAGGCTCTTGAATAGGCTAGGTTGAACCTGAAGTCTTTTGATGAGGGTTTGATCCTGGCTCAGGACGAACGCTGGCGGCGCGCCTTACGCATGCAAGTCGCACGGACCTTCGGGTTAGTGGCGGACGGCTGAGTAACGCGTAGGTAACCTGTCCAGTGGTGGGGGATAACCCTTCGAAAGAAGGGCTAATACCGCATAGGTTCCGGGAGTGAGACCCTCCCGGAGCAAAGCCGCAAGGCGCCACCGGAGGGGCCTGCGTCCTATCAGGTTGTTGGTGAGGTAACGGCCCACCAAGCCTGTGACGGGTAGCTGGTCTGAGAGGACGACCAGCCAGAAGGGGACTGAGACACGGCCCCTACTCCTACGGGAGGCAGCAGCGAGGAATCTTGGGCAATGGGCGAAAGCCTGACCCAGCGACGCCGCGTGGAGGATGAAGGCCTTCGGGTTG
>VBEI01000030.1 GCA_005882715.1 Chloroflexota bacterium | reverse complement strand
GACCCAGGACGACCGAGGGTAGACTGTCATGATCTGTGATCGGTGCGCGTGTAGATGCTGCTGAACATCAGGTCGGAGACGCCACTTAGGTAAACAGTGGCGACATTGCGGTCCTGGACGCCATAGCTTCCATATCGGCTCCTGACGGCGATACCTGGTAACGCTCTGCCGCGTCCACGATCTTCTCCAACAGGCCGAGATCCGATGAGCTGTTGAGGAAGACGCCCTCATGGCCGAGAACCCAGTGCACGGCTAGATCAACATCCGACTGCTCGCTCAGCGCGTCGTACCAGGTCCTCGTCGTCCGCTCCTTCTCGCCCCAGTCGCCTACTGCCAGGCTCTTGATTGTCTGTATGGCGACGCCTCGCTGCCGGCACATCTCAACAAGTTCCGCGAAGTCGGTTGCGTAAGCCTGGTTCTGGAGCATCGTATAGTTCAGAGGCAGCAGGACCGAGTCAAAGGGGAAGCGCTCCAGGCTGCGGCGGTGCATCGCCGCCACCGTTACGCCATGACCGGTCACCCCGATGAACCGCACCAGCCCCTGGTCTCGCGCTTCAATTGCCGCCTCCAGCGCGCCGCCCGCGCCCATCGCTTTGCTCCACTCGTCCTCGTCGACAAGGTTGTGCAACTGCCAGAGATCGACGGAATCGACTTGCAGGCGCTGAAGTGAGCGCTGCAATTCGGCCCATGCCGGTTCGTAGGTCCGCTCTCCGGTCTTGGTGGCCAGGAAGAACCGGTCGCGGTGACGCTCCATCCAGAGGCCGACGTGGTCTTCCGCTTCGCCGTAGCTGGCCGCCACGTCAACGTGGTTGATCCCATGCGTGAGCAAAAGCTCAAGGGCACGTTCTTTCACTCGCTCGTTAGCCTTCCAGAAAGCGGCCGCGCCGAATATCACGCGAGTACTCTGATGGCCGGTTCTACCGAAGGCTTGACGTGGTATCAATGGCTCAAGGAGTCTGTCATATAGGCGCGTTAGGAGCGACTTTGGGCCACGGGCGGGCCTGCTCCATGATCAAGGCAAGGTCGAGGAGGAGGGCGTCTTCGTGGCGGCGGGCGTAGGCCTGGAGGCCGATGGGCAGGCCGCTCGCAGAGAGGCCCGCCGGAATTGAAATGGCGGGGTAGCCAGACAGGTTGGCGGGGATGGTAAGGGCGCCGGCGTTGTAGGGGCTCACGCGGACTTCGCCGACCATGTTCGGCATAGGGCCCTCGGCGTTGAATGGCTCCATAGGGCTGGTGGCGCAGAGGACGATGTCCGTTTGCTCGAAGAGGTCGGCCATCGCTTCGTTCATTTCGACGCGGAACTTCTCGAGGCGAGCGCCGTGCTTGGCGCGGTAAGTGGGGGCGGCGCGCATCGCGAAGGCGATCTCGAAGGTGAGGTCCTGCTCGCAGTCGGGCCAGTAGTCTTGGAGGTCGGCGACAAGGGAGGGGAGACCAGCGCTGGCCCACGTGATACCGCTCTCGGGGACGCTGACCTCGATGTCCACGCGGTTGAGGCCGGCGGCATCGACGAGGACGTCGGCGGCCTCGGAGACGATCTGGCGGACTTCGGGGTGGACGACGGCGTTGCCGAGGTCGACAGCAACGGCAACGCGAAGGCCTTTAATATCGCGGCTACCGAGCCCGGCCTCCCAGCCGTCCTGGCGGGGTAGGCTGAAGGCGTCGCGGGGATCGTAGCCGGAGGTGATGTCGTACCAGCGGGCGGCGTCGCGGACGCTGCGGGCGACCGTACCCTTGACGGCGGCGAGCTGGCCAAAGGCGGCGCGGGGTCCGCGCGGGATGCGGCCGAAGGACCCCTTCATGCCAACAAGTCCGCAATAGGACGCGGGGATGCGTATGCTGCCGCCCCCGTCGCCGGCGGTGGCGGCCGGTACGAGGCCACCAGCCACCGCCGCCGCGGAGCCTCCGGAAGAGCCGGCTGGAGTGCGCTCGAGGTTCCAGGGGTTGCGGGTAACGCCGTGGAGCTTCGTGGAAGTGTAGGCGACGAAGCCGAACTCGGAGGTAGCGGCCTTGCCGACGAGGACGGCGCCTGCAGCGCGGAGCCGGGCGACGTGGGTGGAGTTCTCTGCGGCGATGTTTTCCTTGAAAACTAGCGAGCCGTGGGTGGTGGGCCAGCCGGCGGCGTCCTCAACATCCTTCACGAGGATAGGGACGCCGGAGAGGAGGCCGGCGTCTTCGCCGCGGGCGATCCGGGCGTCGATCTGCTCCGCTTGGCGACGCGCACCCTCGGCGTCGAGAAATGTCAGCGCGTTAAGCTTGGAGTTGGCGATGGCCTCTAGGGAGGCTTCGACTGCCTCGGCGGAGCGGATTTCTCCGCGGCGTATAGCGTCGGCGAGGGGCGATGCGTCATCGAGCCACGGTTTCAGAAGACACCTCTGGTTGGGAGTGTACGTTGGCGCCGCCAGCCCGGCAAGGGCGCCTGCTTTCCGCTCGAACAATCGGTGCCATGAAAGCTAGTTACGGTTCGGCGCCCGTCTACCGGTTGACTCTATGCCGCCAGCACCTCATCCTTCAAAACCTCAAGCGACCCTGCCATACCTTGGGGGAGCGATAAGGAGATCCATGCTTACGAAGTTTGACGATTACGCGATCCACCAGACGCCGGAGCCCATCGCGCACCCGGCATCCAGTGACCGGAACGTCTATGACCGCTACTGGTTCAACGGGTACGCCGACGACGGGGAGTATTACTTCGCAATCGGGATGGGTCTGTACCCAAACAGGGGGATCATTGACTGCGGGTTCAGCGTCGTGCGCGACGGCGAGCAGCACGCCTTCCACGCTTCGAAGCGGGCGACGGGGGAGCCGGCGGAGACAGCAGTGGGGCCATTTCGGATTGAGGTGGTGGAGCCGATGATGGTGTCGCGGGTAGTGCTAGACCCGAACGAGACGGGGATCGAGTGCAACCTGACGTTCACGGCGCGGACGGCGTGCGTCGAGGAAGGACGGCAGACGCTGCGGCAGGGGGTCCGGCCCATGCTCGACTCCACGCGGTTCGCACAGTTCGGCCGCTGGCGGGGGACGGTGCGGTATAACGGGAAAACCGTAGCTGTCGATGAGACTCGGGTTTTCGGAACGAAGGACAGGTCGTGGGGCTTGCGACCCGTCGGTGAACCGGAGACAGGCGGCGCCCCGGCGCGCAGGATACCGCAGGTGTTCTTCCTTTGGGCGCCGGTCCACTGGGAGGACCACTGTACGCATTTCGGAGTGTTCGAGGACGAGACGGGGCACCGCCTCCACTCGGACGGGGCGATCGTGCCGGCGCATCGCTCGCCTGATGAGATACCCGGAGTTATGGATCCAGATATTCGGACAATGGCATCGGTGGAGCACGAGATCAGATACGTCCCGGGGACGAGGCGGGCACAATCGGCGCGGATCTCCCTCATCGAGCGGTCGGGCGAGCGGCATGATGTCGAACTGGAGCCGTTGATCTGTTTCCGGATGAAAGGGATCGGCTACATGCATCCGGAGTGGGGCCACGGACGCTGGAAGGGGGAGATGGCGATCGGCGGAGAGTCCTGGCGGACCGCAGACCTGAACGAGCTGGCATTGGAGAACATCCACATCCAGCAGGTCATGCGGGCGCGATCAGAAGGCCGGCAAGGCCTCGGAGTCCTGGAGCAGATTTGCCTGGGCCCGCACGCGCCCTCGCGTCTTCAAGAGTTCCTGGACGGAGCGCCGCCATCTTGAGCGAGCGGCGGCATGCTCGACGCCGCCTCGCTGTGCCTGCGACTGGGGTAAGTAGATGCACGTGCCAGTAACGCGCGTATTAACTCTTGCCGGCTTGTTGCCGCGCAGCGTTCGAACATGTTCGGCAGTGACCTGGGTAAGTGCTGGGAATCCCATGGTTTCGAGGAACGATCACAGCCGTCGCAGGCTATCAGTGTCGCCCTCAATGGTCCGTGGCGACTTCTCGTCGCCTCGAAGGAGGAGCATCCATTCCCGAAGAAGCAGGGAGTCGTCCTAGCGACCTCCTAGTAGATAATTAGGGGGTCTCGCATGCTGGCTGCTAATAATTTGGCGCACGGCCCTCTTCTCCTTTCTCCTAGCTTTGAGCAGGAGCAGACTCGAGCCGTGCGCTTAATTGCGTAGATGTGGAGCGGAAGACGGGATTCGAACCCGCGACCCCCTCCTTGGCAAGGAGGTGCTCTACCACTGAGCCACTTCCGCTCTCGTCCTAAACATTATACTTGCGCCCAAGCCCTCCGCAAGACCGCCTTGACGATACTGCGCGTGGGCGGTAGCTTCACAGTAGCATCTGAAGATCGGAGGTAAGCCTTGGCCCGCGTAGCGAAGTCGATTGAGATAGACGCGCCGCGAGAGCATGTCTTTGCGCTGGCGACTGACATCGGTAGACAGCCGGACTGGACGACGTTTGTCAAGGAGGGGCTGATAACGTCGGGCGACGGCAAGAGCGCTGGGACCAGGGACCGGACGGTCTTCAAGGTCGGGCCGCGGGCAACGAAAGCCGAGCACCTCTGGACGGCGTACAACCCCGGCGAGCTATTCGCGCGGCGCAGCGTAATGGGAATGACGCAAGAAGAGACGATGCAGTTCACGTCAGCAGGTAACGGCACCGTGGTCCAGTGGAGTGTAAATTACCGGCCACCGATGGGTCCGCTGGGCCGATTTATGGACGTCTTCATGATGAACCGCGTCTATCAGAACGAGATCGAGGCCTCGCTGGAGAGACTGAAAGCCGCTCTCGAGTCGTGACTTCAGCCGCGCGGTAGTCCAAGCCCACGCAGGGCGATGATTTCTCGCTGTACTTCCGATGTGCCGGCGCCGATGGTGTCCTGGACGGCCGAGAGGAAGTTGTGCGGGGTCGCTCCGGCGAACGGGGCGAGCGGAGAGTCCTCTCGTACTAATCCGTAGGGGCCCATCAGACCTACCGCCTCCTCGTACAGGCGCTGGGCGAACTCGGTGTTGAAGAGCTTCACCATCGCCGCCTGTGCGCGGTAATCGACGCCTTGCTCGTGCAGCTGTATTGCCCTCCAGAGGAGAAGTTCCGCCAACTCGTACTCCGTCCTCAGCTGGCCGATCCGGTTTCGCCATAGCGCGTCGTCCCAGGCCCTCCCGCTGTCTCCGTGCGTCTTCGCCCAGCGGACTATCCCCACGACTGTGCGCCAATGGACGTAAGCACGGTAGACAGTGATGCGCTCGAGGCCAAGCGCCGAGGTCAGGACCCGCCAGCCGTCGTTCTCTCTGCCGATCCGGTCTGCGCCGGAAACCCGCACGTCCTCAAAGACGACTTCATTAAACCATGCCCTGTCGAGCAGATTGACGATCGGGCGGACTTCAACACCGGGCGCGTCCATTGGAACCATGAATACGCTGACCCCGGCGTGCTTCGTACCTTCGCCATCAGTGCGCGCCGCCAGCCAGCAGTACTCGCTCGATTCGGCGCCGCTTGTCCAGATCTTACGGCCGTTAATGACGTAATCGTCGCCGTCCCGAACGGCGCGGGTCTGGAGCGAGGCGAAGTCGGAACCCGCGCTGGGCTCGGAATAGCCGAGGCAGGCGGTGATTGCACCGCGGGCCATGCCCGGCAGGTAACGGCGTCTCTGGTCTTCGTTGGCGGCGGCGATGATCATCGGCGCGATGATGCAGCGGGTGAGCGCGTCGCTGGCGTTTCCGCCGTGGAGGGCGATCTCCTTGTCTACAATAAACTGCTCGCGCATGGGGCGCCCGCGCCCGCCGTACTCCGGCGGCCAGCTGATGCCAAGCCAGCCCTTCGCTCCGAGCTTTAGCTCGAAGTCTCGCGCCGGCATGTAGCCTGGCGGCATCGGCGCGGGATCGGAGTTGTGCGACGAGCCAAGCTCGGCGCGTAGGAACTCGCAGACCTCATGGCGAAGAGCTTCTTCGTGTGGCTGAAGGCGGAAATCCATACTAAAAGCATTATAGTCGGCGGCGTTATTTTCTTTACGCAGGTGACATGTAGGCCGCACGGCGCCGCGTTGACAGCCTTCGTGAGGCGCGGGGATAATACTTGATAGGCGATGCTTATTTCTACAATTGAAAGGACGAGTATCGCCCTTGGTTACTAACGCAAGGCAGGTAGTGGACGAGTTCGATCTCGTAGTCGTAGGGGGCGGGAACGGCGGCTACACTGCCGCCATACGCGCGACGCAACTAGGCCTGACAGCGGCCCTCATCGAACGCGACAAGGTAGGCGGGACCTGCCTCCACCGCGGCTGCATCCCGACTAAGGCATGGCTCGAAAGCTCCGGATTTCTCGAGCGCGTGCGCCGTGCCTCCGCGCTGGGCGTTCGCGTGGACAACATCTCGTTGGATTACCCCGCCGTCGTGGCCCGTCAGAAGCAGGTCGTCGAAACGCTTTACAAAGGCCTCCGCTCTACGATTCTGAAGCACAAGGTGAAGATCATCGAGGGCGATGGGCAGCTCGTGTCTCCCACGCAGGTCGCCGTCAACGGTCGCACGCTCACTGCGAAGAATGTGATCATAGCTACAGGCTCGCAGCCGAAAGATATACCCGGCATGGAAGTGGACGGCGAGCGTATTCTGAATAGTGATCACCTCCTCCAGCTCGAGCGAATCCCAAAATCGATTCTGATCGTGGGGGCAGGTGCCGTGGGCTGCGAATTCGCTTCTTTCTACACAGATGTAGGCGCCGAGGTGACGTTAATCGAGATGATGCCGACGATCGTCCCACTTGAAGACCCTGCGGTGGGTCAGACCCTTGCTAAATCGCTCGCTGCTCGCGGTGTCAACGTCATGACCTCGGCGCGCGTCTTACCTGAGAAGACGCGGAGCTACGACGGCATGGTGGAGCTAACCGTGGAGCACGAGAATCAGTCGAAGACCGTGAAGGCCGAGGTGGTCCTTTCGGCGGTCGGCCGCGAAGCTATCGTAGACAATCTCGGCCTGGAAAAGACGGCGGTTAAGGTTAAGCGCGGCTGGGTGGAGGTGGACGACGCTTATCGTACGGACGGGGCCTCTGTGTATGCGGTCGGCGACGCCATCGGCGGCCTCCTTCTCGCGCACGTCGCCTCAGCCGAAGGATTCCTCGCCGCGGAAGCGATCGCTGGAAGGGATATTGAAAAGCTGGATTACAACCGCGTCCCGCGCGTCACGTACAGCCATCCGCAGGTAGCATCGGTAGGAATGACCGAGCAGCAAGCGAAGGAAGCGGGCCTGAACGCAAAGTCGCAGCGCTACTCCTTCCGGAACAACGCCATGGCACTGATTGAAGACGAGCCCGAAGGCTTTGCAAAAGTTGTCTACGATGCCGACTCTGGTGACTTCCTGGGTGCGCACATCATCGGGAATCATGCGGGTGAACTCATCTCGGAAGCTGCACTCGCTCGCTTCATCGAGGCCTCGGCGTGGGAGGTAGGATCGAGCATCCACCCGCACCCGACGCTGAGCGAGGCGCTCGGGGAAGCGGCGCGGCTTTCCGCTGGAATTAGCATCTATTGGTAAGGAGGACGAGGTTATCGTGGTCTCCGTGAAGGAGATAACTGGGGCAGAAGGGCTGAGCAGAGACCAGCTGCTCGATCTCTACTACAAGATGTTGTTGGCCCGCACGGTCGGCCAGCGCGAGCGCATGCTCAACCGCATGGGGAAAGGCCCCTTCGCGGTGACGGGTGAGGGCCATGAGGCCCTCCAGGTCGGGACCGCTTACCCGCTGAAGCCTGGGCATGATTGGATTGTCCCCTACTACCGCGACATCGGCGTCGCGCTCACGATCGGCCAGACGCCGCTCGATCTACTCTTAGCACACCTCTCGCGCGAAGGCGATATCAGCAGCGGCGGCCGCAACATGCCGTCGCACTTCAGCGATCCGAGGCTGCACATCGTATCCGGCTCGGCGCCCGTCGCGACGCACTTCCCGCACGCCGCGGGCATCGCGCTCGCCTCGAAGCTCCGAGGCCTCGATGAGTTAAGCGTCTGCTACACAGGCGACGGCGGAACCAGCACCGGCGACTGCCACGAAGCGATGAACTTCGCCGGCGTCCACAAACTGCCGGTAATTTTCGTCATCGAGAACAACCAGTACGCGATCTCCGTCCACGTGCGGAAGCAGTTCGCAGTCGAGGATATCTCCATTCGCGCTGAGGGCTACGGTTTCCCGGGCGTCACCGTTGACGGCAATGACGTCCTCGCCGTCTACGCCGCGATGAAAGAAGCGGTGGACCGCGCCCGGAGGGGCGACGGTGCCACCCTGATCGAAGGCAAGACGTACCGCCTTGTCCCGCACACCAGCGACGACGACGACCGCCGCTACCGCTCCCGCGAGGAGGTCGAGGAATGGACTGGGAAGGATCCGTTGGTCCGCTATCGCAACTGGCTCAAAGAAAACGATGTCGCCGACGAGGCGAAGCTCGACTCTCTGCACGAGCACGCCGCGCGGGAGGTCGACGAGGCGACGGAGCAAGCAGAGAAGGCGCCCACGCCGAAGCCTGAGTCAGCGCTCGATCACGTACTCATTGAGGAGCGACTCGCCGGCTGAAAGGCAAACACCATGGCGATCACCAAAGAAGCGATCAAGACCTTCGGCCTGACCGAAGAGCAGCTTCTCGAGATGCATTACAAGATGCTCCTCGCCCGCGCGGTTAGCGTCCGGCAGCGGGTACTCCAGCGCATGGGCAAGGGGCCGATGACGTTCAGCGGCGAGGGCCATGAGGCCGTCCAGGTGGGGACGGCTTTTGCCCTTCGGCCGGGCAGGGACTGGGTCTTCGCGTACTATCGCGATGTCGCCGTCGCGCTAACCGTCGGCATGACTCCGGTCGAGATCCTGCGCGGGTTCTTTGCGCGCCGCGATGACATCAGCAGCGGCGGCCGCAATATGCCGTCACATTTCAGCCATCCCGACCTTCGCATCGTGAGCGGAAGCGCTCCCATAGCCACACAGATCCCTCACGCCGTCGGCGCCGCGCTCGCCGCCAAGCTCCGCAAGCTCGATGAGATATCGGTCGCGTACTTCGGTGACGGCGCCACCAGCACCGGCGACTGGCACGAATCCATGAACTTCGCGGGCGTCCACAAGCTGCCCATGGTCTTTGTCTGCGAATTCAACGGCTACGCGATTTCCGTCCCTTGGCGAAAACAGGCCGCGATCGAGAACGTGGCTGTCCGCGCGGCCGGCTACGGATTCCCGGGCGTCACCTTGAACGGCAACGACGTGCTCGAGGTCTACGGCGCGATGACTGAAGCCGTAAAGCGTGCCCGCTCCGGCGAAGGCCCCACGCTGATCGAGGCGAAGACCTACCGCTTGCAGCCGCACTCCAGCGACGACGACGACCGCCGCTACCGCACACGCGAAGAGGTCGAGCAGTGGGCCCAAAAGGACCCGATTGTCGTTTTCGCAATGAGCCTCCACGAGCTGGGCGTCCTCGACGACAAGTCCGAGCAGGAACTGAACGACCGCGTGAACCGCGAGGTGGATGAGGCGACCGACAAAGTCGAGCAGGAATCGACGCCCGAACCCGAGTCCGCACTACGTCACGTTTTTGTTGAAGGGGGAGCCTCCAATGGCTGAGAAGAATATGGTCGAGGCGATCCACGACGCCATGTTCGAGGAAATGAAGCGCGATGACCGGATCATCGTCATGGGCGAGGATGTCGGAGAAGGCGGCGTCTTTCGCGCGACTGACGGCTTCGTTGCCGAATTCGGCGAGGAGCGCTGCATGGACACGCCGCTGGCCGAGTCATGCATTGTGGGCGCGGCGATCGGCGCTTCGCTAAACGGGATCATCCCCATCGCAGAAATACAGTTCGCCGATTTCAGCCACCCGGCCTTCGATCAGCTCGTGAGCGAAGCGGCGCGGCTCCATTACCGGTCGAACGGCACCTGGAGCTGCCCGATCGTGGTTCGTACTCCGTATGGTTCGGGGATTCACGGCGGGCCGTACCACTCCCAAAGCATCGAGGCGTTCTATGCGCACGTGCCGGGACTCAAGGTCATTTGCGTAGCGTCGCCGTATGACGCGAAAGGCCTCCTAAAGTCCGCCATCCGCGATCCGAACCCCGTCGTATTTCTGGAGCACAAGAAGGCGTATCGTGCCTTCCGCCAGGAGATACCGGACGGCGACTACACTATCCCGATCGGCCAAGCCGAGACAAAACGCGAGGGCAGCGACATCTCGCTAATCACTTACGGAATGATGACCCACCACTCGCTGAAGGCCGCCGAGACGCTGGAGCAAGAGGACGGCACCAGCGTCGAAGTGATCGACCTGCGGACCGTGTCGCCGTGGGACAAGGAACGGGTACTCGGGTCGGTGAAGAAGACGGGCAAGGCGTTGATCGTGTACGAGGACAACATCACCGGCGGCTTCGGTGCCGAAGTGGCCGCAACGATCGCTCAAGATGCGTTCGATTACCTCGACGGGCCCGTCACACGCGTCGCCTCGCCGGACGTGCCGATCTCGCCTTATTCAGGCATCCTCGAGGAGTACATTCTGCCGAACCCCGAGAAGATAGCAGAGGCTATTCGCAAGCTCGCCGCCTACTGAACAAGGGAGGCCCCGCATGGCGTTCACCCTGACGATGCCCGAGGTCGGTGAGACAGTCACCGAGGGCACGATCGAGCGCTGGCTCAAAAAGCCCGGCGACAAGGTCGAGAAATACGAGCCGATCGTCGAGATCAACACGGACAAGGTCAACGTCGAGTTGCCCTGCCCCGTGTCCGGCACCCTGACCGAGATTCTCGCGCAGGAAGGCGAGACTATCCTCGTGGGCGCCGAGCTGGCCCGGCTGGAGACAGCTGAGGGCGAGGTGCCAGCGGACATCTCACCCGTTCCCACTGAAGAAGAAGCGGCCACAGCGGTGCCGTCACCGAAGGAAGAGCCCGTTGCCGCATCTGTTGGGCAGCGCGAGTCTCCTGCCGCCCCTAGCTTAGGCGGTGACGGCCGGGAGGGCGCGGGAGAGCGACCCCGAGCAACGCCGCGTGTGAGGAAACTTGCCGAAGAGCTGGGTGTAAACCTCGCGCAACTGAGTGGCACCGGCCCGAACGGGCGGATCGTCGAAGACGACGTGCGCGCGGCCGCATCCGGTGCCCGAGGAGCGACGCCGGCGCCAGCCGTGGCGACCGCGGAACGGCCCGCGCCCCCCAAACCAGGCGCCGATGAAGAGACCGTGCCGGTTACGGGGATCCGTCGGACGATCGCGCAACGAATGACGGCGTCCGCCTTTAGCGCACCTGCTGCCTGGCTGGTCGTGGAATCGGACGTGACCGGGCTGGTGGCCCTCCGCAACGCCCAGAAAGAGGCGTTCCGCCAGCGTCACGGCATTGACCTGACGTACCTGCCCTTCATGGCCCATGCCGTGGCCCAATCGCTCCTCGAGCACCCGTACTTGAACGCCTCCTGGGCCGAGGACAAGATTATCCTCCGGAAGCGGGTGAACCTCGGCATCGCCGTCGCCACGGACCGAGGCCTGCTCGTGCCGGTCGTCCGCGACGCCGACCGCCTGAGCGTCACCGGCCTCGCGCGGGCGATGAGCGATCTCGGTGATCGCACACGGGACAATAAGCTCCAGCTCGAAGACGTCCAGGGCGGTACCTTCACGCTCGACAACACGGGCGCTTTCGGGACCGTCATTTCGATGCCGATCATCAATCAGGGCCAATCCGCAATCATCACCATGGAGTCGATCACCAAGCGGCCCGTGGTAGTCGCCGACAACGCCATCGCCATCCGCTCCATCGTCGCCACTTGTCTTTCGTTCGATCATCGCGTCCTCGATGGCCACCAGGCGGGTGCGTTCCTGCAGGTGGTCAAGAAGCGGCTCGAAGCCATTAGCCCCGACACCGGCATCGACTGATGCGGCCCGTCTGCGAAGTCCGCTGGCTCGGAAGGGTTGACTACGGTGAAGCTTGGGGGCTCCAGCGCGACCTCGCCACGGCACGCGCCGCCGGCGAAATACCCGACACTCTCCTACTTCTCGAGCACTCGCCCGTGTTTACTACCGGAAAGCGAACCGCCGAATCGAACCTTCGCCACCCGGCCGATAGGCTCGGTGCGCCGCTTGTCGTCTCCGATAGGGGAGGCGACATAACATTCCATGGCCCCGGCCAGCTCATCGCTTATCCGATTATCGACCTGCGGGCGGCGGGCCTTGGCGTCGTGAATTACGTCCGCAATCTTGAGGAGGTGGTGATGCGCACCCTTCGTGATTACGGCATCGAGAGTGGGCTTGAGTGCGGCCTCACAGGTGTTTGGATTGGTCGCGAGAAGATCGCGGCGATCGGCGTTCGTGTTAGCCGTCCGGGCGGTGCGAGTGGCGGCTGGGTGACCACCCACGGTGTTGCGCTCAATGTTGATGTCGACCTCGCGTGGTTCGAGCGAATTGTGCCTTGTGGCATTTCTGACCGCGGAGTTACTTCGATGCTCCACGTCTTGGGGAAGGCGCCGCCGGTCAGTGAGGTAGCCAACCGCCTCGTGGCGCAGTTTGGCGAAGTCTTCGGACGCGAGATGCGACTCGCCGGCGGCAATACCTTGCCGGCGTCGCGCTCAATCATCGCCTGAGGGCCTCTCGCCTATACCGAGCGCGAGCCGCGCCAGCCGCTGGACGAAGTGCGCGATGTCGTCGGCCTTCCCATCGTCCTCGGCCATCGTATCGAACATTGCGAAGCTCGTGAGGGCGTAGAGCGCGTCCACGGTCTGCTCGAATACTTCGTTAGTCGGCTTGCCGTACTTCTGCGTTATTCGCGCCAGGACTGTGCGGATTAGAAGCCTCCGGCGCTTGTCGCGGCCCCGCAGGCTCTCCTCGAAATCGGAATCGAGCGCGGCCATACCGCGTATCCTCCGGGTCACCAGCCGTTCGGATGCCCAGAACGTGAGAAAGACTTCTATGAGGTCGGCCAGCGCCTGGAGTGGCTCGTCCTGTGACATGACTAGCGGCAACTCGCTCCGAAAATACCGGCCACCGAGCTCGTCGAAGAGGGCTTCGAGGAGGCCGGCCTTAGAACCGAACTGGTAGTACACCGTCATGCGGGCCACGCCTGCCAGCGCCGCTACTGCATCGATGCTGGGCGGCACAGAGCTGGCCATTATCAACTTGCGTGTGGCCTCCAAGACACGGGACCTCGTCTGCTCGGCAGCGGCGCGTCGGTTCTCGATTTT
>VBEI01000138.1 GCA_005882715.1 Chloroflexota bacterium | reverse complement strand
CAGCGCATCCGCGAGTTGCCTCTCAAGCGACAGCTGCGGTAGCAAGGGATGCCGCCCAATACTCGATGGGGCACCCTTGCCGCGCTGAGGGCACCAACGTACACTCCCAACCGTATAATCCACATCACGACTATCGAAAGGGGAGCGGGCGATGTACGAAGAGATTATCTACGAGGTCGCAGACCCGGTCGCTACGGTCACGATCAATCGGCCGGAGCGGCTCAATGCCCTGACGGCCAGGACGCAGGTCGAGATCAAACACGCCATGATCGCGGCCGAGCGTGACGAACGCGTGGTCGGGATCATCCTGACAGGGGCGGGCAGGGCTTTCAGCGCGGGAGCGGACATGCGCAGCCTCGCGGAGATCGCCGAGCGCCGGGCCGTCGACCAGGACGATACTCTGGCGCACCTGGAGGCGGAGTCCCGCGGCCGCGAGGTGGACCCTGAGTTCCGTGTAACGTGGAGCTTCATTCCCTCCTTGAAGAAGCCGGTGATCGCCGCCGTGAACGGTCCTTGCGCGGGCAGGTCGACCGCAATCGCCACGATGTGCGACCTGCGCTTTGCCTCGGACAGCGCGGTGTTTACTACGTCGTTCTCGCAGCGGGGCCTGGTTGCGGAGCACGGCCTGAGCTGGATTCTGCCGCGGCTAATCGGACCAGCGAAGGCCCTCGACCTGCTGTGGAGCGCGCGCCGGGTGGACGCGCAGGAGGCGGAACGGCTGGGCCTCGTGGACCGGGTGGTCCCTGGCGACGAGCTGCTGCCAACGACACGAGGCTATATCGAGGATCTGGCACGCAACAGTTCGCCTGCCTCGATCATGATCATGAAACGGCAGGTCTACCTGCACCTAATGAAGCCTCTGCACGAAGCAATGGAGGACACAAACCGGCTGATGGCGGAAAGCCTTACAGGGGACGACTTCCGGGAAGGCGTTGCCTCGTTCGTGGAGAAGCGCGCGCCCGCCTTTCCGCGGGTCTAAGGGCGCGGGGTGCGTGGGTGCGCGGCTTGTGCAGCGGCAAAGGATTCCACAGGCTCACTCAGGTGACAGCGGAACACATTCGAGAATGGCCGATCGCTCTGCGTGAGCGGGCAACAAGCCAGCCACGGTAAACACCGCTACCGGGCGGCCAACGCCTTCTTACTCTCGACTACGCCTCATTTGTCAGGGTCGGGCCGTCCAATTCCACGTCCGCCAATCGACGTCATCGTCGGTCACGCTCGCCACATTCCATTGATTACTTAGCCAAACAACTCCTGTGGTTGAATCAGCCGAAGCCACTGGATCGGGAGCCGCACCTGAGTAATCACCCCAACGGCAAGCAGGCCGGGTCGGCTGGAAGCAGTTGAAATCGACGTTTGGCCCGGGTGATTGAGTCACCAAAACGAAGCCAGATTGGGGATTGTCGGCGACCTTCGAAACCATCTGAACTGCCGGAAATGACGTCGCTGAAGATGTGGAGAAACCAAGCACTGCCGCGCTCCCAAACAGCGCCTGACTGCCATCTACAGCGCGATCGGGCGCAATTGCGCCGTTGAAAGCATACAACGTGGGGTCGGATACTTCTCCCCATTGGTCAAGCGTCAGATCGGCTGGATCGATCTCGTACCACCTGAGCTCCGACCCTGCGCCTCCTGCTACAGTATGGGCGGTCCAAACCGCTATATTACCGAATCGAGGATCGAAGGACGAGTAGGCCTGAGTCAGCTTCCCGCTGAGAGTATCGATGTAGGGCGCCGGCGACCCGCTCGACGTTGTACCCGCTTGTGGCGCGTTAGGAGGTGTGCGGTAGGTGGGTACTGCAACTGACGCAGGAGCACTAAGTGCGAGACCGGCACCTTTCCGCTCCACACGATATAGCGTCAGCGCGTTCGGCGCGCTCCAGGGAAAGGGTGTGGCGACGACCCAGCCGTCGCGTGAGCCGTCGACTTGACGTGCGGGGACCGGAGTAAACGTTTGAGTTCCGTCCGCATTGCGGAGGTCAGTGAAATTCCCTTTGCGAAATGAGCGTTCTGATCGGCACTTCGTTCCCGGTCCTGGCTTCGTGATCCAGGCAAGATCGGCTCCCAAATAAGACTCGGACAGGCTGAAGCGGTTGGTCCCGATCAGCAGGAAGCCCTTGGTGTCCCCTAACCTGGGAAAATCCGGAAAGGACGTGCCTGCGTAAGAAAAGCGGCTGAAGTACTGGCACCAGTCGGCTGCTGAACTGGGGGACGCATTGCGTGAGAACCCCCAGGCCAACCCTTCGTCGGGGCTTGTAGGGCCATTGGCGTGATTCTCAAAAATCACGAAGAAGAAGCGCTCGGTTTCGGGATCCCACATCACTTGGGGGTCCGAGATGAAATCAGCTGAGGTGGCTCCGACCAAATCGCGCAACGGCCCCTCGGAGAGGAGATTGCTGCTGCGGTCGTAGATGCCGAACCGGCTGTTCACCATCTCGATCAGGCGCGTCGAGCCAACTGCGATGGTCGTATCCGGGGGGCCTGTGGAGGTGTCGTAGATGCCGTCAAAGCCAGCTAGACTCACAGGCGCCGCCACGTTGATTTCTGGCTTCGCTACGGAATCACCTTCGGCTGCTTGCGCCGCTGCTTCTTTCGCGCGGGCGACCGCGTCGGGGTCGGGCACAAGTTCGTGTCCCCTCTGGCGAGGGGTAAGGCCAGTTGGTAAATCTGCGGGTGCCTGTGCGGATACAGGAACGGTCAGCGTGACCACGAAGGCGAGGATTGGCAGCAGTAATACGATCGATACCGCGTTCGATCGAGCCTTCACGCTTCCAATCCCTTCGCGAGTTCCAAAGCGGCTTGATCCCCAGGTTGGTGCTGTGAGCCGACAGTAATCAGCGAGTATGGTTATTGTCAAGTGGGCCATACGTCGGCAGACTTGGCGCGGCCCCCCCCAATATCGGACCTGTTTGCCCCCAATGATTCACGCCTTGTGTGGTCGGGGACGTTAGTCACAACAACTCTTAGTACGTGCCGGGCGGGTCACCCAGTTCGGAAACTATGGATCGAGCCGTCGTGTCACGAAGGACTCACCAAGCGTGGGCATCGGGTCCATAGACAGGTAGGAGTTGCGAAATACCGACTTCACCTGGCCGTGCTAGCGACACTCCATCAGGAGTCGCTTGCTCACGCAAGATCGCGGCAGCCGAACGAAATTAAGAGGCGACCGGCCGAAGAGTCCGATGTTGTCTATCGACGAGGCCTTCTAACCCCGCGATGTCCAGCGAGGCGCCCATGCGGGCCAACATTTTCGCGGCTCGCCGAAAAGGCCGCCCGGCCGACCGACTTGTACGCAGTGTATCGAGATTGAGGCGGGCGAGCGCCAAAAGCGAGAGCGCCTCTTCGTACTCCGCACCGGCCTGCCGCGCTATCGTGATACTCGTGCGCAGGTGGCCGCCCGCACGCTCGGAATCGCCAAGGGATGCTTCGGCCTGTCCCAGAAGACGTTCGCCGCGCGCTTCAAGCACCTTTGCTTCGAGCCCGCCGACGTTTTGAAGCACCCGGCGGCACTCATTCCGTGCTCGCCTGGCTCGTCCAGCCGCCAACTGCAGCTCGATCCTCTGCAGAAGCGCTTCGGTCAGTAGTCCCTCAGCGCCCACACCGCTCAGGAGGCGCAGGCCTCGCTGGAGATGACGAGCGGCTGCGTTTAAGTCGCCCTGTCGCGCATAGCATCGGCTGAGATTTACCTCGGCCAGGCCGGCCAACGCTGCTCGTCCGCTCCCTTCCCGGCATGCCCTTAGCGTTTGCTCTAGGTGAGCCTTGGCTTCTTCCAGACGACCTTGCATTAGCAGCACTTCACTCAGATTGTTATGCACTATGGCCGCGTGGCTGACATTCCCGATTCTCTTGTCCGCGCTCAGCGCCACCTCATAGTGATATAGCGCCGCGTCTAGAATCCCAACCATCTGGTAAGAGAGTCCGAGATTGCTATTCGCCCGAGCCTGCCCGGCGAAATCTGTCAGCTCATGGTACAACCGCGATGAAAGGCGGTCGTGCTGTAGCGCCTGCTTCAACTTGCCCAACTCCCTACAGGCACCTGACAGAATATGGTGCGCGTAGGCCAGGAGCCGCCGGTCGCGACTCCGCCGGGCCAAGACGAGCCCTCGCCGTCCCCAATTGATCGATTGCTCGTATGCTCCTTTGCGAAAGAACGTCAAGCATTTCGTGGCGTATATCTGCGCGGCAATGCGACCGGCGCGAGTTGGTAAGATCGACAAGGCTTCATCGAGCCAGCGCAAGGCCTGCTCGTAGTCCGAGCACCGTTCATAGGAGACAGCGACTTTCCTGCATAAAATCGCCTCACGCAAGCGCACGCTATCCCTCATAGGCACGAGACGCGGCCTTTTGCGCCAGTTACGCCATTCGTGAAGGGCGTCCGCCAACTTCTCTGCGGCCTCTCTATGGCGACCCATCGTATCCAGGCAGTCACCCAAGCGTTCCAACAGCTGACTTCGGTCGCCCTCGAACCCCTTACCAAGGGCCGACACGACAGACAACGACCGCTGGTAGTATTCCAGGCTCTCCTTGAGCGCGAATACGGCCAACGCCTTATCGCCGGATATTGTTGCGTACCGGATTACCTTGGACTGGTCGCCGGCCAGCTCATAATGATGCAGGAGCAGCTCGCACGGCGAATCCATCCTCGCTACGTACTCATGCTCGATCTGCTGTGCGACCCGCTTGTGCAACTGGCGGCGTTGAGCATACGGCAGAGTCTCGTAAGCCACTTCGCGCGTCAGCATGTGCGAGAAGGCGTACCCGGCCGCGCCTTCCTCCTGCTTTCGCGTGAAGCCCAGCTGACCCAGCTCGATAAGGGCCGCATCCACCAGCACGGATGCTGGGTTGCCACCAGCCAGAACATAGAGCTGTCGCGAATCGAATGAAGGACCTATGACAGACGCCAGACGCAATACCCTCTTTTCTTGCGGCGCCAGGCGGTCAAGCCGGGTCAAGATTACGTCATTTATTGTCTCCGGAATGGAGTCGGCGCTCGTGAGATCCAGGCGCGCGATCTCCTGGAGAAACAGAGGATTTCCCTGCGCTCTCGCGACGACAGTCTCGAGCACCTGCTCGCTTAATCTGGATGTAGACGTCACCAGAATGCGCGCCGCGTCCTGGTTCAGTTCTGGAAGATGAATGCGGACAGGGGCTCGCGCAGCCGAGAGCTCTGGGGCCGCCTCCGGCACGCGGGAGGTAACAACGGCGAGGTAACGGGCGCTAGACGCAAGGACCTCTGTCAACAACTCTGATGATGGTGTATCCGCCCAGTGTGCATCCTCGAAGACAAGCAGGACTGGTTGGACCTTCGCGACCGATTCTATGAGCGCCACCAGTAAAGACGTGAGTTGACGGCGGCGCGAATTGGGATCAAGAGAAGAGATCGCTGGTACATCAGGTACGGGCAGCGAGAGCAATTCACCGACCAACGCAGCGTACGGAGCGAGATCCGGCCGAGCCTTCTCGATGGCCGAGGATAGCCTTTCCGCCAGCTCTGCCGCAGTCTCATCGGGACGAAAATTCAATAGCGTCCTCAGAGCTTCACGCCAGGGGGCAAAGGGCGTATGCCACGTGTGCACCTGGCAGGTGGCTTTAATCTGCCGCCAGCCTGCTGCTTCAAGCTGAGCGGCAAGTTCCCTCGTCAGGCGGGACTTTCCGATGCCCGGCTCTCCCCATAGGTAGGCCCACCGACCTCTTCTGCGCTTCAGAATCTCCCGGGCGAGTCCTGAGAGCGCTGCCAGCTCGCGGTCACGGCCTACGAGCGGGCCTGTATCGCGATCTTGTTCAACTAGATGCTCCGAGGCGGCATCTCGCAGGCGATAGACGGCCACCGGCGCCGCCTTCCCCTTGACTCGCAATGGCCTCAGCCGCTGAACATCGAACCCGCTGCCTGCGCGCTCGATCGTAGCTTTGGATATGAGAATCTGTCCCGGCTGTGATGCCGCCATGAGGCGAGCAGCCAAGTTCACGGTGTCGCCGATTACCGTGTATTCGCGCCGCGTTGACGACCCGATCTCTCCCGCGAAGACAAACCCGGAACTGATACCAATCCTGTGCCTCAACTTGAGACCTGACGAGCGGAACTCGCGGTCCAATTCCAGTGCGGCGCGGAGAGCTGCCCTCTCCTCGCGCTCCACGGATAAAGGCGCCCCAAAGAGGCAGATTAGTTTGTCGCCTTCGGGCGCGAGGTCGCTCGCCGCGAGGAATCCACCGTGCCGCTCGACGGCGCCGATCAGCATTTTCACGTAAGTATCGGCCTGTGCCAGAGCCTGCGCCTCGCCATGGGTTTCGAGGAGCCGAGCAAGGCCGATTAGGTTGATGAATACGGCGGTAACGCGGCGATGTTCGCCGGAAAAGCTCGGGAGGCGGCCTTCTAAGAGTGGAGTCGCAAGGGGCGCTAGGAGGTAACGCTTGAGCGAGTCGCTCGAAGCCGGGAGGTGATGCTCTAACGCCGGTCTGGCCGGCTGTTTCAACCGGCGCACTCGCCAAACGCCGTCGCGAGCCACCAGCCGACAGCCCGGGCTCAGTTCCGCGGCCGCCTCGGGGCTCACCACCACCTGCCCTGGCTCACCAGCCCCTTCGATTGAGGCAGTTCGGTTCACGTCCGGGCCTATGAGCAAATAGTGAAGTGTTCCATCCGTCTGTCCCACCGACGCCCCGTAGAACCGGCCGCTGTGGATGGCGACACGCATCCTCAGGCGGTACGTCTCATTTGCGACAAGCAGCCGGCGGAAGTCGCCCATCGCAGCCTGCATCTCAATGCCGGCAGCCGCCGCGCGGTCGGCATGCTGGTCTCCCGAGAAGAGAAGAAGCATCGCATCGCCGCCGAACTTCATCTGGGCGCCGCCCCAACCGTCGGCAATGGCGAGCATGCGCTCAAAGAAGCCATTGAGGACGGACGCCATCAACTCCGCGCCCTCCCTGCCGACCTGCGCCAGTTTTTCGGACATCGCCGTGAAGCCCGAGACGTCGCAGAACATCAGCGACCCCTTCAGCCAGACGCCCCACAACGGGTGTTGCTCCGGCCGGAGCGCCCACTGTTCGACAAGTGTTGCGGGCAGGTACGCGCGCAGCAGCGTCTCCTCGCCCGTGCGATATGTTTTTTGCATCGAGGCCCCGCCTCGCCCTCAACGGCTATTCCCGCTCCCCGCCTCGGGACGACAGGCGGGAGAACGCTAAAGCTTAAGCATCTTTCGTCGCTTCAGGGTACCACAAAGGTCTTAAACCCGCTGTCCGGCATGCGGTCCGGGAAGCCGACACTTGGATTCCCCGGCACACCGTGCTGTGCCTCCGCGTACCATTGCAGCTGGCCGCCACTGGTCAGGCCCACCTCTGCGAGGCTGAACGTGAAGCGCAGCTCGCTAGGATCCGGGCGCGTGACCACCAGGCTGCTCAGCGGGCTCGTCACCTTCCCGTTGGCATACTTCAGCTGCGCATTCTTCGTCGCCGTCAGGATGTTGAGCCGGTACTGAGAAGCGTTTTCAATGGTGCCGACGACTCGCACAGCAATCGTCATCGTGGTCGCCGACGTCGAGACATCACAACCCACGAAGTCAGTACCAGTGGTCGGTGAGTCACCGGTCGGGTCACAGCGCAGACGGACAGTCGCCGTGTCGGTCCCGAGCCGCCCATCCGCGTCCATGACTCGTATTTTGGCCGTGGTCGGGAACTGGGTGCCGTTCGGGTAGGTATGCATGACAGTGAAGCTGGTGCCCGTCACGGGTCCGCTGCCAAACAAGCCGTCTCCGAAGTCTATCGTGTAGAAAGGCTCATCGAGTTGGGCAAAGTCGGGGACGCTCACCTGGAAGGTCGCAGGCGAACCGGGAGCTACATACTGAGGGTCGGGCGTGAGATCGACGCTAAGGAAAGTGAACCCGATCGACCCCTTCGCCGTGAAGTAAGCGATGTTGTCCGCCCCGTCCACCACCTCGCCCGCTATGTCGTCGTTCGGTTGAACGTTCGGCACATTAATTGTGAATGTGCCTGTGGTTGGGAACGGTTGCGGCAGGTTCAGTTCGAGAGGCGTAAAGGCGCCACCGCTGTATTTCAGCAGGACTATCCTGGCGATGCCGCTAGGGTCATTTGCCCTGACTGTAACGTTCAGGCTAGTTCCGCCCCCCGGGCTCATGCTGATCTCGTTGACCGTCGGCGGCTCCGTATCCGCCGGGTTGGAATGCAGCAGCTCGACCGTCAGCGACGAATAGTTGCGTTGAATGCCTGTGACTGTCGCCGCCGAACCGCTCGTACAGCGGAACTGGCCTGGCGTAACGACTAGCGTTTGTCCGCCTCCCGGGTCGACGCTATTCAAAGTAACCGGCACAGAAGGCCAATAAGCATCTAAGCATGTCTGCGGTTCTTGGTGATTGAGCAGCCAGTCCTGAGTGGGCCGCGATATGACCGGATTGAAGCCCGGAGTATCCGTATATGCTCCTGATTTTATGAGCACTCCCTGGGCGGTGTGTCCCGGAGGTATCGGAATGACGATTCGCGGCTCGACCGGTCGGAACGCTGTAGCCTGCGCATCGCCATCGGCCGTGAAGTAGCTTCCACTGCCAGTCGTCACCTGCTCAATGCTGTGCGTGGTTGTCGTCGTAGCGGCCCCATCCTGGACGGTCAAGCTAAAAGTCTGAGTGGGCGCCGTCTCGGCCGGCAGAGCGGTTATCGAGCCGGTACCGGGGGGGACGCGCACCTGGTACATCGGCATTCCGTACATTGTGAGCTGGATCGAAGACTTCTCATCGTAGGGCGTCATCGAGAGGAGGCTGAGCAGATAGGACTGCTTGGCGTCCGTCAGCGCGTTTCCGATGAACACTTCCCCTTGCATCATCTCCTTGGCGAAGATGGTGAGAAGAAGCTCGGTGCCTCCGAGGCCAATGTCATCACCGAGTCCATAACCTGTGCTGGCGACAAAAACCGCACGCTGACGGGCCATTGCCTGAGCAAAATCAAGCGAGGGGTCTACGCCCAGCCCTGGGTCAACGGGCCGAGCGGCGCGATCCGGAACATTTAATCCACCATGGCATCCCATGGTGAAGACCACGTGTCGTTGTAAAACCGGCGTCGACCCGCCAGCCGCCGCTACCTCGTTGCTCTTCAAGGTGTCGGTGAAGTCGTGTGTGCCAAACCCATTCGCAGCTAGAGCCAGATAGTGCGTGTAGTGAGCGTTGGCAGCGACCACGCTGCGCACTCCGCAACCGGTCAGGCTCCCCGAGGCTTGGCCCAACATCGCGCAACGAAGTTCATCCGATGTCCAGGTGGAATTTATCAGGGTCGATGTGTTGAGCTTGCTGGCTAGGTTAACTGCGGTGACGTTGGCGCCGTCGGTGAAGAAGTCGTATCCGGTAACGAGGGCTGTCGCGGACGCGCCGCTGCTGTAGTCTAGAAGGCCGTTGCTGGCCAAGAAAGCGTCCGCCCCCGCTCCTATCTCCTCCGGCGTTTCCACTAGCCTGGAAATGGGCCGGTCTGGGACATACAGCTCTCTGCCATTCCAAGGCGTCGGCGCGTCGTCCACGTAATAGTCATCGGTGAGGATGTAGCCGCCCAGCAGGCTCGAGAAGAGGGGGCTGCCAGGATTAACCAGAGCGTCAAACAAATAGTTGCTCTCGTTGCCAATGATCGTTTCGTCAGGGACCCGCCGTTGCGGAATCACATCATCGTCACCGGCAAGCACAACATACTGAATGCCAGGATCGAGGCCGAGACGCGCCTGGATCTGGCCGCGGATGGCGGCCGCCAATGAGTTCGCTTCGTCCACAGAGCACGGATTTCGATCCGCGTTGTCGTAGAGAATACTCGGCACGGAGATAAGATCCGCCTGCACGTTCGGATGCTGTGCAAGGGCTTGCAACTTTGGCAGCAGCGCGTTCCAGCGAGCGAGTCCCTCATTCGTTGCTGTGGTCGGGTCGTCATAGAGAGCGATGATCCGCTCCCGCTGAGTGACGATCAGTGTTTTGGCTGGGTCCTGGCTCGGGAAGCCAGGATTCAGATCGACAACCGTCGTCGTTGGTGGATTGGAGGGATCGGAGCCGACCATCGGCGGTCGGCTACAGACCTCCGGCCCAAGCACGCTAGTCAGGTCAAGAGGTACTGACGTCTCAATCTGAAGAGTATATGGTTCGCTAGCGCTGAAGGCGCCATTCGCACCCAGGACACCGATAAAGAACCTCGTGCCCGGGACGGCTGAGCGGGCGAGCGCCACCTCTTGCTTTGTGCCATGGTTGCCTGAGTAAGCAGCGACGGAGACGCTTCCGTTCAGGTTGCCGAGCCCTAGTTCATCAAGCGTGATATCGGCAGCGCCAACTCCGTTGCCTTCCAGTCCGTTAAAGCCCATCAAGCCCATCTGGGAGAGGGGATAAAGGGCTGAACCACTCTGGAACCCGCCGCTCTGGAAGCCGCCACTCTGAAAGCCGCCAGGACGAATGCTGCCGCTCTGGAAGCCGCCGCTCTGGAAGCCGCCGCTCTGGAAGCCGCCGCTCTGGAAGCCGAACGTGTTTACGCTGGTTTGTCCGGCATCGCCACTCTGAAATCCTCCCACTCCGCCGGGCAATTGTGAGAGGATAACCAGGTCGTAGTCGGCGTTTAACCCCGCTCCTGCAGGCCCCTTTAGGCTCACTAGGACCTCGCCCCCTGCGGGCAATAATGGATGGTCGGGGCCGGGGAGACGGACCTCGAAGAAGTCTTGGTCACCGACCGACTGGATCCATGAAAGGTATGTCGAGTCGCTTGTGAGCAGAGGAGCGCTTTCGAGACCGTTGTTCGGTTCGTAGCGCTGAGGATCATTAGGTACAACTCGTACCTGGAACGCGTCGGAGCCGGTTCCTCCATCCTGGTCTGAGACAGTTAGCGTCCCAGCAAGAGTTGTGGCTGTTGTAACCTGGCCGTTCACGATGCCGGTGGCGAGTAACGGCATTCTGTCGTCGGTTATGGTTGCGGTCGGCGACTGTCCGTCCACCTGCCAGCTTGCCGACAACACATCCTGCCAGCCGGGCTCCAAGATGCGACCGAACATCCCGACCGGCTGGCCGGCCAGCGTTTCGACGTTTAATGCGTTCACAAGCGGTGGCTGATTGGCCACTGTTACCGCCGAGATCGGGGTCCCGTCACTGGCGCTTCCGCCAGAGCATGCCCGGTTGGTGTCGCCGAAGCTATCTGTGACCGTCAGGCAGGCACTGTACGTACCCTGGTCCGCAAAAATGTATACCGGGTTCTGGTCATTGAATACTTCCCCGTTGATTTCCCAGCGCCAGGCAACGATCGCGTCGCCGTCGGGATCGAACGACGTATCTGTGAACTGCACACGCTCCCCCTCACGAACGCCCACGGTTGGATGATCGAACCGGGCCACGGGGGGTGTATTCACGTTGTCAAAATAGGCCCAGGTGGCAAAGCCATTGTCCTTACCGCCGACCACGCTGTAAGTCAGCGTGAGATTCTGCCCCATTAGGGACTGAGGGATGTCGACGGCCATTGTTAGCCAGCCTGTGGCAACGAAGCCGCCCGAATTGCCTGCATCGATCGTAAACGTACAGGGAAGCGCACCTGAGCACGTCTGCTGGCCACCGGGTACCCCCGCCATTGGCACGGATACGGGACTCTGCAGTGTCCCCACCGCTTGGTTGCCCTTCTTGAGCTCAATCGACAATTGATCGTTGCCGCGGTGCTCCCACGAGAAGAGGCGGAACGCGACTCGGAGGGGGGAACTAATCGCGGTAAATGTCTGCGAAGCCCTGTTGGTCCCCTTGGGCTGGGACTGATTGATTGATCGGCAGGCTCCCAGCCTTAGCGACTTCGCGCCCTTGAACGGGGCAACGCTGGCACCTCCCATGTTGGCGTAGGTTGGGCACTGGGCAGACGTTTCGGTCCCGACAACGACAGCGGCGTCTACTGCGCTAGTCGTCCAGCTCGTGAGTCCTTGCTCGAAGCCGGGGTTTTGGAGGCCGCCCAGCGCGAAACCGGTTGACGGGGTCCCCAGGGCAACCAGCGCTAGTAGTGTGAGAACGATAATCGAAGCACTGAGCTTGCCGTACTTCGAGTTCACTGCACTCCCGAATGACTTAATGCTTAGTCCGGCCAACTCGCCTGGCCCGGACGTTGCCGGCCGTTCCCCTCAGCGCGAACCTAGGCCGCTTCCCCCTACGCGAGTGAGACCAATATTCGTAAAGATAGGGATACTGTGTCAAGTGAAGTGCCCGTGACTGCGGCGCCAAGCGTTGAGACAGTGTGCTGGTGCTTGCTACCGAGGGCACCGGGCGGACGCCGCTTAATCACCGGCGACTGGCCGAGTTCCGATGTTATAATCACCCAAGGAGGAGCGAGAGCCGACCCCCTAATTGCGCCGCCTCGTGACCCCCTAATTGTTAGCAGCTAGTACTGGATAGGCGGGCGCCGTAAACAGGGAGCAGCCTGGATGAGGTCCTGCTAATTGCCAAGGAGGGGATCGTGGGTTCGAATCCCGTCTTCCGCTCCATTTGCTTTTTTGGGCAACCTCGGCGTTCCCCTGATGCTTGGATGGAAGCTGCTGGCGATTCCCGGCGTAGTCCTTTTCGCCGGGCTTTTATACTTCACATACGACACGTTTCTTGAGACAAGCAGCTCGGAAGAACAAGCCGCAGACGGTCCGACCACAACTTCTAGCGCCACGCCCGTAAGGACGCGCTCGCCCACCCCCGGATCCACCGCGCCGCTGACCCCCAGCCCGGCACCGACGGCGGGCGACGCGGTTCTCGTCGGCGCCGGGGATATCAGCTCCTGCACCCAGACCAACGACGACCGCACGGCCCACCTCCTCGATTCCGTCATCGCGAGCGCCAACGGCGAAGTCATCGTGTTCACCGCCGGTGACAATGCTTACGAGTACGGGACTCTCGAGGAGTACCAGCAGTGCTATGACCCAACGTGGGGACGCCACAAGGCAAGGACGCGCCCGGCTGCTGGCAATCACGAGTATTCGACCGGGAACGCGGAAGGCTACTTCTCATATTTCGGCGTGGCGGCAGGAGATCCGGGACAGGGCTATTACAGCTATGAGCTCGGCGCCTGGCACATCATCGTGCTGAATACAAGTAATCACTGCCAGCTGCTTCTCTGCGACGGCGGCTCCCCCCAGGTATCCTGGCTCCGGGCCGACCTGGAGGCACATCCTAACTTTTGCACCCTGGCGATCTGGCATGATCCCCTCTTCAGCTCTGGACGCGTACACGGGAGTTCGCAATACGTCCAGCCCTTTTGGGATGCCCTTTACGCATCCGGCGCCGACGTTGTCGTAAATGGTCATGAGCATAACTACGAACGCCTCGCTCCCCAGACGCCCCTCGGTGCGCTCGACCCGGAGCACGGCATTCGGGAGTTCATCGTCGGCACCGGCGGCGAAAGCCACTACCGGGCAGGGCCATTCCTTTCCAACAGTGAGATTGGCGATGGGAACTCTTTCGGGGTGCTAAAGCTGACCCTTCACCCTGCGTCGTATAGCTGGGAGTTTATCCCGGACGAGTTCGGTGAGTTTCAGGACGAAGGCAGCGGTAATTGCCATGATTCGCCACTAGGCTCATAGACGCGGCGATCTTTGCGAAGGACATGCGGTTTGGAGTTGAGGTACTAACTCAGAAGCGATGACGTCGGGACCAGCCGGTAATGAGCCAGGTGATGAGCAGCGCCAGCACTACAATCAGGAACAGCTTCGTAACGAACACTGCCAGCCCGGTGAAGAAGAGTAGCAACAGTGCTACAAGTACAATCAGAAACACCATTCGAGTGTCCATTCTAGATCGGCACCATTTCCGGCATCTCGTCTTCGGATACGTCCCAGACTGACCAATGGCCGGTTGCCCAGCGTTCCGGCGTGATCGAGAACTTCTGGAACCACCAGCGCCGCCGCTCAGCCAGCGCCCGTTGCCGTTCCTTTGGCAGGTCTATGAACTCCACTGGGTACCGTTGGCGGCTTTTGCCCTCACGGTCCATCTCGCGTTGAAGCGCATGCATTACCACCCCGACATGCTCATCGGGTATCTGCACGTCTGGAATGCCAGGATAGTACGAAGACGTGAACGCCTGCCCGGCTTCGGCCGCCAGGATGTCGGCCAGGTCTTGGAGCATCGGCACGAGCTCGGGGTCACTTAACGCCGACCGGCCCGGCCGCGAAATCGGCACGTTGGCCAGGCGGTCCCTAGACCAAGTGTTGGCGCTGCAAGCAGCCATCAGGCCGGTCACGGCTGGCTCAACAGGGTGAATCTGGAAGATCTGATCGGACGTGTGGACGAACTTTATCGAATCGTGGTCGAGCGCCTCCACCGTACGCGAAAAAGCCCGTTCTCTCAGCCTTTGGGCGTTACGCAGGAGGAGCCAACCCGCGATCGAGAGTTCAGGGTCTCTCACAAGCATTCAGGGGCTAACGTCCGGCGAGGCCATTTCGCGCTTCTGTTGCGGGCAAATCTCGGCTGGCAGCAGCTTTGGGTTGGGCTCTACGGTTGGGGTTTCAACCGGCGTTCGTACCGGAGTCGTAGTCGGCTGCGGCATCTTTTCTTACCTCCCGGTATGCGAAATCGTTCCCTTCATGCTCCACCAATCCCGAGGACAGCTCACTCCGTGCCCTGAATATCTTTAGCAGCAGGTTCTTGCCGCTCGCGCCTTCGGGTGTGCGATGGTCCCGACGGATAAAGAAGTCTATGACCAACATATCGCCCTTGGAGAGCAGGAGAGTGTATTCCGGGAGTTCATGAGTCTCGCAGGCGTCCAAAGCGACCACGATTTCTTCGTTCAACTCTTCGGATGCGGGCGGGTAGCGCCACTGTCGAGACTCAGGCAGCTCGTGGCGGACGAAATCGTGAAGGAGCCAGAGCTCATCTCGGGAGAAGATGACTGGTTTGCGTTCAATTTCCGCCGTCGTCCTGGTGGTTCGTCTGTTCATGCTCCGCTTCCTTTCTGATCCGCATCTTCTCTCGCGATTTGTCGCCCGCACATAAAACGCCGATGCTACTCCGTTGCAATGACATTGCAGGTTGCTGCTATGGTTTTGAAACCGCATCACCCGGCTAGTTGCTCGCGGAGTCTGGAGAATCGACAAGTTATGGGAAGACTCGACAGGCTAGTGCGACTTCTGCAGGAAGATCTGGCAGGATGTGCACAAGCAGAAAAAGCTCTTGATCGAAAAGATCAGACAAGGGATAACTAACCACGTAAAGCGACGGGGTTCATTTACTCGGTGCCGGTGGCGGGGGATGCTTCGCGGGTCCGTGTCGATCAACGAGAGAGGAGACAACCGATGAGCAAATTACCTTTAGTGGTGGGGATGGCTGCGGGAGCGTCTGCGATGTATCTACTCGATCCCAGCCGCGGAGGTGATCGCAGGCAGCGACTATGGGACCAAGTCCAGCGCGCTCGCGACAAAATGAGCGACAATGAAGGTCGCCTGGCGCCGAGGGACCTCATCAGCCGCACCAAGGAAGCCGTCTCAGACGTCCGAAACAGGCTCTCAAACGGCTACCGTGAGGACATTGTCGCAGAGGCGAAAGAGACCGCTCAGGAAATGGCCTCGCCGGGTCGTTGGTCCACCCGGACGCGAATTGTCGCGGCAGGGCTGGGAAGCGGCCTCATATTCTATGGCCTCCGCCGCACCAGCCCAACCGGGCTCGCCTTGGTATCGGTAGGTGCCGGCCTCATGGCTCGCGCGCTCACAAACTACGAGATTCTTAAGGCCAATAACGTCGAGGGTTCGGCCGGATCTACCTCCAGGCGCGCCCTGGGTTCGCGTGGAACATCCCGTGGCCCGCGCTCCGAAGGCAAGATCAAGGCGGAACAAGACATCGAGCCGAATGCGCGCGATCTCCGCGACATAGCCGCGGAAGAAGAAATGACGGCGTTCAACGAAAACCCGGGGGGTATTCCCTCCGATTGACCTGAACTTCAGACGGCAGCCGGCTAGTGTCCCCGACGCATGAGCCACGCAGTATCCAGGCCCGGCCCGTAACTCGACCACCGTTCGAACTCGATGACCAACGCAGACTCGTCTTCAGCGAGCAGCCCGCTAAGCCAGTCGCGTATTTCGGAAGGCTCGTAGGTGCCGAAGACGGCTAGAGCATCGTCGCCTAATCGGCGGACTTCCTCCGGTCCTACCCTCGTCTCGATTGCCTCCGCCACCATCGAGCAGAGGTTCCGTCGCTCCGACCGGGCGATCACGCACTTCAGAGTGGCTTCGCCTTCGCTCATACGCGGAGATGCTCATCGAACCAGGCGACGCATTTCATCCAGGCGTCTTCCGCAGCTTCGAGGCGGTAGCTCGGACGCCCTTCGTTCATGAAGGCGTGTCCGGCGCCCTTATAGGAGTGGAACTCATGGGTCTTGCTAAGGTTGGTTAGCTCGGCATCCAGCTTCGCGACGTCCGCCGGACTGGGGTTCGGGTCTTCCTCGCCGAACAGACCGAGCACTGGGCAGTCAATATCCTTCGACAAATCGAACGGGGCTGGCCCTTCTCCCCACGGCACCATTATGTTCCCTCCCCAACAGACAACTGCCGCTTTCAGGTTTCGGTTCTTCGCAGCCATGAGATAGGTGACGCGGCCGCCCATGCAATATCCCGTAATGCCGATGCGGTCTGCCTCCACTTCTGGAAGCCCTTTGGTGTGCTCGATCGCAGCGTTAACATCCGCAACAATGGTCACATCCCGCAGCCGGCCCATTCTGGTTAGCGGGTCGTCACTCGAGTTTGGGTCGTCTCGGTGGTAGAGATCGGGCGCGATAGCGGCGAAGTGCGCCCCGGCCAGCCGGTCGCTCATTCCCCGGACGAAGTCATCCACGCCGCCGGCATGCTGGATTACGACAACGGCGGGGAAGGGTCCTACAGCATCCGGAATGTTCACATAGCAGCGCATTGGCTCGCCGTCGACGCTCACGGTGTCCCATCTCGATGGCATAGCGACCTCCCTCTCTGAAAAACGGCTTAGCAAGCGTAACGCACGAAGAAGAGGTGCGCCAGGGCGCTAGTGGCGGCCGCCGTGCCCGGTTCCGAAATTGTGTGCTGCCGGCGATAGACCGCCCGCGGTTAGCGGAATGAACGATTCGGCGATCAGGTTGATCACGCCGTCCCGCCGCTGCAGCTCGCCACGAATGATCACGAATGGCTCTCCTCGCACCAGCGTGCGGTGGGTCTCGTAAACAGTGGGCTTCACGACCACGTTTACAAGGCCGAATTCGTCCTCGATTACCATGAAGATGAACCCGCTCGCAGTCTCCGGCCGCTGGCGGCAGACAACCAGCCCGGCCACTTCGATTGAAGCTCCGTCATCAAGCGAAGGGACCATCGCCGTAGAAGCGATCCCTTCATGCAGACGGGAGCGCAGGAATGACATCGGGTGCACGTTCGGGGACATGCCGAGGATGATGTAGTCCGCCCGCATCTTGTCCCAATCGCTCATCGGCTGCAGCTGGACCATGTCCTGCTCCGTCGGCAGCGCGAGGGCGAGCTGGCGCTGCTCCGTATTTCGCCCCTCGGACCGGTAGACCAGTCCGAGTTGCCAGACCAGTTCTCGCCGCTCGAGCCCGAAGCAGTCGAATGCCCCGCAGGCGATCAAGTTCTCGATGACCTCCCGCTTCACCCGCGTCCGCTCGATGAAATCGAACAGCGAGCGGAATGGGCCACCACGCTTGCGTTCATCCTCGATCTCCCTCGCGCCCTTCTTCTCAGATAAGCCGCGTATATAGCGAAGACCAATGCGGACTGCAAGGCTGGCTGCCCCAGCCACAACCTCGGCGGGCGACCCAAGAGTCCCCCCTATACTCATTTCTCCTTTCCCATTTCCCATTTCCTCAACCGTACAGTTCGCCCCGCTGATATTGATGTCCGGCGGCAGCACCTGGACGCCGTGACGCTTGCCGTCGTTGACGAGCACGTGCGGCGCATAGAAGCCCATCGGCTGGGCGTTGAACAGTGCGCAGAGCGATTCCGCCGGGTAATACGTGCGCAGCCAGGCGGTCTGGTAGGCCAGTAGCCCGAATGCGGCCGCGTGCGCCTTGGGGAAGCCGAACTCTGCGAAGCCGGCAATCTTTTGGAAAACACGGTCGGCCACCGCCTTTGACACACCTTGCCCCAGCGCGCCCGATATGAACTCCTCCTTCAGCTTCCCGATCGCTTCATGAGAGCGCTTGCGGCTCATCGCGCGGCGCAGACTCTCCGCCTGCCCGGCACTGAAACCGGCCAGCGCCATCGCCACCTGCAACACCTGCTCTTGGTAGAGAATCACTCCCAGCGTCTCCGCCAGCACCGGTTCGAGCGACGGATGGTCGAAGGTAATCGGCTCCCGCTTCATGCGCCGGTTGATATAAGGGTTCACGGACCCGCCCACGATCGGGCCAGGCCGGATAATCGCGACCTGCACAGTCAGGTCTTCGAGCGTGCGGGGCTGCACCCGCGGCAGCGTCTGCATCTGCGCCCGCGACTCGATCTGAAAGACGCCCATCGTGTCGGCTTCGCAAATGCTGTCGTACACGCGATCGTCCTTAAAGTCGATACGGGAGAGGTCGACACGCTTGCCCCGGTGCTCCTCGATCAACTCGAGTGTTTCGTCCACGGCGGAAAGCATGCCCAGGGCGAGGAAATCGATCTTGATCATGCGCGCGTCGTCCACCGAGTCCTTGTCCCACTGCATGAGCACCCGGCCCTCCATCGCCGACTGCTCCAGTGGCACCAGCTCAATCAGCGGCCTCGAAGAGATAACCATTCCTCCGACATGCTGCGAGATGTGGCGCGGAAAGCCGGCGATCTGCTCCGAAAGCTCCGCCAGGTGGCGCCAGAGGGGAGCGTTCAGCCGCTCTCGATAGTGCTCCAGACGCCCCATCTCCGTCCGGAGGTCCTTCGCGGAGCCGCCCTCGCTCACCTTCGCCAGCCGGTCCAGCTCTGCGGGCGGCAGGCCGAGCGCCTTCCCCACCTCACGTATCGCACTCCGAATCCGGTAAGTGGGGAACGTCGCCACGAGACCGACGTTATCGTGCCCGAAGTGCTCGTAAGTCCGCAGAATCAACTTCTCGCGGATGTCCCGCGGGAAATCGAGGTCGATGTCCGGAACAGAAGCCATTTCCTCGTTCAGGAACCGGCCCAGGAAAAGATTGTTCGCGATCGGGTCGATATGCGACAGCCCAATCAAGTAGCAAATAACGGAGCCGACAGACGAGCCGCGGCCGCGCCCCGGCGGCCCGTGGCTCGGGCGCCCTCGTATCTCTTCGGCGACGGCGTGCGCTAGCTGGAGGATCTCGCGGTGGATCAGGAAAAAGCCAGAGAGCTTGTGTCGCTCTACCAGCGATAGCTCTTGCTCAAGGCGCTCCTCGATCTCTCGCGCGAAGCGCGGATAGCGGCGCGCGGCTTCCTGCCGGCAGAGGATGCGCAAGTACGACTCCGCCGTCTCTCCCTCCGGTACGGGCGTTTCAGGGAAGCGGTAGTCCAGATCGCATGTCAGATCAAACCGGCAGCGCTCGGCGATCCGCTGTGTGTTCGCGATTGCCTGTGGATGGTCGCTGAACAGCTGTGCCATTTCAGCCGGCGGCTTGAGGAAGTACTCCGAATTCTCACGCCGTAGCTGGTGGCTGGCATCCAGCGTCGTCCGGTTCTTGATTGCCACGAGCGCATCCTGGAGCCGGTGGCGCTCTCGCGTGTGGTAATGGACGTTCCCAGTCGCGACAACGCCGAGCTTCAGGTGCTCCGCCAGTTCAGCCAGCATGCGGTTCCGCCAGACATCCCTGTAAACGAGGTTGTTCTGTAGCTCGATGAAGAAGTTCTCCGGTCCGAACCATTCGGCATACCGCCGCGCCGCCGCCTCCGCCTCGCGCGGTCGCCCCTCGGCGATCAACGATGACATCTCGCCACGCCGGCAACCTGACAGAGCGATTAGCCCCTCCGTATGTCGCGCGAGGACATCTGGCTGGACATACGGCTTCCCACGCTCGTGGTCGAGATGCGCGTGCGTCAGCAGCCGGCATAGATTCGCGTAACCACGGGGCGTCTCACAAAGCAGCGTCAGATGATGCCCCTGCCAGTCAAGGGCAGCGCTATCTTCCTTGCTCCTTACTCCTGGCTTCTTGCTCCTTACAAGCATAATTTCCGCGCCGGTGATCGGCCGCAGGCCCCAGGCCCGTGCGCACTGCGCGAACTCCATCGCGCCGTGCAGGCCGTCGTGGTCAGTGAGCGCGAGCGTCTCGTATCCCAGCTCCAGCGCGCGCAGCACGAGCTCATCGACATGCGAAGCGCCTTCGAGGAACGAGAAATTGGAGTGGGCGTGAAGTTCGGCGTAGGAAGGCATATGTTTTCAGTTTAGCGAACGCATGTTCTAAGCTGTCAAGCTGGAAATCGCACGCCGTTCGTCTAAAATAGGCGCCAAAAGATTCAGAGACGGAGGTGCAGTATGACCGACGCGCCCACGACCGAACCCGCTTACCCTGTACAGTTCTCCGTAGACTATCCAGACCGCGAGCTCGACCGGCTGACCACAGCATTCCGCATCTTCACTGCTATCCCAATCGCCATCGTTCTTGCTCTAATCAGCGCTGGCGGAGTAGGCGGGCCGGGAGGCTGGGGCGGAGAAGGCCGCGGGTTCTTTCTCTCGTTTGGCGCCGGCGGCGGGCTGCTAGTATTGGCGCCGCTCGTAATGATCCTCTTTCGCCAGAAGTACCCGCGCTGGTGGTTCGACTGGAACCTGAACCTGATCCGCTTCGAAAACCGGGTAGCGGCCTACCTGTTCCTCCTCCGTGACGAGTATCCTTCGACTGATGAAGAACAGCAGGTCCACGTCGACTTCCCCTACCCCGACGTGCCCAACGACCTCAATCGCTGGTTGCCCCTTGTGAAGTGGCTGCTGGCAATCCCTCATCTCATCATCCTCGTTTTCCTTGCCCTCGCCGCGCTCGTAGTCGTAATCATCGCCTGGTTCGCCATCTTGTTTACCGGCCGCTATCCTGAGGGGCTATTCGACTTCGTTGTCGGCGTGATGCGCTGGGGCAACCGCGTGCAGGGGTACGCCTTCGTGCTCATCACCGACCGCTATCCGCCGTTCAGCTTGAACCCGTGAGCGGGCTTATCTGTTTAATACGCCTGCCGCCACCACCTTCCAGTGACCAGATCGCGATAGACGTCCACCACGCGTCCGTCTTCCAGAACCACACACCAGTACTGACGCGACACGGCTTTCTCGCGCCACCACTCATCGTCGATGCGCCAGGTCTCGACAACTGACTCGACGGCAATCGGTCGTCCCGAGAAGTGCACAGCCAGAAGCCGAAAAGCTTCGTTGGCTTCGACCTTAATCGGCCGGGGCCGGTTTAGAGATCGAAGCCTGCCCGGCGAGTCAGTTCGGCCAGCGCTGACCGCCGCTCCGGTATTCGTGAGCTCGGGTCCAGCGCCACCACTTTGCCCACGCAAGGACCGTCGCGCTGCGTTCCTAGCTGGCGCACGGCCTCCTGTACCTGTCGCCACAGCTTCCCCTTTCCTTCAAACATCGCAGCCTGCTTGCCCGACTCTGCGCTCAGCCCCACCAGCTCCACCTCTATCTCTTCGACCGGGCGCTCCGGCGGCCTGCGCAGAATCGCTCCTTTGATCGAGGACCAGGCATCCTGCGGGCCCGCCAGCGCCTCGCGGAATGCCACCGGCAGCTCCCAGCTCCCACCGCCGTCAAGCGCTGCCCGCACCACTGCTTTTCGTACCCAGCGGCTTCTTCGCTCAGGATCGCAGTAGGCGACATGCACCAGCCGCTGGACACCGATCAGGATCGCTTCCAGCGAGACAGCCGGCGCCGGCATCTGGAGGCGGCGCACCACTGTCTCCTCCTTCACCCGCGGCGCCAGTGGTTCGCCGTCGATGCCATAGGACAGCTCCCAACAACGCTTTCCTTCCGGCCCGAATTGCGCCTGGAAGGCGCCCAGTGGCAACGCCGCGATATCGCCCATTGTCTCCAGTCCAAGAAGCCTAAGCCGCCAGCGCATCGCGTCATAGGCCGGCAGATGATCGATTGAAAGCGGCGCCAGGAAATCGCCCTCGCCGCCCGGCGAAATCGTCTTCGCTACTCCAGGCCTGGTTATGCAGGCGGCGACGCGCGCGGTGAATTTGCCGTACCCAATGCCGGCCGATGCCATGAAGCCGGTTCGCCGGTGAAGCACGCTGATCAGCTCTTCCGCGAGCGCGGCAGCGCCAACCGGCAGGCCGTCAAGCAAAAGGAAAGCCAGCCCTAGACCCGCCCCTTCCACAACTGGGCTTAACTCGCCCAGCAGGTCTAGCACTTCATCGAACCGTTTTTGGTAATACGGGCCGTCCTGAGGCAATACGACCGCTCGCTGACAGAGGCCGATAGCTTCTGACATGCGCATACCACTCCGCACGCCGGAGGCATCCGCCCCGAGCGAGTAGTCGAACACCGTTCCTTCGCCGATCAGAATAAGCCGCGTGCCGGCATCTTTTCGGCGCTGTCGCTCCACCTCCACGGCAAAGCGGGGAATGTGTACACAAGCGATCGCTGGGGCAGGCATTGGGCACCTCTTCTCTCTGCAATTTAAGAACATACGTTCGAGATGTCAAGAGGTAGCAGTCACCATGTAAAATGCGCCACACACGCCCCAAGCAGAAAGAGAGATCCGGCATGGCAAATAGCTTCAAGATCGGCGACCTCGATGTGGTGGTCGTCTCCGACGGCACCGCCCGCGCGCCCGGCACCATGTACTTCCAAGGGACAACTCCCGAGCAGTGGGAGCCGCACAAACGCTGGCTGGACCACGAAGGCAACGTGGAGTTCCCTTTCAGCTGCTTCCTGGTACGCAGCGGCGGTAAGACGGTACTCATCGACACCGGACTCGGCCAGATCAATATGATGGGGTTCACGGGCGGATCTCTACTGAGCGAGCTTGCCTCGGCTGGAGCGAAGCCGGAGGATATCGACACCGTCTTCGTCACGCATCTTCACGTCGACCATTGCGGTACTGTCGCGCATGTCGAGGGTGACAAAGCCCAGGCCGCTTTTCCCAACGCGACTTACTCCTGGACGGCGGAGGAGCAGGCGCACTGGACAGGCTCGGTGCTGGACTCCGCCTTCATGACGGCCGACCAGAAGGCGTACCTGAAAGGTATGTTTTCTTCAGTCGAGGGCCGTTTCGAGCCGGTCAAGGATGGTCAGGCGCTCGCTCCTGGAATCAGCGTCATCTCCACGCCCATCTCCACGCCCGGCCACACGCCCGGCCATGCGGGTGTTGTCCTCTCTTCGGGCACCGAGCGGGCGTTTGTCCTCGGTGATGCCATATGCTGCCCCGTGCAACTCACCGAGACCGAGTGGTCCGGCCTCGGAGATATGGACCCGAAGTTGGCGCGTCAATCGCAGGAAATGATCGCTCGAGAGGCCGAGTCGACAGGAGCGCTGCTCACGGCGGCCCACTTCCCGGGCCTTACCTTCGGGCGCGTCCTCATGGGCGAAGGGCGACGCTACTG
>VBEI01000137.1:14596-15567 GCA_005882715.1 Chloroflexota bacterium | reverse complement strand
ATACGCTGGTGGACGGCGTGCACTTTTTGCAGGAGTTCGCGCCCTGGGCAGACGTGGGCTGGAGGGCGCTGGCCGTCAATATCAGCGACATCGCCGCGATGGGAGGCGAGCCGCTGTTCGCGCTGGTGACGCTGGCCCTGCCGGCGGAAACGCCCGTCGCGGTTGTGGATGATCTCTACGCGGGCCTCTCGGAGTGTGCTCACGAGTACGGAGTGACGATCGCTGGTGGCGATATCGTTCGTGCGCCGCAGGTTTCGCTCACGATCGCACTCATGGGACAGGCGCAGATGCGCGCTGGGGAGCCGCTGCTGATGAGGCGCGATGGAGCCCGCCCCGGGGATTTCATCGCTGTTACAGGTGTCCTGGGCGAGTCGGCAGCGGGCCTCCAATGCCTGAAAGAAGGCGCGCAACGCAGTGACCCGCTCGTGATGGCGCACCTGCGCCCACGCCCTCCGCTCACAACCGGCCAAGAAGCGGCACGGCTAGAGTTTAAGTGTGCGATAGACATCTCAGACGGCCTCCTCCAGGATCTCGGCCACGTATGTCGCGCGTCGGACGTCGGCGCTAGGATTCGCGGCGCCGATATCCCGGTCAGCCACGAAGTGCGTCGAAGGGAGCACCTCAATGCGCTTCGGCTGGCGTGCTCGGGTGGGGAGGACTATCAACTCGTTCTAGTCGGACCGCCTGCGAAGATGCGAGCACTCGAAGCTGCCCGCGTGCCTGTCAAGGTCATCGGCAAGATGTTTAAGGGCAAACCGGCGGTGTCCTTTGGATCTGGCCCCCCACCGGAGGTCAGCCTAAATGCCTCCGGCTGGGACCACCTGCACTCCGGATGACGGCGGACCTGACGTTCGTTACAAGCAGCGCGGAGGAGACGAGGCGGCTGGGGGACCGCATGGGCGAGTTGCTGCGCGAGGGCGATGTGCTGCTGCTTTCGGGGGAGCTGGGCGCCGGCAAGACGGTGTTCGTGC
>VBEI01000137.1:0-14570 GCA_005882715.1 Chloroflexota bacterium | reverse complement strand
CAGCTCCGTATCGTCGAAATCGTTTGTGCTCCTCGGAGAATATCCGGGACGCGTGAAGCTCTATCATGCGGACCTTTACCGGTTGGAGGACCCTGACCAAGTCGCGCAGCTGGCACTCGACGAGATCAGCTCTGACGGCGTTCTCGTCGTCGAGTGGCCCGAGCGGGCGGGGGACCGAGTGTTGCCGGAAGAGCACCTGCGAGTTGACTTCGAGGTGACGGGAGAGAACTCGCGGACGCTGAGTGTGTCGGCGGAGGGGCAGAGGGCGCAGGAGATGGTCAAGGCGATGTCCGACGGAGGGGCGCAAGATTCCTCGCGAGTTGTCGCCGAGGGGGGTTCTTGATCGAGCGATTACCCCGTTGCGAACAGTATGAGCGAAGCACGCGGCTCGGAATGACATGAGTGGACAGGAGAGCGGGCAAGGCTGATGGAGCTGTCCATTGACACTGCGTCCGAGCTCGCCTCGGTAGCGCTCTCACGGGAAGGCAGTCTCGTAAGGGACATTGCGTGGCGCTGTAAGCGCAACCACACGGTCGAGTTGCTGCCAAGGATTGAGCAGCTGCTTAACGAAGCCGGCATCCGGAAAGCCAACCTCACGGCGGTATTCGTTTCCATTGGGCCCGGGATGTATACGGGTCTTCGCGTGGGTGTAAGCGTTGCGCAGGGGCTGTCGCGGGCTCTGGTGATACCGGCCGTTGGAGTCGGGCGGCTCGAACTCGATGCCTATCCGCAACGGGCGTTGGACGGCCCCATCGTGGCCGTTCACCGCGCCGGACGCGGCGAGCTTGCATGGGCGTCCTACCAGGACGGTCCCTGGCGAGAGTTGAGCCCACCTCGACTGTCGTCACCCGAGGAACTCACGGGCGTCGTCCGAGAAGGCGCGCTCGTTGTCGGCGAGATTGACGAGAGACTGTCGGACCTGCTCCAAGGCCGCAAGGTGACCCTTAGAGGCCCGGCACTTGAGGGGCGAGCGCGAAGCCTGGCCCGAATCGGCTTCGCCCGCTTGAGTTCAGGCGAGTTGGCCGAGCCAGCGCTGCTGCGCCCAGTCTATCTGCGGCCACCCGCCATCGGGCGGCAGCAGTGAGGATGTTAGGAACGGGCTGCGCGAGCAGAGCACCGATGGAATTGCAACCAGTCGAACTCGTGATGGTGTTTCGTGGCGCGCTACAATGGGCAGGATATGCCGATGGAGCGCACGCTCGTCCTTCTCAAGCCGGATGCGATGCAGCGCGGGCTCGCAGGCGAGATCATTTCCAGGCTCGAGGGCCGCGGCCTTCGCATCGTCGCCGCGCGCCTCTTGCAGATAGACGGCAATCTCGCCGCCCGGCATTATGCTGAACATGTCGAGAAGCCGTTTTACGAGACTCTGGTGAGCTTCATCACGGCCTGCCCCATCGTCGCTGCTGTATTTGAAGGGCCAAACGCGGTCGAGTTGGTCCGGGCCACCATGGGCGCTACCGACCCGCGTAAAGCCGCGCCCGGCACAATTCGCGGCGACCTCGCTCTTAACATTACGCAGAACCTGATCCACGGGTCCGATTCACTCGAGTCCGCCCTGCGGGAGATAGCCCTTTTCTTCGAGGAGCCTGATATCTACAATTACCCGCGCGATATAGACCGCTGGTTGTTCGATACCCCGGACTGAGCCTGTAAATCGCCTGTGATCAATCCGGACACACTCCGCATCCCGGTCGAACAGCTCCGGCGCGAGCAAGACCCGAATACGTTCCAGTTTGACTGCACCGACGAGCTTGTACCCTTGCTCGAATTCATCGGGCAGGAACGCGCACTGCGGTCCCTCCAGTTCGGCCTCGGCGTGGATAAGCCCGGATACAACATCTTCGTCACAGGGCTCACCGGCACAGGCAAAACCACGGCGATCCTGGAGCATATTCAGCGTGCCGTCGAACAGAAGCGCTCTGCCGCTGCTACCGAGGTCCCTTCCGATTGGTGTTATCTCTTCAATTTCGAGGATCCCGACCGTCCGAAAGCCGTTCGGATGCCAGCGGGCGCCGGAAAGCAACTGCGCCAACAGCTCGAGGGACTTCTCACTTCCGTGCGCAGGAGCCTGACGAACGCCTTCACCAGCGAGGAGTACAACCAGCGACGGCGGGAGATTCTCGAAAAAGGCCAGCAGGAGGCGCAACCGCTGATCGACCAGGCCGAAAAGCAGGCCGAAGAGGCCGGCTTTGTGCTTCGCTTCTCGCCGACCGGGGTCAATCTGATACCGATGACTGACGGGAAGCCGATGACGCCGGAGGAATTCACGGCGCTCGACACTGCCCGTCGCCGCGAGATCGAAGCGCGCCAGCAGCCGATTTCCGAGATGATCGAGCAGGTCCGCGAGCGCTTACGCGCCATCGAGTCGGGCGTAAGCGACAAGCTGCGCCAGCTCGACCGGCAGACCGCAGAGTGGGTAGTCAGTGGCGCGTTTGGCGATGTGCTAAAGCGGTTCAATGAGAATCCGGAGATAGTCCACTTCCTGGAGCAGCTCAAAGAGTTCACCCTGGCTACGGCTGATGCGCTGCGCACGCAGCCCGAACAGACAGCAGCCATCGCACCGACCCCGGTGAACCCAATCGCTGGCCCGCCGGGCCAACCCGACCCCTTCGGCGCCTTTCGCTGCAACGTCTTCGTGGACAACTCGAACGCCACCAGCCCGCCCATCATCGTCGAGCCGAACCCCAGCTGGACGAACCTCTTCGGCCGCATCGAACGGCGGGCGTATCTGGGTACCTATGTCAGCGACCACACCATGCTCAAGCCAGGGTCTGTGCACCTCGCGAACGGCGGCTACCTCATCCTCAATCTCGTGGACATCATGATGAAGCCGGGCGCCTGGGAAGGCCTTAAGCGCGTGATTCGCACCAAGGAAGTTCGCCTCGAGGACCCCATCGAGCAGTTCGGCTTCCTCACACCGCAGGGCCTGCGGCCCGAGCCGATCCCCCTCGAGGTCAAGCTCGTCGTTACCGGTGACCCCATGTCTTACTTCCTACTGTCCGCTTACGATGAGGAGTTCTGGGAGATATTCAAGGTCAAGGCCGATTTCGACTACCAGATTGACCGCACCATGGAGAACGTCCTCGGCTACGCCGGCTTCATCTGCGCCTGCGCAGAGCGCGAGGGCCTCCGCCACTTCGAACGCGACGCGGTCGCCGTCATAGTCGCCCACGGCAGCCGGATGGTCGACGACCAGGAGAAGCTTTCGGCCCGCTTTGGGCGCCTGCGCGATCTAGTCGTCGAAGCCGACTACTGGGCCGGCGCCGAGGGGGTGCAGCGTGTGAATGCAGCCCACGTCGAACGAGCCATAAACGAGCGCGTCTACCGCCTCAACATGATGGAAGAGCGTATCCGCGAGATGATCCAGCGGGGCATGATCATCGTAGACTTGCACGGCTCGGTTACGGGACAGGTGAATGGCCTGGCCGTGCACGACTTCGGCGATTTCAGCTTCGGACGGCCGTCACGCATAACGGCGCGTACCTTCCTGGGCCAGCGCGGCGTCACCAGCATCGACCGCGAGTCCCAACTGAGCGGCAAAATCCACGACAAAGGCGTTCTCATTCTCGGCGGCTATCTCGGCTGGAAGTACGCTCAGGATAAACCGCTGTCCGTTTCCGCCAGCATCTCGTTTGAGCAGGGATACGACGCTGTCGAAGGGGACAGCGCATCTCTCGCTGAGCTCTGCGCGATCCTATCCAGCCTGGCGGACGCGCCCATCCGGCAGGACCTGGCGATTACCGGGTCTGTGAGCCAGAAAGGTGACGTGCAGCCAATAGGAGGGCTGAACCAGAAGATAGAGGGCTTCCACGACATCTGCAAGGCGGTGGGTCTTAGTGGCGGGCAGGGCGTAATCATGCCCGCCCGCAACCGTCAGAACCTGATGTTGCGCAAAGACATCCTTGAATCGGTCCGCTCAGGAGATTTCCACGTCTACGCGGTGGATAGCGTCGATCAGGCGATCGAGCTGCTGACCGGCGAGCACGCCGGCGAGCGCCGCCCGGACGGATCGTATTCGGACGGGAGCATCAATGCTCGCGTCGATAATCGCCTTAGGGAAATGGGCGAGGCGATGCGACACTTTGGCCGCCGGCCTCGTGAGGAGGCCGAGGCGGCAGAGAAGGAGCCGGCGACAGCCACCGCCACAGAGGCGAACGAAGCGGTCCCAAGCGAGGACAACGACTACTAGCCTCGCGATTGTACGAATAACCGATAATCAATAACGGACAAACTCGTCCTACTGAATCCGCACAACGGGCGTCGCGGCGTGCCAGAGGCCTTCCAGGTCGTAGTAGGCGCGCTCATCCGGCGCGAAGATGTGGACGATGACGTCGCCGTAATCGAGCAGGACCCAGCCGGATTCGGGTTCGCCTTCCTTTCCGAGCGGCTTCACCCCGTCCTTTGAGACGGCCTCTGAGACTGTGTCGATTATCGCCTGAAGCTGACGGACTGTCTGGCCGCTGGCGAGCACGAAATAATCGGCGAAGGACGCGACATTACGAATGTCCAGCAAGAGAATGTCTTCCGCCTGCCTCTCAGAGGCCGCGTCGATTATCTTGCGCGCCAGCTCGTCGGGTTCCAGACCCCTTCTTCCTCTTTCCGCTTCGTGTTCCCGCGTAGGATAACATTGTAGTCGGAATGTCTGGAAAGCGTGTTGTAGTCGCCATGTCCGGCGGCGTCGACTCTTCGGTAGCGGCCGGCCTGCTCACGCGGGCGGGCTATGAGGTGTTGGGCGTGACGATGCGGCTGTGGACGGCCGAGAACGGGGACGCCTCGAGGCACCACAAGCGTTGCTGCTCCGTCGAGGATACGGACGACGCACGAGGCGCGGCGGACGTTTTGGGCGTCCGCCACTACGTACTCAACCTCGAGAAGGAGTTCTCGGCGGGCGTTGTCGACCATTTCGTGCGCGAGTACGCAATGGGCCGCACGCCGAATCCGTGCCTGGCCTGCAACGACCGAATCAAGTTCCGGCCGCTGCTCGAGCAAGCCCGGGCGCTGGGTGCTGACTATCTGGCAACGGGCCATTACGCTCGAATTCGCTCGAACGGCCACGGTTTTGAGCTGCACCGCGCGATCGACCCCTCGAAGGACCAGTCTTACGTGCTCTACACGCTCGGTCAGCGCGAGCTAAGCCAAACGCTGTTCCCGGTCGGCGAACTGACGAAGGCAGAGATCAGGAGGCTCGCGCGCGAATGGCGGCTGCCGAACGCCGAGAAGCCGGATTCCGCGGATATCTGTTTTATCCCCTCCGGCGATTACCGCGCCTTCGTCCGTGAGCGCGTTCCCGCCCGCGCGGGTGCGATCGTCAATACGACCGGAGAGAACATCGGCGAGCACGGCGGCATTCAGAACTTCACGGTCGGCCAGCGGCGGGGTCTTCCCGCGCGCGGCGGAGCCGAGCCGCTCTATGTCGTGAGTCTGGACGCCGAAACGAACACCGTAATAGCCGGTGAGAGCGGCGATCTTCTGGCTCACGGGTTGATCGCGGACGAGCTTTCTTTCGTGAGCGGCGAGGCGCCCGCCGGAGAGGTGCCGGTCGACGCGCGTATCCGCTACCGAAGCGAGCCGGTGCCCGCGAGCCTACGAATCGAGGAAGATCGCGCGGAAGTGCTATTCGAACTGCCCCTGCGAGCGGTGACGCCGGGGCAAGCAGTCGTATTCTACGCCGGCGGGCGCGTGGTCGGCGGCGGGACAACAGTCAGACGGTTGTAGACCGTTTGCTATAATGGCCGCCGTCTTCTAGAATCGCGCACTAGACCGTCGCCCTCAGAAGGAGATGCTAACGTGAGCCTGCAAGAATGGCGTGATGTGTTCGTCATCGCCTACAGCATCGCCGGCACAGTGGCCTTCGTCCTCATTATCTTCTTCACGTTCGCAATTGGGATATTGAGCTGGATGACGCTCAGCCGTGTGCGCGGGATGTTGAAGAACAATGTGCAGCCCACGCTAGAGAGCGTGCGTCAAACATCGGAGAGCGTGCGCGGAACGGTTGAATTCGTCTCGGATTACGCGGTCGCTCCGGTCGTGAAGACGTACGGTACCGTCGCCGGCCTGCGCCAGTTCGTGGTGGTCCTATCGAGGCTGGGGCGCTCGCGAAAGAGCGGGTAGCATTTGATGCGCCTGCTAATCGGGCTTGCAATCGGGTTCGGTATCGGTTTTGCCGGGGCGGTCCTGTTCGCGCCCGAGCGCTCTCGGCGGCGAGAGGTTGACTGGCCTGCGGGAAGCGTAGATTCCGGCCCGACGGCGATCGAGACCGACCACAACATCATGGCCGCGGTCAGACGCGCACTCCGCTCGGCCCAGGAGCAGCTCAACGAAGCGCTCGACGAGGCGAAGGAGGCGCAGGCCAAGGCGGAAAAGGAGCTTCGCGCCCGTTACGAGCGCAAAGTGCACCAGGCGGGCAAGTCCGAAGAGATCGAAGAGAAGAAGCGCAAGTAAGGACGACGACTACCCGCGCTGGCGCCAAGCGCCGTTGACGCCGCAGCCTTCAGCGTTCGTGTCTGGGATTGCTCGGCTGTCATGGCGGAGGGGGTGGGATTCGAACCCACGGTACCCAAAGGGTACACACGCTCTCCAGGCGTGCCCAATCGTCCACTCTGGCACCCCTCCGGAATGTGCGCCGGGAACCAGCAAACCTGCCAAACAAACTCTGCCAGACAAACTTGCCAAATGGCTGCCGCTCATCGGACAGAGTGCTGGCGGAGGGGGTGGGATTCGAACCCACGGTACCGCAAGGCGGTACAACGGTTTTCGAGACCGCCCCGATCAACCACTCCGGCACCCCTCCTTGGCTATTCTAGCAGCGAATCGCCGGGTTGCCCGGATATCAATCGTTGCTTCAGAGCTCCGCCAGCTGCCGTCTTGAAGTAGCGTTCACGCGCCCAAGCTTCCTTCTTGTCTCCGAACGACTCGGTGTACAACAACCGAAGGGGCCTCCTATGACGAGTCGATGCCACTTTCCCGGCGTCGTGGCCCCTTAGCCTTTGTGTCAAATTCGCCGTCACCCCAGTGTATAACCACCGGTCCTTATCGATCCGAAGTACGTAAAGAGTGTGCTGGACGTAGCCTCCGGTAGAGACGCCTCGCTGATTTTCTTGGCACAACAGCATCGCGCGAAGCGAACCCCTGTATCGTACTGATGTGATAACGCTTGGTCTGAGGCGTCTCTACACGGAGCGTTGTGGCTTATAATCTCCAATCGATATGCCCGACCGCTCCGTCAACGTCACGATCGCTCTGCCCCTTGCCGACGAACTTCACGACACAATCCGAACGACTGACCGGCGCCTCAACGTCACCGCCCTGACTCGCGCCCAGCGCCGCGTCTACCGCGACGGCCGCCCCCTTTGGGCGGGCTATCCGGAGCCGCCGCGGGCCGAGGATGAGAGTGAAGAGGAGGCGCGCGAGCGCCTGCGACCGATCCTGCGAGAGACCGAAGTGCTGCTGACGAACCCAATCGTCCCAGACGATATCGTGGAGCGCGCGCCGGCGCTCAAGTGGCTCCAGCTGACCAGCGCCGGCGTCGACCGCCTGCTCGACGCGCCTGTCGTGCAGTCACACGTCACGGTGACGACGGCGAGCGGAATCCACGCCGTGCCTATAAGCGAATATGTGATCGGCGCTATGTTGGCTTTCGCAAAAGGCCTTCCCCGCGCTTTGCGGTCTCAGCAGGAGAGAATATGGCGGCCCTACTGGCCGGACGAGTTGGAAGAGAAAACGGTCGGCGTCCTCGGCATGGGGGCCATCGGCGCGAGGGTGGTCGAGCTCGCAAAGGCTCTCGGTATGCGCGTGCTCGCGATGCGGCGGTCTGTCGAACGGCGGACAACCGGCGCGCAGGCAGGATTCCCCGCTGCAGATGAGATGCTGCCTCCTTCGGAACTCAGGCATCTGTTGGAAGAGAGCGATTACGTCGTCGTTGCCCTGCCACTAACGAATGAGTCGCGTGGACTGATCGGCGAACCCCAGCTACGAGCGATGAAGCCCAGCGCTATCATCGTAAATATCGGCCGGGGGGCCATCATAGACGAACAAGCGCTCGTCCAGGCTCTGAAGGAAGGACGGATCGCCGGAGCGGCGCTGGACGTCTTCCAGCAAGAACCACTCTCCGGCGAGAGCGAATTGTGGGGGCTGGAGAACGTGATCGTCACGCCACACATCAGCGGAGGCACGCCGCGCTACATGGAGCGTGCGGTGGCGCTGTTCTGCGACAACCTGCGGCGGTATCTGGCGGATGAGCCGCTTCGAAACGTGGTGGACCCAGCCCGCGGGTATTGACCGCAGAGTCGGCGGCTAGCTGCCTAGCGCAGCCAGCTTCGGCCGATCGTGCGCCTTCTCTGAGTGAAGAGCCGCGTTCAGCACCTCGTCTACGTGCTCGACGAGAAGGAACTCCAGCTCGCGGCGCACGTCTTCCGGCACCTCCGCTAGATCGTTCTCGTTGTCGCGGGGCATCACGACCCGCTTGCTCCCCGCGCGGTGAGCGGCGAGGACCTTGTCGCGGATCGAGCCCACGGGCAGAACCTTGCCCCGGAGGGTAATCTCGCCCGTCATCGCGACTTCCTTGCGGATCGCCCGGTCCGTGAGCGCGGAAACGAGAGCCGCCGCCATCGTTACCCCCGCCGACGGGCCGTCCTTCGGAATGGCGCCGGCAGGCACATGGATGTGTATGTCATTCTTATCGAATGCGGCCGCCGGGATGTTCAGCACCGAGGCACGCGACCTCGCATAGGTAAGCGCAGCCTGCGCCGACTCCTGCATCACTTCGCCGAGCTTGCCCGTCAGGATGAGGCGGCCTCGTCCGGGAACCGTGGTCGCTTCGACGAACAGCACGTCGCCGCCCGCCATTGTGGCCGCCAGGCCGGTCGCGACGCCAACTTCATCCGCCTCCGAGGCAAGCTCCCAGCGAAAGCGCGCCGGGCCCAGGAATTCCGCGAGATTCTCTTCGCGAATGGCGATCGATCCGTTCTGGCCGGCCGCCACTCTTCTGGCTACGGCCCGGCAGACGCTCCCAAGCTCTCGCTCAAGGTTCCGCACGCCGGCCTCGCGGGTGTGCGTGCGAATGATCTCGGTGATCGCGCTCTCGCTAACATGGAGGACGCCGTCGGGGATCCCGTTTTCCTGGAGTTGCCTGCCCAGTAGATAGCGCTTGCCGATCTCGAGCTTCTCGCGCTCTGTATAGCCAGGCAGCTCGATGATCTCCATGCGGTCGCGCAGGGGGCCTGGAATGTTGTCCACGATGTTCGCCGTTGCAACGAAGAACACACGGGACAGATCGAATGCCGTATCAAGATAGTGGTCCGTGAAGGTCGAGTTCTGCGCGGGATCCAGTACTTCCAGAAGCGCCGAGGCGGGGTCTCCGCGAAAATCGACGCCGAGCTTATCGACTTCGTCGAGCATGAAAAGAGGGTTGCGCGAGCCGCAGCGCCGTAGCTCCTGGATGATCCGGCCGGGCATTGAGCCGACATAAGTGCGCCGGTGTCCTCGTATTTCGGCCTCATCCCGCATACCACCGAGAGACATGCGGATGAACTTTCGCCCAAGGGCGCGTGCGATAGACTGGCCGAGCGACGTCTTCCCCGTTCCCGGCGGACCCGCGAAGCAGAGGATCGGGCCGCGGGTGTCGCCCTGTCGTAGCTTGATGACAGCGAGGAAGTCGAGGATGCGGCGTTTGACCTTATCGAGGCCGTAGTGGTCTTCGTTCAGCACCGCCTCGGCTCGGATGATATCCAGCAGGTCCTCTGTGCTCGTATTCCACGGGAGGTCGGCCAGCCATTCGAGATATGTCCGTGAAACCTGGTACTCGGGGGAGATGGATGGAATACTGGTGAGGCGCTGCAACTCGCGGTCAGCCTCGCGCTGGGCCGCTTCCGGAAGGACCGCTTCAGCCAAACGTAATTTCAGCTCCGATAGCTCCGGAGTGATGTCGCCTTCACCCAACTCCTTCTGGATCGCCTTCATCTGCTCGCGCAGAATGAACTCGCGTTGGCGCTTGTCGAGCTCGCCGCGAACGTCGGCCTGGATCTGCGATTGGACCTCCAGTACCTCGATCTCGTGCTCAATCAACTCCTTGACGATCGTGAGCCGCTTGTTGACGTTCAGCTCCTCGAGCACCGCGTAGCGCTGTTCCGTGCGGATCTGGAGGTTGGCGGCGATGAAGTCAGCGAGCGCCGACGGGTCTCCCAGATTGCCGACGGCTGCCGCGAGTTCCTGAGGAAGCGTCTCGGACAAGGTGACGATCCGGACAAAGCCCTCCCTGATCTCCCCAATGAGGGCGTCGAGACCGGCGCTGCGGTCGACTGTTTCACCCAGGCGCTCAATGCGGCCCACGATCCAGGGTTCGGCTTGCTCGAGGCCCAGCAGCTTGATGCGCCCGACACCCTGGAGAATCGCATGGACTGTGCCATCCGGCGCCGTCGCCATTCGAACAATTGTGGCAGCCGTACCGAGCTGGTAAAGGTCTCCTTCGTAGCGTTCATCATCCAGCACGTGCTGCGGAAAGACGCCAACCATCTTGGCCTCGGACGCCGCTGCCTCGCCAACAGCCTTAACGTCGATCTCGTCCGTAGCAAGCAGTGGCAGCAACTGCTGGGGGTACATGACCGTTCCGCCGCCCGGAATCAAGGGCAGCAGCTCAGGGATCCGGGGTCGAGCGCTCGCTGTCGCTCTCGTACGTGTTTGTCGACGTGTTTCCGCATGCTCCATTGGAGTTTGCCTCCGTTTGGACTGCTGCGGGAGAAAGCCCTTAGCGAACGAGAATCGTCAGCGTTCGGCTGCGAGCAGGTGATGCCTTGGGCAGCGCGATTTGCAGCATTCCGTCCTTATAGACGGTCTGAACCGCGTCTGGGTTAACTGCCGCGGGCAAGAATAGTTCGCGCTGAAAGGGGCCGTGGCTAATTTCCACCTGCCGATAATCGCGTTTTGCACCCTGCGATGCCGGCTTTCGCTCGCCGCGCAGTATGCACTTCGACCCTTCCACTTCTAGCTCCAGGTCCTGGTCACCAATGCCGGCGATCTCCGCCACTATCACCACCTGGTCTTCTGTTTCGTAAATATCGACGGCCGGCTCGATGAACGGAACGGAGAAGCTCGGCCTACCCGGCGCGCCGATGACGCGCTGGCGGGCCTGCTCCATGCGCTCGCGGATGTGTTCGAACTGCGACGACGGCTGGGAGGTGCGTTTTATCGTCCGACCCTTCACAGCGCCGCCTCGACGATCATCTCGACTTCGACCGCTATATTCATCGGCAGCTCCGCCATCCCAACCGAACTACGGGCGTGCCTCCCCTTTTCGCCGAATAGATCGAGCAACAGCGAGGAGGCCCCGTCCATGACAACATGCTGCTGATTGAAACCGGGCGCGCTGTTCACAAACCCGAGGAGCTTCACAACTCGGCTGATCTTGTCCAGGTCACCGATCTCTTCTTGAAGAGCGCTCAGGCAGTTAATGACACATAGCTTGGCAGCTTCCTGGGCAGCGGGGACATCTACCTCCGCGCCCACTTTGCCGGTGACGCTGCCGTTCGAGCCAATCGGCCCGGCACCCGAAACGAAGACGAGATTTCCCGCACGCGCCGCGCCGGCGTACTTGCCGAATGATCGTCTCGCGGGAAGCGATATTTCGAGCTCTCGAAGCCGCTCGGCGACACCTCCCATCGGATGCCTATTCGCTCTTCTTCGGCCGCGGAGTTCTCTTTCGCGGCTCTCCCGCGGAATCTCCTTGCTTGGGTTTGTCACCGTCTTCAGCCGCGGCGACTGTTGCGCCGGTCGGCAGGCCATCCGGCGTGTCGTACTCGCGCTGCATGTCAATCACGGCAACGGCAGCGACGCGGTCCCCCTCGACGTCCATGAGCGTGACGCCTTGCGTCGAACGAAGCTGTTTCGAGATGTGCTCGATCGGCGTGCGGAGCACTATGCCTTCTTCCGAGATAAGCATCAGTTCGTGGCCCGGGTCCACCATTCGCGCCGCCATCAGCTCGCCGGTCTTGGGCGTCGTCTTGAACGTCCGAACTCCCTGACCGCCGCGCCCGTGCCGCGGGTACTCCTCAACGTGCGTTCGCTTGCCAAAACCGAACTCACTTACGACAAGCAGCGCCTCGGCAGCGCTTGCGATTTCCATACCGACGACGCGGTCGCCGGACGCCAGCCGAATTCCGCGAACACCCCCCGAAAGGCGGGATGCCGAGCGAAGCAGCTTGACCGGGAAGCGGACAGACTGGCCACGCGCCGACACGAGAATCGCATCGTCGGCATCAACGGCCAGCTTGGCTGAAACCAGCTCGTCGGCGGGCTCCAGGTCCATCGCGTTCAGTCCATCGCGTCGGACGTTCGCGAAGTTCTTCAGCGGCGTCTTTTTGACTTCGCCCAGCTTCGTTGCGACAACCATATACTCGTGGTCCATGTCCGGGGGTATACGGACGACGGCCGTGATCCGCTCCCTCTGATCCAGCTGGAGCAGTTGCATCACGGACTCGCCGCGTGCCTGACGTGACTCGTCGGTGACTTCGTAGGTCTTCACCTGGAAGCAGCGGCCGCGATCAGTAAAGAAGATGAGCTTGTCATGCGTATCCGCGACGACCAAATGCCGGACGGCGTCGTCCTCGCGCGTCTTCATGCCGATCACCCCGACGCCGCCGCGACGCTGCGCGCGGTATGTGCTCAGCGGCAACCGCTTGATGAACCCACGCTTGGAAATAGTGACCACAACTTCCTGGTGCGCCACCATGTCCTCTTCTGAGAACTCTTCCGGCTCCTGGTCCACGATGATCGTGCGGCGGTCGTCGCCGTAGGTCTTCTTGAGGTCGACCGCATCGTCCTTGATCAGGAAGTCGATCTTGCGCGGGTTAGCGAGCAGGTCCTCGAGGTACGAGATCAGCTCGATCAGCTCCTTGTACTCGTCCTGGATCTTGTCCCGCTCCAGCTTGGCCAGGCGGCGCAGCTGCATGTCGAGGACGGCCTGCGCCTGCCGATCGCTTAGCTGAAACGGCGCGCGCATCAGACGTCCTTTCGCCTCCTCGGCGGAAGGAGATCCGCGGATCGTCTGGATGACCTGGTCCAGCATGTCAATCGCTTTGAGCAATCCTTCGAGAACGTGCGCCCGATCGCGCGCCTTCTCGAGGTCGAACTCCGACCGCCGGCGGATCACATCGCGCCGGTGGTCGATGTAGGACTCGAGCATCTTCTTGAGGCTCACCGTGCGCGGCTGCCGGTCCACGAGAGCGAGCATGTTGACCGCGAAAGCGGACTGCATGGCCGTGTGCTTGTACAGCGCGTTCAGCAGCTGGCGCGGCTGTGCCTCGCGCTTCAGCTCGATTACGATGCGCATGCCGTGCCGGTCCGACTCATCCCGCAGGTCAGCGATTCCGTCGATGCGCTTGGCCCGGGCGAGGTCAGCGATCTTCTCGACGAGCGTAGCCTTGTTCGTCTGATAGGGCAGCTCGGTAACGATGATCTGGTTCCGGTTGCCCTTCGCCATCTCCTCGATGTGCACCCGGGCGCGCGTGACGATGCGGCCGCGACCTTCAAACGCGCCGCGGATGGCGTCTCTGCGTTCGGACGTGGGCCCCTGGCCGTTGACAGCGGGCAAACGCACCGTTTCGTAGCGGAAGATGACCCCGCCGGTGGGGAAGTCCGGCCCCCTTACGATTTCGGCCAGCTCCTCCATCGTCGCTTCGGGATGGTCGATCAAATGGGCGATCGCTTCGCACAGCTCGCCGAGGTTGTGTGGCGGTATGTTCGTAGCCATTCCGACGGCAATACCCGACGCACCGTTTGCTAGCAGGTTCGGCACCCGCGCCGGGAGGACTACGGGCTCCTTCAGCTCATCGTCAAAGTTCGGGGACATGTCGACGGTGTTCTTGTCGATGTCCGCGAGCAGTTCGGTCGCGATCCGCGTAAGGCGAGCCTCGGTGTAGCGGTAGGCAGCCGGCGGGTCGCCGTCCATCGAGCCAAAGTTGCCCTGTCCATCGACCAGCGGATAGCGCAGCGAGAAGGTCTGGACCATACGCACGAGCGCGTCGTAGACGGGGGCGTCGCCGTGCGGGTGGTAGTTCTTGAGGACCTCACCGACGATACCGGCGCACTTTCGGTATTTCGTGCCCGGGTTCAGGCCCATCTGTTGCATCGCATAGAGGATGCGGCGCTGGACCGGCTTCAGCCCGTCGCGGATGTCCGGCAGGGCGCGCTGTACGATCACCGACATCGCGTAGTCGAGATACGACGAGCGCATCTCCTCTTCGATCTTGATCGGACGCACACTCAGCGCGGGAATCGGCGGTGGTTCGAGGGTCATGTAATCTCCTTGGGGCGGGGCTCGGTGAGCATCGGCGGACGGGTCATCCGCTCAGGGCGAGCACTCTTGAGACCGGCAAGCGGATCGTGGATGGAGGTCTTCTGGCCTGCGGGGTACGCCCTAAGGCCTCCATTCACGAGGACGCACAATGTCACATATAAATTATACCTGATAAGGCGTTCCTGTTCGAGGGTGGGTCGTTAAGTGACGGGCTGCGGCTGGGGCTTGACCAAGTCGCAGTTTGTTTGGCAGAATCAAGGCAGATCGTTCTGCCAATTCTAAA
>VBEI01000136.1:9910-29587 GCA_005882715.1 Chloroflexota bacterium | reverse complement strand
CGCGTAACCAAATGATCTTGCGGGATTCTCAGCGAGGGCGCTGGGCTCCTCTGGTTGATTACGAGCCAGCGTGGGACGAATCGGGTGGCTACGAACGCGCCACCGAAGCTCCCTCCCGAACGATAAATCAAGTGTTTGCCCGTGTGGTATCGGTCTTGCCGAGAGAGGCTGGCATGGTCACCGCAGACCCTGTCGCGAAAGTGCCGAGGCCACGCGATGCGAAGTAGATGGCGGGGCGCATGCGTCAGCGCAGCCGTCGTGGGCCTGTTCGTGTCGTCGGGCTTCGCGCAGACCACACCCACAGCGCCCGTGGACCTCGTCCCTCCGTATGGCGGCGGCTACGTGGGCGTGAAGGTGCGGACCGAGAACGCGGTCCCGGGCGACTTCAACCTGCTGAGCGCGCAGTTCCCCAACCTCACCGATCCGCGTCACAACAGCGTCTTTGGCTGGGGCTACAACTGCACCGGGGGCAACCCCGAGCGGCCGAGCGAGCACATGCTGTGCTGGATGCTCGAAACCTATTTCGAGAACGGGGCCGAGCGGAAGATGGAGCACCACCTCGTTTATGTGAACCCGACCGGATGGAACACGCGCGCAATTCAGATGGACTTCGACCGCGCGACGAACCGCTCCGGGCTCGGCCTCGCCTTCGAGCGCATCGACTGGCGCGGGAAGGACTCCACCACGCTCCCGTGGATGACGTGGTACAGCGAACAGATGCAACTCAACGGGAACACGTCGCTCATCCACCAAAAAAACAATGTGGTGGTGCTCCGTCAGCTCAACTCCGGCATGACGGGACCGCTCGCCTATGCCAACCTCATGTGGCTCGATGCGCAGGATCGCGTAGTACTCGGGCACATGCCGTGGTTGCCTGGCGGCGAACAGGGGCCGCGCGTGATCCTGGCGAATCCGAGCGAGGGGGACACCGCGCTGTTGCTGATGCGCCGGGTGGGCGGCGTCGCGTCCACGCAGCCCGTGAAGCTCGGGCCACCGGACAGCGGCGGGGCCGGCTTCCGGGCGCTCGTGACGCCGAACTAGTGCCGTGTCCCGAAAGTTCGACCCCAGGGTAGCGCGACCGTGAGATACCCTGGGGCGCATCAAGAACGGTGGACACCGTGCTCGGCCGCTGCGACTGACGCGAAGCGAACGAAGCGCGCTCCAGCGGTTGCCCAAGTGCAAATTCTCGAGCGTCTGCATCCCGGGCGCCCAGCGAGTCCGGGTCGGCCGGCGCGCCAGGAAGAGCACTACCGGCGCCATGGCGTGCTCGCGATTCTGGCGGGCCTCCACGTCCGGTCGGGCCGCGTGCTGGCGCGCGTGCGGCGATGACGGAGTGGGCGCGAGTTCCTCGAACTTCTCAAGGCACTCCGTGGCCGCTACCCCCACGGCCGCTTGGTCGTCGTCTTGGACAACCTGTCGATTCACACAACACCAGAGATCCGCGCGTGGCTCGCCGCTCAGCAGGGCCGTGTGCGGTTCGAGTTCCTTCCGCTCCATGCCTCGTGGCTGAACCAAACCGAAATCTGGTTCAGCATCTTGGAACGCCAGGTCCTCACGCGCGCGAGCGATACAGCCTACCGGCTTCGCGCGGCCCGCATCCAACACTTCATTCGTCACTGGAACCGCTCCGCCCGCCCATTTCGCTGGACCTTCAAGGCGTTGGACAGGCGGCCACGAACGCGTCATGGTGCGCGGTCAGTCGGTCTCACAGCTGGTAGTCAGGCACGATGAACTTCACTTAGCGCGCCTTGATGGATCGCATGCTCTGGGCGCGCTTTGGCGAGGCGATGCTCAAGGCGCCGCACGCGGTGCAATGGTTCAGCGACAACGGCCCGCAATACTCGGCGACGGCCACGGTGCTCTACGCCCACGAGCTCGGCCTGGTGCCGATCACGACGCCGGCGTAGGCGTACAGCCCGGAGAGCAACGGATTTGGCCGAGGCGTTTGTCGGAACGTTCAAACGCGACTACGTGAACGGGCCAAGCGGGTTCCTGCGGCGCTTCGCGAGGTTTGCATAACGCCGTTACGTTACCGTGCAGCCGCGGCTGTCCGAGCGCAACGAGCAAGACCAAACATCGCAGTATCCACGCCCCATGGCGTTCTCGGCACGACGAAGGGCGCGTCACATTCAGTCGCGGGGAAGGGAGGAAGTATACCCGCGCTTTTTCAGGCAGGCGTCAAAGGTTGCCGGGTCGATGTCGATGTCCCGGAGCACAACGTTGATCGTACGTGCGACGCTGGAGACGCGGTCGACGCGCGTTTCACGCGCAGCTTCCTGGCATTCCAGGAAATCCTGGGTAACGTCCGCCGTCTTTGCTCCGTGTTTCTCGTAGAAGACCGTCGTGCAAGCGGCCAAGCCCACACAGATCCCGAAGAGCGCTACCGCGGTTCGCGGCGTCGTCATAACAGGACTCCTTTGCCTCCAAAGTGTTCTACGGTCGCTACAGCGGATCCCGGTCGCTGACCGTCACGTCGACCAGGCGGTCACCGTCGAAATAAAGCTGCCAGCCAGGCGAATAGACCCACATCTCGCGGGCGTGCGGCTGGATGGCCGGCCAGAACTGCGCTGCGGCTGCTCGCATCGCGGCCTCGTCGGATGTCGTCGCCTCGGGCCGGTCGAGCAGGAGAACGACTTCTTCTTTCGTCATACCGACGGCGATCCGCCGGTGAAAGCGGAACTGGCTGGCGCGCGGCGAGGCGGCGATGTCGGGATGACGCCCGAGATATGCCGTCACCCGCTCCTGAACCTGCTCCTTCCATGCGGTGATTTCGTCGAACGTGGGCGCGCGGCCGTAACCGATCGCGAACCGCGCTCGCCAAACCTCGTCCGCCGTCGGCCCTTCAGTCGCGCGCTGTACCGGCACGGTCGTCGCGCACGCGGTGAAGACGAGCAGCACGAGCGCTCCCAGTCGAACCGTCATCGGTGGATGAGCAGGCGCAGCTCCTTCACATCACTGGAGCGAGCGCACGCCTCCTCGACCGAGACAGCGTTACGCATGACGAGGTCGGCCAGTGTCTGGTTCATTGTCCGCATACCGATGTTTTGGCTCGCCTGCATCGTCGCGTAGATCTGGTGAAGCCGTCCTTCGCGGATCATCGTCTTCACGGCGCCGGTGGCGATCAGGACCTCAGCCGCCGCGACCAGCCCACCATTGATTCGCGGCAGCAAGGTCTGGCTGATGACGGCTTCCAGCGACAGCGCGAGCTGCGATCTCACCTCCGGCTGCCGCTCACCCGGGAAGGCGTCGATGATGCGATTGATCGTTTTTGCTGCGGAGTTCGTGTGAAGCGTCGCCAGTGTGAGCTGCCCGGTTTCCGCGAGCGAGAGCACCGTCTGCATGGTGTCGAGGTCACGCATCTCGCCGACGAGAATCACGTCGGGGTTCTGCCGGACGATGCTGCGGAGCGCGCGTCCGAACGACGGAGTATCGGTGCCGACAGCGCGCTGATCCACGCGGCTGCGCTTGTCGACGTGAAGGAACTCCAGTGGGTCCTCAATCGTGATGACGTGCTTCTGGCTCGTCTCGTTGAGACGCGCGATCATCGCGGCCAGCGTCGTCGACTTGCCGCTTCCGCTCGGGCCTGTCACGAGGACGAGGCCGCGCGGGAGCATGGCGAGGTCCGAGACGACCGGCGGGAGTCCGAGACTGTCGAGTGACGGAATGACGAGCGGCAGTGCTCGGACGGCGAGGCAGAGCGTTCCGCGCTGTCGGTAGAGTGAGCATCGAAAGCGGGCCAGCCGCTCCACCTCGAACGACAAGTCGAAGTCCTGGTTCCGAGTGAAGTCCTGCTGCTGGTCGGGGCTAAGGAGATTCTCGATCATTCGGCGCATGTCGTCCGCCGACGGACAGACGTCATCGACCCGAACGAGCGCGCCGAAAATCCTCACGCTCGCGGGGCGATCGGCATCGACGAGAAGATCAGTAGCGCCACGGTCGACCATGAGCGCGAGCAGTCGACCAAGTGCAGGATGAAGCGTCTCGAGCTTGATAGAGAACGACACGGCGTCGGGATTGTAGATGAAAACGCGACCAGGCGTAGCCCAAATGTTCGCGGCGCAGCAATGACGCGGCGTCACTCCGGCGACGCCTCGTGAAATTGAGACTACCTTTAAAAATCCATGCTCGTGTGCATCGCATCCACCCGCGTCATCGCGGAAGTCCGCAACTTTCAATGGATCATCGCGTTCGAGGCCAGCGAGCATGTTCGGCATGACACTTGCGCTCTCTCGCAGCGCTCGGCCGGGAGAGCGAAGCCGACAAACGGCGGAGACGCCAAGGGAGGATGACGAATGCTGAGGATGATGAGGGGTCCGAGGAAGAAGGTTCTGAGAGGCGAGGAAGGGTTCACGCTCGTCGAGCTGCTGATCGTGGTCCTGATCGTCGGCATCCTGGCCGCCGTGGCGGTGCCGCTGTATCTCGGGTACGCGCGCGACGCGCGTTTGGCCGAGGCCAAGGCGCTCGTCGGCGGTGTGCTGACCTCGGTGCAGGGCTGCCTTCAGACCACTACCTGTAACCCGAGCCAGCTGGCATACGCGTCCTCCCGGAATGGTCTGGGTTCCGGAGGCCTCACCGGTGACGGGCGCTGGGCGGTGACAGTAACCGACATCACGCTTAACGGGAACCAGTGGGGCGGCGGACCGATCGTTGCGACTGGGCAGGCGGCCACGAACGTCGCGGGCCTGGTCGCGCAAATCGCAATTAGCGCCGGTGGGGTCGTGACGACGCAATGCAACTTCAACGACGGCAACGGACTCGTCGGGTGCTAGGAAGGATGTGAGTCTTGGTGGGAGGCGCCGGGCAGATCATGCGCCCGGCGCCTCACGCTGTGCGTCATCGGCGATCGAGACGTCGCGATCACGTGCGTGTTTCAACGCCCATCACGCACAAGCGACGTGAGCGAACGACTAAAGACAGCTGCGTCGAGATGGTTGATCGGCGAGGTCGCCATGTCTGCCGCGGCGCTCGTGTTCGTCCTCGCGAAGCTGAGTCTGCTCGCCGCGAGCATCGCTGACGGATCCTCGTTTGCGCTGCTCGTCCTCATGTGTGCTGGCGTCCTTGCGCTCGTCGCCTCTCCATTAGTCCTGCTTCCTGCGCGCGGTCGCGTGGCGATCGCTGTCGTGCTCGACTTCGGCGTCTCGGCTGTCGTCGTGGCCGACGTCCTGCATCAGCGTGTGTTCGGCGATTCGATTGCCCTGGCGGAAGTCGCATACGCCCATCAGCTGCTGGACGTCCTGCCGAGCGTCGCGCGCCTACTCCGTCTCTCCGATGGCCTTTACTTCGCCGACGTCATCGCCGGCGCCATCGTCGTTGCCTTCTACGGCCGACTTCCACACCCGGCTACCCATCTCTCTGGCCGGCTCGTGGTCGCCGCAGGGCTGCTCACGATCGGCTTCGCGATCATTCTGTCGATTCGAGCGGCGGTGGCGACAGACCCGCGGATTTATGCCGGGGTTCGGTATCGACTCTCCCCGGACCCGGCCGCCGTTGGAGCGCCGCAATACCAGCGAGTCGTCCAGTTTCTCGCGAGTCGGGAGATGGCGCCGAAATCCGAGCTCTTCGGTGTCGCCGCCGGCCGCAACGTCATCCTGATCCAGGCCGAATCGCTCAGCTCGTATCCGCTCGACCTGGTCATTGGCGGCGCTCTCGTGACGCCGAGCCTATCGGCATTCGCGAGGGAAAGCCTCCACTTCGTCGATTTCTACGACCAGACCTGGTCCGGCGGCACCTCGGATGGCGAGTTCACGGCCCTGCAGTCACTCCATCCGGTGCGCGGCGCGGCCGTCTCGTATCGCTATGCTGACCGGCAGTATCGCGCTCTCCCTGCGGTCCTGACGGAGCGAGGCTATTTCACGGCATCCGCATGCGGCGCCGCCGGTGGCTTCTGGAACATGAAGACGATCCATGCACGGCTGGGCTTTCAGCGCTCGTATTTCGAAGACAGCTATGCCGTCGAGGAGCGCGTGAACGGTTGGATGGCGGATCATCTGTTCTTCGAACAAACCGTGCCGAGGGTGGTCGCGCAGAAACGTCCGTTCATGGCGTTTCTCGTCTCGTCCTCCAACCATCACCCGTTCGACACGCCACCGCAGCACCGCCACCTGCGCCTGCCCAGAACCCTGCAGCGCTCCGAACTCGGCGATTATCTTCAGTCGGTGCGCTACTTCGACGAAGCGTTCGGGCAGCTTGTCCGTCTGCTGCGTAGCAGCGGACTATTGGACGAGTCCATCGTCGTCCTCTATGGTGACCACAAGGGCTACGTTGGTGACATCGACGCGGCCACGGCACGTGTGAACGCGAAACAACGATCTCATGAGATATGGCTCTTAAGAAGGCGGGTGCCGCTCATCGTCCGGCTACCCCACGGAAGCCATGCGGGGGTGCGACACGAAACTGGCGGCCATCTGGATATCGCCCCGACGATCCTCGCATTGCTGGGTATCGATGTCCGCAGATCCGTGATGCTTGGAAGGGATCTGTCCAGTGGTCAGCCAGGCCTCGTCGTGTTCCGGGACGGCAGCTTCGTCACGCGTAGCGAGGTATTGATCCGAGACAACGCGACCGCGGTTTGCTTCGAAAGGCCGACGGGGCAACGACTTTCGTGCGCATCCCTCGAGCAGGCGCGCCGGAGAGCGCTGGACCAACTGCAGACCTCTGATTTCATCATCCAGGGGGACTTGATCCCATCGCTCAGAGACATCGTGTCACATTCCTCTTTCGGCGGGGTGCCTCTAAAATTCCCGGCTCGGCCTGAAAGCCGAAAGCGAGCCCGCATTTTCGAGAAATAAATCTCACTGTGCGAAAAAAATTTCTTGACGATCTCTCATGAAAGAAGTATGGTCCCGCTCGGTCGCGCCTCACGCCCTCGTATTGCGAGGGTCTTAGAGTTCTGCATTTGGGCCTGGGAGTAGTCCATTGTGGCTGCCCTCGTTTGAGGCTGGCTTTAGGCGTAGACGCGCAGTCGGGCTTGAGATTTCGCCCGGCGCGATCAGGGCGTTGGCCCTCGCGCGAAGCAGGCGCCGTTTATGGATTATGGGCGCTGCCGCGACGCCCGTACCCACCAATGCCGATGCCGCCGAGACCGCGCGGGCCATCCACGCCACGCTCGCTCAGATCTCCGCCAATGGCGGCGCGGTTATCGGCTCGGTTGGTGGCCCGGCGATCGTAATCCGTCAGCTTCCGCTCCCGGCAGTCCAGCCTGCCCGTATTCTTCAGATCGTCGACGTCCAGCGTCGCGAGTTCGGGCTTCTGCCGACTGAGGAAGGTGTCCTCGACGTCCAGGTGCTCAAGAGGTCACGGAAAGGCGCTTCGGTGCTGGCGATCAGCACTCCACGCGGGCTGATCGACGCACGTACGAGGCTCTTCGAGCAGGCGGCGGTCAATTTGCACATTCTCGACGTCGAGCCGCTCGCGCTCCTCAACGCGGCGCTCAACCTTGCCGCGCTCGAACCCGATCAGCTGCTCGTCGTTGCGGACATCGGTGAGCAGCGGGCGGTACTGTGCCTGCTGAGTGATCGGGGCCCCGTCGTCGTTCGGTACCTCGACGTTGCCGCACAGGACCCCGTTGCCGTCGCGCGCATCGCCGATGAGATCCGAGTGTCTCTCGCCTTTTATCGCTCGGAGTACGACCGCGAGAGCCTGCCCCGGTTCGCATTGAGCGGCTCCCTCGGGACGGCACAGCTTCCTCGTGCTCTGGCGACCGCGGTCGGGCTCGATGCACCGTTCGAGATCCTGGATCCGTTCCGCGTCGTCGCGACGTCCGGCTTGCCGTTCGCGCTCGATGACGCACACGGCGGACCCGAGTTTGTGCAGGCCTTCGGGCTCGCGTTGAGAGGGCTATGAAGACTACGTTTGTGATCGATCTTCTCCGTCCTGGGCAAATCGCCCATGGCCGATACGAATGGTTCGTCGGTCCGGGGGCGCCGAGGCGCCTGCTGAAAGTTTTTGCGGTGGGCGTCACAGTTCTCGCCCTTGTGCTCGCGGGTGGGCTCGCGCCCCGATACTGGCGGCATTCGGCGGATCTCCGTCGAATCGCCCGGCTCGAGCAAGAGATTGCGACGACGACGGCTGACATGGCCGTGCTGCGCGGCCAGCTCGCGTCAATGAGCGCCGAGGCCCGGCGGCAGGTCCGGTGGACGGAGCTACTCGCCACGCTGAGCCGTGAGGCGCCCGCCGCCCTCAAGCTGCACCGAGTATCGCTTCGGCGGGCCGTCGCAAAGCCGCAGACACAAGCGCAGCAGCAACTGCCCGCTTCGCCGGAAGTCACGCTTCAGATCGAGGCCGTGACGCCGCAGATCGCGGGCAGCCCGCCGTTGCTCGAGATCGCCAGCTTCATGGCGGGTGTCATGCGGGATCCCGCTGTGAGCAGGCGGTTCCAGCTCGAGCGATGGGAGATCAAACCGCAGGCCGAGCAGGCACAGGAGGGACCGCCACTGCTGCACGTGGAGATCACGCTGTCCGAGCGCCGGTCATGAGCCCGCGCCTGCTGCCCATTGCCTGGATACTGCTACCGCTGCTCCTGATCACCGGCCTGGCCTGGGAGATGAAGTACTGGCATTCGCTCGGTGCATTGTCGACTCAGGCACAGACCGAGCAGCGGCGACTCCGTGCCGAGCTCGCGGCGCAGAAGGAAAAGATCGCTCAGGAGCTGCGCGGCCACGTTGCTCTGCTGAAGGAGATGCGGTGGAGCCCGGATCGGACCGATCCCTCCATATTTCTCCGAGGCTTGGCAGATCTCGCCCATGGCGAGCAGATCAAGGTCGTGAGCATTGGCCCGCTCGAGCGCGGCAACACTGACAAGTTCCGGAAGTCCTGGCACACCGTCGGTGTGTCGACGCGATTCCGCGACCTCAAAGACTTGGCGAGCCGGATCGAGGCTGAGGGCGCCGTGCTCGAGGACGTCGTGGTGGAGGTGCCGAAGGAGGCGAAGGACACCGGTTCTCAGGGTCGGCCGCGTGACGAACTGCGCGCGCAATTCAGGCTGACCTCGATGGAGTTGTCGGAGCAGGGGCGCGCGATTGTCGAGCGGGCGCTCACGGCTGATCGGAGCACCGTGGCGGTGCCCGCCACGACGGCAACGCTCACGTTGCCGGCCGCCGCACAGCGGCCGACATCACCGGAGACGCTCCGCGATCCCTTCGCGTTCGTGGCGATCGGGCGGTCGAGTCCGGTGCGCGCGGCGGTGGCCGGCCGGCAGCCGAGCGTGTCGAATGACGTAGCTGCGCCCCCGACACCGATTTCGGTATCGGGGATTCTCGAGTTCCCGAGCGGCTATCTGGCGATTGTGAATCAGAAGATCGTCAAGGTCGCTGACGTCGTCGATGGCCACCGCGTCGACAACATCGCCAAGGGCCACGTCGTGTTGCGGCAGCCCGACGGAACCCGGCGCACGGTGCCGCTCGCCGATTTCGCTATCGACCAGACCTCCCGAGCCAGGGAGAGGAGATCACAATGACCGCGCGGACCCTGTCCTTTCTCGGAATCGCCACACTGCTCGCCCTTGTTCCCGGCGGCCACCTGGCGGCGCAGGAGTTCGGGCCGTGCGGACCGCGCCTTCCCACAGATCGAACCACACTCGAGCTCAGAGGAGCCGACGTGGCGACCACGCTGCGGCTCATGGCAGAGCGATATCGCCTGAATCTACTGGTGACGTCCGACGTGACGAGCCTCGTGACCGTGAGCCTGTACGACCTCCCCGTCCGGGACGCCTTCGAAGCGATCCTTCACTCGTCGCGCCTCGTATGCACGGCGCGCGACGGAGTGTTGCTGGTAACGAGCCAAGACCGGCTGCGGCAGGAGGAAGAGGCGGGACGAAAGGTCGCGCGGGACGCCGAAGACGTGCGCGCCAAAGCCGATCAGGCGCGGGTGCGGGAAGAAGCCGACACACGGCAAAAAGTACTCGCCGCACGAAAGCTCGAGCTCGAACTGCATGAACTCGAAGCCCGAGGGCCGCTACGGGAGGACACGATCCGGCTCTCCTACGCGGACGCCGAGGAGATTGCGAAGACGCTGCAGGGCATCCTCGGCATTCCGCCCGAAGGCCTCGTCCCGCCAATCCCGCCAGCCGGGATCTTCGCGCCGCCGCCGCCCGTGAATATCCCGTCGGAAGGCGAGGCGATCTATCCACCAGCCGGTGGTCCGCGTGCTCAGCCCGGCATTCCTGCCACCGACGTCCTGGCGAAGGGGCTGACCGTCCGCGCCCACAAGCCTACGAACTCGGTCTTCATCCGACACTATGCCGCCGACGTCGAGCGCATCCGACGCCTCGTCAAAGACCAGCTCGATATTCCGTTGCCCCAGGTCCAGATCGTGGCGCAGATGGTAATTGTCAACCGCAACGCACTTGAGCAGCTCGGCGTCCAGTGGGGCGGCTCGTTCGTGGAGCGCAACAGTAGTCGCAGTGTGCTGGTGGGCCGCGGCGTCGCACAGCCGCTCGACACCCGAACCGGCGTGCCATCGGCACCGGCCACCGGGACGGGCGCCATCCAAAGGTCTCCGAACCCGAACTTCAACCCTGGAGGCGGGTTTCTTCCCGTCGACCCCGGGACGGGCCTGCCCACAGGCGGCAACGTCGTAAATCTCCCCACCGCGTTCCTGCCAACGCTCGCGAATCCCGCGCTGGGGTTGCTCTTCGGCATCGTCGCTCAAAATTTCAACATCAACTTGGCGATTCAGGCGCTCGAGGTCCAAGGCAAGGCCCGGACGGTGTCGGAGCCGAAGACGGTCACTATTGAGAATGCGAAGGCCGTGGTCTCTCGCGGGTTTGAAATCCCCTATGTGTCCCAAACCGGCTTCGGCGGCACTCAGGTCCAGTTCAGAGACGCTCTCGTTAAGCTCGAGGTGACGCCGAAGGTCATCCGAGAGGGCGATGTCACACGGATCCGGATGAAGATCCTGGTGGAAAACAACGAGCCCGATTTCACCCGCTCTGTGTTGGGCGTCCCCCCGATCTTCAAACGGCGAGCCGAAAACGAGGTGATCGTTCGGGAGGGCGAGCGACTCGTGATTGGCGGCGTCATCGTCGAGAACGACCTGAGCACGGTGCGGGAGGTCCCTGCGCTGGGCAGGATTCCGATCCTGGGCTGGCTCTTCAAGAGCCGCGAGCTTAGCAGTGACTCCTCGGAAATGGTCATCATCGTCACGCCGAGCGTGGTTACTCCGGGCCGCCGGTCCTAGGGCACGCATGTACGAAAGGTTCTTCAGTCTCGACGCTTCGCCGTTCGTCCTAACCCCTGATCCGCGCTTCCTGTTCCGGTCCCGAGGGCACCACGACATTCTCACCTCGCTGCTGTACGGCATCGCCAGCCAGAAGGGGATCATGGCGCTCATCGGAGACGTCGGCACCGGCAAGACGACGCTGTGCCGGGCGTTGCTTCAGGAGCTTCCGAAAGACGTGCAGAGCGCGCTCATCCTGAACCCGCACCTCTCGGACACCGAGCTGCTTGGCGCGATTCTCGACGACCTCGGGCTCGAGCGGCGCGGCGCCACCAGGGCGGAGTTGATGTTGGTTCTAGTCGAACATCTGCTCGCGGCGGGCGCTGCGGGCCGAACCGTGGTGGTCATTCTCGACGAAGCGCAGCAGATGAGTATTGAGGCGCTCGAGCAGATCCGTATCCTGTCAAACCTCGAGACACCGAGCCGCAAACTGCTCCAGATCGTGCTCGCCGGCCAGTCGGAGCTCGCGGACCGCCTGCGGCGCCGCGAGCTGCGGCAGTTGGACCAGCGCATCGGCATTCGCTGCCGACTCCAGCCGCTCTCGAGAAATGAGACATTCCGCTACATCGAGCATCGACTGCGCGCAGCCGGGCTTGCCGGCAGCATGCCGTTCACGCGGGCAGCGATAGCGCGCATTTACAGCCGCAGCCGCGGCACGCCGCGCGTGGTGAATCTCGTTTGCGACCGGGCGCTGCTCGCGGCCTATAGCACAGGCGCCCGCGTCATCGACGACCGCCTCGTCAGACTGGCGATCCGAAACCTCTGGGGACGAAATCCGGTGACGTTGCGCGCGCGCGTCTGGCGCCGTCCCGTTGCAGTTGCTGCAGCGGCGGTAGGTATCACGGTCGGTGTCGGCGCGGGAACCGTCCACTGGCGGTACGCGCGGAATCCGACGTCGCACGCCTCGCTAGGCGTTCCGGCCGCGACGGCGGACGTCCGCGCGACGGGTTCGGAAACCACTGTATCGATCGCGCCGGCGCCGCCGCCGATCGTTTCCGCGACAGCCGATCCCGTCATGTCGAGTCCTGCGCGGTCCGAGGCGGCTTCTTCGGCGGCATCGTTGCTTGGAGAACTGATTCGCCTGTGGGGCATCCCCGACGATGTAACAACCGCGATGGCGACGTGGTCAAGATCGAATGGACTGCCTGACGTCGTGGCCGTTGCCGAGCGGTACCAACTCTCCGCAACGTACCTGCCGCAGCCTTCACTGGCCGAGCTTCGCGCCATCGGCCTCCCGGGGCTCCTCGTCTTGCGCGGGACGGGTGGTGAACAGTTCTATCTTCTGCGCCGTGCGCAAGGCGATGCCATCACTCTCCTCGGCCCCGCTGGCGAGGAGATCCGGGACGGCGCCGAGCGCCTCGGCGCCACCCCTCCGATGGGCGTGTGGATCCTCTGGCGGAACGTCGACCAGCTGCCCGCCGATCCGCTCCGCGAAGCGACGCCCACGGTCATCGCCACCGTCGCGCTGCGGCTTTACAAGTTGGGCTACCTCACGGAACCGTTGCCCACAACGTACGAACCCCGACTCGGCCGAGCCGTGCGCGGCTTTCAGAGGGCAGTGGGGTTGCCAGAAGACGGCCTCCTGGGCCCCCGAACCACGCTGGCGCTCGCGCGCGTCGTGGCCGGGCGATTCGGTCCGACGATTCTCGACGGTCCGCGATGAGCCGCCTGGACGACCGACTGCGAGCGGTGGACGCGCTGCGCGGCTCCGCGGCGACCATCCAGGAAAGCCCGCCGCCGCGGCTCGGTGAGGCTCGCCGGCGCTGCCGTCCTGTTCTCGGTGCGTCCCTGATGGGTACGCTCGCCGTCGCGACCCTGGTGGCGATCACTGTCGCGGGCCACGCGCAGCTGCACCCGCCGGCGACTGCAGCGTCGGCCCACAGCGCCGCGGCGGACGTCACGCGATCCGCGCCGTCCGCCGCGGATCGCATCGCGCAGGCAAGAGAAGCGGCCGCGCTCGGACTCCGCGAGCGCGCACGGTCGCTGCTCGAACAGGCGCTGGCCCTGACGCCCGATGATGCCGATGCGTGGAACGACCTCGGCGTGGTGCTCGTCCTGGGTGGCGACGTCGCCGCGGGCACGCGAGCGCTACAGCGTGCCCTCCAGTTGAATCCGCGACATGCTGGTGCCCAGCAGAACCTCAACGTGCTCGCGCGACAACGCAAACCTGAAGAGACGAAGTGACGACGGGCTCGGCGACATTCTGATCCACCGTCGCCTAATCACGCCGCAACAGATCGCTGCCGGCGTCGACCGGCAGCGCCGGACGGGGCAGCGTTTGGGCAAGGTGCTCGTCGACCTCGGCTTCCTCACCGAGCAGACGGTGCTCGAGGTCCTGTCGTGGCAGTTCGATCGGGCGCTGGTGGGACAGGGCGGGCTCGCTCAGCTCGACGTCGACGTCGTGAAAATCATTCCAGAGGACGTTGCGCGCCAAAACGTCGTCATCGCGATGGAGCGCTCGGCCCGCCGCATCGTCGTCGCCACCGCCGACCCACTGAACGTTATCGCCGTCGACGACATCCGGCGCGTCACGGGCCTCGAGGTCGACTTCAAGATCGCGCCGGAGGTGGACATCAAGGCCGCGATCGACAGGCACTATCGCGCCGCCGTCCGCGAGAACGTCGACGACATCCTGCGACAGGACCTCGGCATCAGCCTCGTGTCCGAGTCGCCAGCGACCGAAGATACCGTCGACATCAAACAACTGCGGACGCAAGCCGACGACCCGCCCGTGGTGAAGCTCGTCAATTACGTCCTCACGCGCGCGGCGGCTGACGGCGCCTCCGACGTGCATATCGAGCCCTACGACGACCGCACTCGCGTCCGCTATCGGATCGATGGCTTGCTCTACGACCTGCTAGAGGTCCCTCGCCAGCTGCACCTCGCCGTCGTCTCGCGGGTGAAGATCCTCTCCCGTCTCGACATTGCCGAGCGGCGTCTCCCGCAGGATGGCAGCTTCTCGGCGCGGATCGTCGGCACGCACATCGATCTCCGCGTCTCGACGCTGCCGACGCTCTTCGGGGAGAAGATCGTCATGCGCCTCCTCCAGAAGGAGGCCGTCGTCCAGCACTACACCCTCGAGAGCCTCGGCTTCGAGGCGGAACAGTTCGGGGTGTTTCGCGAGGCGATCCGTCGGCCATGGGGAATGGTCCTCATGACAGGGCCGACCGGAAGCGGTAAGTCGACGACGCTCCACACCGCGCTGAAGGCGATCAAGTCGCCACGCAAGAACATCGTGACCGTCGAGGATCCAGTCGAGTACCGCCAGCCCGGGATCCAGCAGGTCCAGGTCAAGGCAGAGATCGGCTTCGACTTCGCGAGGTCGCTCCGCTCGATTCTCCGTCAGGACCCGGACATCATCATGCTCGGCGAGATACGGGATGCGGAGACGGCTCAGATCGCCGTCCGAGCCGCCCTCACCGGCCACCTCGTGTTCTCGACGCTCCACACGAACGACTCTGTGTCGACGCTCACCCGTCTCGTCAACATCGGCGTCGAGCCATTTCTCGTCGCCTCCGCCGTGAACCTAGCGGCGGCGCAGCGGCTGGTGCGCAAGATCTGCCGCGACTGTCGAGAGCCGTATGCGCCGACCGCCGACGAACGAGAGCTCTTTGGCTTCGACATACCCGAGACGTTCTATCGCGGCCGCGGGTGCAAGAACTGCCGCAACACGGGCTACTCCGGTCGGCTGGCGATCTACGAGCTGTTCCCGATCACGGCGGAGATCCGGGGCATGGTCCTCCAAGGCGTGGATGCCGATACCATCCGAAAGCACGCGATGGACACCGGCATGGGCTCGCTTCAGGCGAGCGGTCTCCGGAAAGTCCGCAGCGGAGTGACCACACTCGAAGAAGTCCTCGCCGTGGTCGCGGATCAGGAATAGCGATGCCGACCTTCGAATACGAGGTCGTCGACCGTGCGGGCGCGATCGGGCGCGGGCGGTTGCAGGCGGACGATCACAATGAGGCCGTGCAGCGCTTCCGGAAGCAGGGACAACTGGTCGTCTCGCTGCGCGCAACGACGGATCAGGCCTCAGGGTCGGTGGCCGACGCGCTGCGCGGGTCGATCGCGATGGCGACCAGACGCGGTGTCAGACTCGGAACGCTCCTCCTGTTCACGGGACAGCTCGCGGCGATGCTGGATGCAGGCATCCATCTCGTCCGCATCCTCACCGCGCTCGGTCGGGAGTTGACGGACCGCCGCTTCGCCCGCGTCATCGACGACGTGCAGAAGTCGCTCACAGAGGGGGCCAGTTTCGCCGATGCGCTCGCGCGGTATCCCCGGATCTTCAACACACTCTATGTCGCTGTCGTCCGGGCCGGCGAGGTGAGCGGCACGCTGCCCATCGTGCTCGATACGCTGACGGTCTATCTCGAAAAGACCGCCCACCTGCGCCGCCGGGTGAGGGGGGCGATCGCGTACCCGGCGGTCATCCTCGTGACGGCGGTTCTCATTGTCGTCGTGATGATTCTCAAGATCGTCCCCGTTTTCGAGGACGTGTATACGCGAGCGAATGCGAAGTTACCGCCGCCGACCCTCGTGCTGATCGGCATCAGCCACGCATTCCGCGATTACACGGTAGTCGCGCTGGCGGCGCTGGTCGCCCTCGGCATCCTTGCGTACTTCTCCGCCAGAACGGAGACAGGACGAGACGTGTTGGACGCCTTGAAGCTCCGCGTGCCGATCTTCGGAACGCTGATCCGGAAGGCCATCATGGCCCGGGTCTGTCGCACCATGGGCCTGCTGCTCCAGAGCGGCCTGCCGCTGATGGACGTTCTTGACACCGTCACCCGCGTTGCCGGCAACCGCGTCATCGAAAAGGCGGTTGCCATGACGATGCAGCGTGTCCGGGATGGCGCCACTCTCGCTGACGCGCTCCGTGACACCGGACAATTTCCAGGCATGATCACCCAGCTTGTCGCCAGCGGCGAGGAGAGCGGCTCCCTGGCGTCGATGCTCGGCAAGGCCGCCGGGTACTACGAACAGCAGGTCGACAACATGGTCTCGACGCTGGCGACGCTCATCGAGCCGATCATGATCGTCGTCATGGGTGGCATCGTGGGAAGCGTCATCTTTGCCCTGTATCTGCCGATCTTCAGCCTCGGGCAAGCGATCAAAGGTGGCCTTAAGTGAACCCGACGATGCGGCGGTATCGCCTGACGTTGCACCTCTGGATCATCCTGGCCCTCGTCATGGCCGTCTGCGCGACCGGTAGCGCGCTCGCGGTGCTCTACATCCAGCGCCCGTTCGTCTTTGGCGCGCAGCCGCGGACGGCTCCGGTGGCTGGGGTTCTCTTCAGCACGGCGATCGTGGCCGGGGCACTGGCCGCCGTCGCGGGACTTCTGCTCGGGCTACGACTCACGCGGCGCATCTGGCTGATCATCGAGCGGGCCGAGGCGGCCGCGCCGCCCGCCGCGAATACGCCGAACCGACCGATGCTGGATGAGCTCGGCGTGCTGGATGCCGCGGTCGGTCGGCTCACGCTCTCCGTCGACCGCTTCGTCTCCGACAGCGACATCCTTACGAAGCTGCCTGAGGGGATGCTCCTGCTCGGTACCGACGATTCCCTCATCTCGTTCAATCCCGCCGCGGAGACGCTGCTCGGTGCGGCCCTGGAGCGCTTTCGTGGGCGGCCACTGCTCAGCGACGACGGCGTCTTTCCGCTCGAAGCGGGCAACGGACCGCTCGCGCGCTTACTCGCGAAGGCGCGAAGCGATGATCACGCCGTGGCACGATGCGAACTCGCGGCGACGACCGGGACAGGGCGGAGACTCGTGCTCGACGTGACGGCGCAGGACCATGACCGTGGCCAGTCGCTCGTGCTGTTGTTCCGTGACGCGACGGAGAAGCGGCGCATTCGCGAGCAGATCAAGCGTGCAGATCAGCTCGCGCTTCTCGGCGCGCTGGCGGCCAGGGTCGCTCACGAGGTACGCACGCCGCTCGCGACCATCCGGGGCCTCATCGAGTTTCTCCAGCAGGATTTGGAACCCGACCATCGGGGACGCGAGTACGTCGACAAGATCATCGGAGGACTCGACCGTCAGGAGCGGCTCGTTCAAAAGCTTCTGATGCTGACCCATGCCGCACCCCTCATCTCAGAGTCGGTATCGATTTCTCTGTTGCTTCAGGACGTCGTCGCGGCGCTTCCGGGCCACCGGCCGACCCTTGCGCTCGAGCACCCTGTCCCCCCGATCCTCGGCGATTCCGTGCTGCTCGCCGAGGTCTTCTCGAACCTGCTCACCAACGCCTTTGAGGCTGGCGACGGTACGGTTATCGTCCGAGCGGTGGCGACGCACGGCGGCACGGTGCAGATCGACGTGACGAACTACGGAGTCGGCATTCCCATCGACCTGCAGGAGCGGGTGTTCGAGCCGTTCTTCACGACGAAGCCCCGGGGCACGGGACTCGGGCTCGCCATCGCGAGACAGGTGACCGAAGCCCACGGCGGCACGATCAAGCTCGTGAGCGATGGGCGTGCGGCGACGACTTTCGTCGTCGAGCTGCCACGCGCCGAGACGTCGGCGGAGGTCGTCGCGCGATGAGCGCGCGGATTCTCATCGTCGAGGATGATCAAGAGCTCGCCTTCGTCCTCCGCGAGGCCATGCTGCGCAAGGAGCACCAGGCCGAGGTTGTGACCGGTATCGCGCCGCTCCTCGAGCGTATCCGGGGGTCTTCGTATGACGTGATCCTACTCGATCTCAAGCTTACCGACGGCGACGGGCTCGATGCGATCAGGCCGTGCCGGGAGCTGGCGCCGGACATCCCGATCATTGCCATGACCGGCTTCGGTGTCCGGCAGACAGCCACCGAGGCGCTGCGCCGTGGCGCGTACGACTTCTTCACCAAACCGCTCAACATGGTTGAGTTGGAGGTCGTCGTGGCGCGTGCGCTCGAGCGTCGGCGCCTGCAGCAGCAAGTCGCCGCGCTCCAAGCGGCGCAGACGGCTGGCCTCGAAGGCCTCGTCGGAAGAAGCGATGCGTTCGTTCGTGTGCTGCACGCCGTGCAGCGGGTGGCGCGCACGGATGTCTCGGTACTGATCGAAGGCGAGAGCGGCACCGGCAAGGACTTGCTGGCGCAGGCGATTCACCGAACGAGCGTGCGAAAAGACGGACCGCTGGTCGCCGTCAATTGCGCCGCCATTCCGGAGGGGCTGCTGGAGTCCGAGCTGTTCGGCCATGAACGGGGCGCTTTTACCGGGGCCATCCGGACCCGGAGCGGCCGGTTCGAGGCCGCGAACGGCGGCACGCTCTTTCTCGACGAGATCGGCGATATGCCGCTCGCGATGCAGGCCAAGATTTTGAGAGCGCTCGAGGAGCGGAAGATCGAGCGCGTGGGCGGCAACCGCTCGATCGATGTCGATGTGCGCGTCATCGCTGCGACGAACCGCAATCTCGACAAGCTCGTCGCCGCCGGCCAGTTCCGCCTCGATCTGTTCTACCGCCTGCAGGGGGTGCGATTGCAAATCCCGGCGCTCCGGGAGCGTATCGAAGATCTTCCGGAGCTCATCTCGACGTTCGTCGAGCGGGCGCGGCAGCACCTCTCGCGAGCGACCGCATCGATCTCCGCCGAGGCCCTGCGGTGTCTGTGGGCCTACGGCTGGCCGGGGAACATCCGCGAGCTGCAGCACGTGATCGAAGGCGCCCTGCTTCTCTCGGACGGCACCGTGCTGCCTGAACATCTGCCTCCGCAGATCCGACGGTGCGCCACCGAGCACGCCGCCGAAGCGACGGCAGACGTCAGTCGCCCGCTCGACGAAGCTCTGGGAGACGTGGAGCGGCGCCTCATCCTCGAGGCCCTGCGACGCTCGAATGGCGTGCAGGCGCGAGCGGCGAAGCTCCTCGGCGTCAGCGAGCAGAGCCTCTGGTACCGGATCAAGAAGTACAAGCTCGAGCCGCGCCGCTCGGTATCGGCGGAGTGGTGACGTGGTGACCGACGGCCCTGGGCGTCGCGCATTCTACTCTACGTCAGCCGGGCCTCGAAACCAGTGAAGTCGATGATGCTGGGACCCCGCCGATTCATTTCAATCAATTGTTTCGCGGGTGTTGGGCACGCCAAAGGCCGACTCCGACCGGCGTGCCGGTTCGATTCGCGCGGAAGCATCATCATCGGGGCGTTGGTCACTGTCTTCGTGCTGAGCCTGCTCGGCGTTGCGCTCTTCGACCTCGCAGTCGTCGAAAACCGCCTGATTCTGGGATCCGATTGCGACGTTCGGGCCTTCTATGCCGCGGAGGCGGGACTGCAGGTCGCCTACAAGAACGTGAACACCTGGTTCCCGAACGTGACGAGCAGCACGTATCAGTATCTCCCCGGGAGTTACAACGGCTTCTACCTGAGCGCGACGAACACATACAGCGTACAAGGCATGCGGACCGGGGCCGCGCAGCCGACGATCACGCTCATCGCCACGGGTAGTTCGACGAACTGCGGCGGTGCGGGACAGGCCTGGGTGCAGGCAGATGTGGT